>DASPZZ010000115.1:0-45216 GCA_035635995.1 Binatia bacterium | reverse complement strand
GGACGCCGCCGGCGCCGTCCGTGAGCTGCGTGCCCCGCAGAAACGTCTTGTCGTCCACCGGCTCGACGTGCCGCGGGGCGATGGCGGCGCCCTCGTAGCCGGAGTAGATGCCGAGCGCATCGCATTGCCAGACGTCCACGGCGGCTTTTGCGATCGGCGCGCAGGACGCGGAGGCCTCGAGCACGCGGAGAACGAGCTGGAGCGGCACGCCGGGCTTGCCCTCGGAGATGGCTTCGCGAATGCGAGCCTGGTCCAGGTAGAACGGGCCTTCGATCTGCTCCGGCGTCAGCGTGCACACCGGTTGCGCGAGCGCGCGTCGCCCCCACGCTGCGGCGACAGTGCCGAACGCGAGACCGCCGAGAACCCCCACCGCCATTCGCCTGTTCATGTTGTCCTCTTCGACGGCGTCACGCGGCACCGCGTTTACCGCGGCCCCCGCCGTCGCAGCAGATGCCCGGGGAGCAAGCCGGTGTGGTCGCCGCCGTCCACGACCACCTCGCTGTTGACGACCACGGTGGAGACAGACCGTCCGCGTCGATCACGCGTCGCGCCGGGCGCTCGGCGCGGGGCTCGATCGCGACGATCCGGCCCGCGCCGATGCTCACGTCGGCCCCGCGTCCGGGTGATCCGGTGCCGTCGATCAGCTGCCCGCCTCGGATCAGGAGGTCGTCCATGATCGCTACCGGCGCCGCGCCCGCCAGATCTCTTCGGCCGGCCACTGTCGCGACCACTCCAGCGTGACGTAGGGATAGCGCGTCGTGGCTGATTCGGCGGGCCGCACCTCGATCAAGTCCTCGATCTCGAATCCGCTCCGTCGGAGCCGCCGGATCCAGTCGCCGTGGGAGAGATGGAACTCGACGCCCGGATCGCCCGGCCACTCGATCCGAAACATCCCGAACGCCGGGCGCAGCAGCCGATCGGTGGCGGCGACGCCGTCCTCCGCCGGTACGCAGAGCGTCAGGAGCGATGAGTTCACGAGGAAGATCAGCTCGCCGCCGGGTCGCAGTACCCGGGCCGCCTCGGGGAGCCAACGATCGGGGTCGGCCCACAGGCAGGCACCGTACTCCGAGATCGCGAGGTCGAAGGCCGCGTCTCGGCACGGCACGAGCTCGGCGTCGGCGTGGAGCAGCGGGAACTCGAGGCCGTGCTGGCGCTGGAGTCGCCGGGCGGTCGAGAGCTGGGCCATCGACGCGTCGATGCCGACGACGCGCGCCCCGCGACGGGCGAGCCAGGCCGAAACATACGCCGTGCCGCATCCGAGCTCGATCGCGTCCTTCCCGGCTAGGTTTCCCGGCAGGACGCCGAGCTGTGACTCGGGCACCCGCCAGACGCCCCAGGCCGGCTCCTCGCGAGCCCAGGATCTCTCACCGCCGGCGACATAGTCCTTGGCCTCGACGTCCCAGCGGGCGCGGTTGCGACCCACGTGCTCGCGCGGCTCACGGTCGCTCGACACGGCCAGCACCTTACGATAGCGTCAGGAAGCGAGCAATCAAGCCCGGGCCGCCCCGAGGTGCGCGTCGCGCGTGGCCTGCAGCCCGGGATCCGCGTAGTTCATCAGGTCGGGGCGCGCGCGGCCGAGCATCACCTGGAGATACGCGGGCTCGAGGCCGACGTTCTCGAAGCCGTGAACGACGCCCGCCGGGGCGGAGACGCAGTCCCAGCGCCCGAGCACCGTCTCCTCGCGGTGGCCGGCGCCGTCCTCGAAGAAGACCTTCACCTTGCCGTCGAGGATGAAGAACACCTCCTCGACCTCGTGCGTGTGCGGGGCGTTGCCCTGACCCGGCGGCACGAACATGACGCTCAGGGTGAACTGCTCGGCGGGAATCGCGCGCGCGTCGGTCTTGCCGGAGGCGCCGGCGCCGATGTACCGGTGCTGGGCCCGCCGATAGCCCTCGACGCGGGCGTCGGCGAACGCGTCCCAGTCGGGCAGGCGATCCACGAAACGCGCCACGCGGGTGCGCAGGACCTCTTCGAGCGTCGTCATGTGCGGGACTCCTCCTCGAGCCGCCGACAGTTGTAGCCGCGCCTCGGCCAGCGGGGCGATTTGCATCTTGGTCGCCTCGCACGCGGGGGGCCCAGCCCCCGGCGCCCATGGCGGCCGCACCGGGTAGAATACGCCCGTGCGGATCGGCTTCCACCTCACACCCTTCTGGAGCCCGACGGACCGCGCGCCCACGGCCATCATCGACGAGGCGATCGAGGTCGTGCGGGCGGCGGCCGGGATGGGCTTCGCGTGGGCCTCGATCGGCCACCACTGGCTCTCTCATCCGACCGTCTGGCCCCACCCGATCGCGATGCTGGGCCGGCTCGCGCCGGAAGCGGGCGAGATGCGGCTCAAGACCTCGATGCTCCTGCTGCCGCTTCTGAACCCCGTCGACGTCGCGGAGAGCGTGGTCACGCTCGACCACATCACTCATGGGCGGCTGGACGTCGGCGTGGCGATCGGCTACCGGGAGCTCGAGCTCGAGGCGGCCGGTCTTCGGCGCCGGGACCGCGTGCCCAAGCTCGAGGAATCGCTCGGCGTGATGAAGCGGCTCTGGCACGGGGACGAGGTCACCTTCGGGGGCGCCTACACGAAATTGACGAAGGCCCGCCTCGGGCTGCCGCCCCACCAGCGCCCGCATCCGCCGCTCGAGATGGGGGCCCAGAGCATCGGCGCGACGAGGCGCGCGGCACGCCTCGTCGACGCCGTGTTCTTCGGCCCTCAGGTCGCCTGGGCCGACGTCGGACGCCTCGTGGGTGTCTATCGCGAGGCGCGCGCGGCGGAGGGCGCGGCGACCGCGGGCACGGCGTTCGCCTCGCGCAGCCTCATCGTCGGTACCAGCAAGGAGGCGGCGCGCGCCGCCGCGCGCGGCTATCTCGAGCGGACGTTCGCGATGTACCGGAGCTGGGAGATGCAGGAGCCCGGCATGGTGCAGCTCCAGCTCGGCTTCGACGCCAACCTCGACGACTGGACGATCAACGGCACCCCGGCCCAGTGTCTTGAGACGATCGCGCGGGCGCGTGCTCTCGGTCTCGACGGCATCGGCCTCACCATCTACAGCCTGCCGCGCGAGGTGAAGGCGCGCATCGAGTATCTCCGGATGATCTCGGAGGAGATCGTGCGGCCGGCGACGGCGCTCGGCCGCTGATCGTGCTGCGACCCTTCACGCTCCACCGGCCCGACACCGCGGACGAGGCGTGCGCGCTGCTGGCGCGGCTCGGCGAGGACGCGTCGCCGTACGCCGGCGGGACAGAGCTGCTGCTGCTCATGAAGCTGGGGCTTCTCCGCCCGCGCCACCTCGTCGACGTCAAGCGCATCCGTGAATTCGACGGCATCGGCGACGGGGCACGGCTGACGATCGGCGCCACGGTCACTCACCGGACGGTCGAGCGTTCCGCGCTCGTGCGCGCCCGCTGCCCCCTCGTCGCATCGGTCGCCCGGCACGTCGCCAACATTCGGGTCCGGAACGTCGGCACGGTCGGCGGCAACCTCGCCTTCGCCGACCCTCACAGCGACCTCGCCACGCTGTTCCTGGCGCTCGACGCGACCGTCGAGCTCGTCTCGCCGCGCGGGCGCCGCGAGCTGTCGCTCGCGGAATTCGTGCGCGGGCCGTGGGAGACGGCGCGCGCTTCGGACGAGCTTCTTGCAGTCGTGCGGCTCGCGCCCTGGCCGGCGGGCACCGCGTCCGCCTATGTCAAGTTCGGCATTCACGAGCGCCCGACGCTCGGCGTCGCGGTCGCGCTCCAGCTCGACGGAGCAGACCCCGGCGGCACGCGGCGCAGCGGCGGTAGTGTCCGGGTCGTGGACGCGCGCGTCGCCATCGGCTGCGTCGGCCCGCAGCCCGCGCGGGTACCCGCCGCCGAGGCGCGCCTGACGGGCGCGTCGGTCGCCGACCTCGAGGACGCGGCGGGCGCGGTGGCCGAGACGGCGGCCGCGAGCGTCGATCCGGCCGACGACCTCTACGGCTCGGCCGACTACAAGCGCGAGATGGTGGCGGTGTTCGTACGGCGCGCGCTCCGGATCGCGGCGGGCCGGGCGCGCGGCGCGGAGCCATCGGGGCGGTTTCCCCACGCGGTGGTCGCGTGATGGCGGTGTCATGAAGATTCACCTGGTCGTGAACGGCCGGTCCCACGATCTCGAGGTGGCGGCCCACGCGCTGCTGCTCGACGTGCTGCGGGACGGCCTCGACCTCAAGGGCGCCAAGCGCTCGTGCGATACCCAGGTGTGCGGCGCCTGCACCGTGCTGGTCGACGGCCTCGCCGTGAGCGCCTGTACCTATCTCGCGGTGGAGGCCGACGGGCGCTCGGTCCTGACCGTCGAGGGGATGGCCGACGGGGAGTCGTTGCATCCGCTCCAGCGCGCGTTCGTGGACGCGGGCGCCGTGCAGTGCGGCTTCTGCACGTCGGGAATGCTGCTCACGGCGCGGGCGATGCTCGCCGAGAACGCGAAGCCGACCCGCGACGACGTCCTGCACTACTTGCGCGGCAGCCTCTGCCGCTGCACGGGCTACCGCAAGATCGTCGACGCGATCCTGGTGGCCGCGGAGGCCGCCCGGTGAGCGCGCGTCCGCTTCGCGTCGTCGGGCATCCGGTGTCCCGCGTCGACGCGCTCGAGAAGGTCACCGGCCGGGCGCGCTACGTCACCGACCTCGCACTGCCGGGCATGGCTCACGCGAAGGTGCTCCGCTCGCCGTACGCTCACGCGCGCGTGCGGCGCGTGGACGTCGCCCGGGCCCGTGCGCGGCCCGGCGTCTTCGCGGCGCTCAGCGGCGCCGACCTGACCTGGTGCGACCCCTACTACGGGCCGGCGTATCGCGATCGCCCGGTGCTCGCCATCGACGTCGCCCGGTACGAGGGCGAGCCGGTCGCTGCGGTGGCCGCCGTCGACGAGGCAACGGCCGCGGAGGCGCTCGACCTCATCGACGTCGACTACGATCCGCTCCCGGCGGTGATCACGCTCGAGGAGGCGCTGGCGCCGGGCGCCGCGCTGGTCCATACGGGCCTGCCGCTGGCCGGCCACTTCGCGGATCTCTCCACGCTGCGGCCCGAGCCGGGCACGAACGTCTGCCACCAGTTCCACCTCGCGCGCGGCGACGCGACGGCCGCGCTCGCCGGGGCCGACGTCGTCGTCGAGGACGCGTATCGGTTTCCGCCCGTGCAGCACGTGGCACTCGAGCCGCACGCCGTGCTGGCCGCCTGGGACGAGACCGGCGCCCTGACCCTCTGGGCGTCGACCCAGAACCCGTACTCGGTGCGCGTCGAGCTGGCGAAGATGTTCGGCGTGCCGCTCGCGCGGATCCGCGTCGTCGTCCCGCACCTGGGCGGCGGCTTCGGCAGCAAGACGTACGCGAAGCTCGAGCCGCTGGCGGCGACGCTGGCGCACGCGGCCGGCCGGCCGGTGCGCCTGGCGGCGTCGGTGCCCGAAGCGTTCCAGACGGTGCGCCGCTGCGCCGCACGCGTCACCACCCGGGTGGGCTTCCGGCGCGACGGCGCGCTCGTCGGCGTGGAGTGCCACGCCGACTACGACGTCGGCGCCTACGCGGACATCGGCCCGCGCGTCGTCCAGAAGGGCACCTACACGGCGACCGGCCCCTATCGCGTAGCGAACGTGGCGCTCGACGCCCGGGCCGTCTACACGAACACGACGCCGGGCGGCGCGTTCCGAGGGTTCGGGGTGCCGCAGCTCGCGTGGGCGCTCGAGTCGCTGTTCGACGTCGCCGCGGACCGGCTCGATCGCGATCCGGTCGATCTCCGGCGCCAGAACTTTCTCGCCCACGGCGAGGAGTTCGCGCCCGGCGACACGCCCATCGACGGCAAGCTCGAGGAGAGCCTCGGCCGCGCCGCCGACGCGATCGGCTGGACGCAGGCGGGCGCGGCCGATCGCGGGCGCGGCGTGGCGGCGATGCTCAAGGCCTCGGTGGCGCCGAGTGTGTCGGAGGCGATCGTGCGCCTGCACGCCGACGGGAGCGCCACCGTGCTCGCCAGCGCCGTGGAGATGGGCCAGGGGACGCGCACCGTGCTCGCGCAGATCGCCGCCGAGGTCCTGAGCGTGCCGTTGACACGCGTGACGGTCGTCCAGCCCGATACCGCGGTGACGCCCTACGATCAGACCACGAGCTCGAGCCGGTCGACGGTGATGACCGGGCGCGCCGTGCAGGTCGCCGCCGAGGACGTGCGCGAGCAGCTCGTCCGGGTCGTGGCGGAGTGCCTGGGTGTCCTCACCCGAGACCTCGCCCTCGACGACGGCGCGGTGGTGGCGCCGGCGCAGCGTTTCACGTACGCCGAGGTGCTGGCGCTCAGGTTCGGAATGTCCGGAGGCGAGCTGATCGGTCGCGGGGTGATCGCGCCCGGCCGCACGGCCGCGCCGCTTGGCGGCAGCACTCCGTTCTGGGAGATGGCGGTGGGCGCGGCCGAGGTGAGCGTGGATGAAGAGACGGGCGCGGTGCGGGTCGAGCGTTACGTGTCGGTGGCCGACGTGGGCCGCGCCATCAATCCGCTCCTGCTCGAGGGCCAGGACGAGGGCGCCGTGGTCCAGGGACTCGGCCACACGCTCTTCGAGGAGATGCTCTACGCGGACGGCCACCTGCTGAACGGTACCCTGCTCGCCTACCGCGTGCCGCGCGCGGACGATGCGCCGCCGGCCCTCGAGTGCCGCTTCGTGGAAAACGCGGACGGCAGCGGCCCGTTCGGCGCCAAGGGCGCGGGCGAGGGGGGCCTGATCCCGGTGAGCCCGGCCGTCGCCAACGCGCTCGCGCGGCTCACCGGCGTCCGGCTTCGCGACCTGCCGCTGACGCCCGAGCGCGTCTGGCGCGCGCTGCGCGGGCGCGTCCGCTAACTTCGCGCCGGGCTACGACAGCGTCCGGTACACCTCCGTCTCGAACTTCCCGAGCAAATCAATCGCCGTGTGGTCGTAGAACGGGAGGACCTGAGAGAGGAAGACGCCCGAGACCCTCTTCGTGCGATCGATCCAGAAGTAGGTGTTGGCGAGGCCGGCCCAGGCGAGACTGCCGGCCGCACGCCCAGTCGGCGCCTGCTGGGTGTTGATCAGGAAGCTCAGGCCCCAGCCCTTGCGCATCCCGGGGAACCACTCGACGTCGTTGGACAGCGCGGGGACCGCCGTTTTCATGACCGGAATATCGAGCGGCGCGATGTGGTTCTCCGCCATGAGGTCGACGGTCTCAGGACGCAGCACCTTGGCGCCGTTCAGGCTGCCGCCACGCACGATCGTCTGCGTGAACGCCAGGTAGTCGCGCGCCGTGCCGTAGAGCCCGCCGCCGCCCATGAGGAATTCGGGATCCTCCGGGAGCGCGAACTCGATCGGCGCGAGCGCGCCCTTCTCGTCGCGCTGGTGCACGCTCGCCAGCCGGGCGCGCTGCGACGACGAGAGCTTGAACGAGGTGTCCTTCATCCCGAGGGGCCCGAGGACGTTGTCCTGGAGGTAGCGATCGAGCTTCTGGCCGCTCAGAGCCTCGACCATCTTGCCGATCCAGTCGATGCTGATGCCGTATTCCCAGCGGTCGCCCGGATCGAACAGCAGCGGCGTGGTCAGGGCCGCGTTCGTACAGGTCGTGATGCCCGGCGTTCCGGTCACGGTCTGGTACTGCGCGATCTCCGGCCGCCAGATCTCATAGGCGAAGCCCGCGGTGTGGGTCAGGAGGTGCTTCAGCGTGATCGGCCGTTTCGGTGCCCGCAGACGCGGCTGGCCGGCCGCGTCGAATCCCTCGAGCACTTTCGCCAAAGCCAGTCCCCCGACCACCTCGCTCGCCGGACGGTCGAGACTCAGCTTGCCCCGCTCGACGAGCTGCATGGCGGCGGTCGCCGTGATGGCCTTGGTCATCGAGGCGATCCACACGACCGTGTCGAGGGTCATCGGCGCGTCCTTGCCGAGCTCGCGCTTGCCGAAGGCGCCCTCGTACAGCGTCGCCGTGTCCGTGGCGGCGACCGCCACGATCCCGGGCATGGCTTTCGACTCGACGGCCTGACCGAAGATTCTGTCGATCGACGCGATGGTTGGCATGGCCATCTCCTTCTGAAGTCCGAGGCACCGGCTGGCGCGCGACAGCTTAGAGCAGGATTCGTGGCGTCGCAACGTCCCGTCCCGGCGCAGTGTAGACTGTGCGCGCCATGACGCCCGCCCGCGATCTCTGCTTCGCGCCCGCCGTCGAGCTGTCGCGGCTCTACCGCGAGCGCAAAGCCTCGCCGCTCGAGGTCATGCAGGCGGTCCTCGCGAGGATCGACGCCGTGAACCCCGACGTGAACGCGATCGTCACGCTGGTGCGCGACGCAGCGCTGCGGGAGGCGCGGCGGTCGACCGCGGCGCTCCGCCGGGGGGTCACCCTGCCACCGCTCTTCGGCGTGCCGGTCGGCATCAAGGACGTCACGGCGACGAAGGGTATCCGAACGACCCACGGCTCCAAGCTCTTCGAGAGCCACGTCCCCGACGAGGACGCGCTCGTCGTCCAGCGGCTTCGCGCGGCCGGAGCGATCGTGATCGGCAAGACCAACACGCCGGAGTTCGCGTTCGGGCCCAACACGGTGAACGCGGTCTTCGGCGCCACCCGCAACCCGTGGAATCTCGCGCTGACGGCGGGCGGATCGAGCGGCGGCTCGGCGGCGGCGCTGGCCACGGGCATGTGCCCGCTCGCGGAAGGCACCGATCTCGGCGGCTCGCTCCGGGGCCCGGCGTCCTATTGCGGGGTCGTCGGGTTCCGCACGACGCCCGGGCTGATCCCGCGCTATCCCTCCGTGCTCGCGTGGGACACGTACTCGGTGGAGGGGCCGATGGCGCGGACCATCGCCGACACGGCGCTGATGCTGTCGGTGATGGCGGGCGCCGACGACCGCTCGCCGCTCTCCTACGACGTCGATCCGCACGCCTTCGTGAAGGCGGCCAAGGCCCCGTCGGTGAAGGGCTGGCGTATCGCCTGGACGTCCGATCTCGGCGGGCTGACGACGATCGACCACGAGGTGCGGGCGGTCTTCGAGCGCGCGGTCGGCGTGTTCCGGTCGGCCGGCGCCCGCGTGGAAGCCGCCTGCCCGGACATGAGCGACGTGCCGGAGATCGTTCGCCTCACGCGGGGGCTCCTGATGGTCGCTCGCCACGCGGACAAGCTGCCCGAGCACCGCGCCGTGCTCCAGCAGGGGCTGGTGGAGAACACCGAGCAGGGGATGGCGCTCACGTCGGTCGCGGTCGCTCGCGGCGAGCTCCTCCGCACGCGGCAGTGGCAACGCGTGCGTGAATTCCTGGCCGAGCGCGATCTCTTGATCACGCCGACGTCGGCCACGCCGCCGTTCCCGCTCGAGCAGCCGCACGTGCTCGAGATCAACGGCGTGCCCGTGGGCCGGACGATGCAGCGCTCCTATCTCACGTACGCGTTTTCGGTGCTCGGCCTGCCGGCCATCTCGATCCCGTGCGGCTTCACGAGCCAGGGACTGCCGGTGGGCCTGCAGATCGTCGGCAAGCGGCGCGGCGAGGCGGCGGTGCTCAGGGCCGCGGCGGCGTTCGAGGCGGCCCAGCCCTGGGCCGCCCGCGTGCCGGCGATCGTCCGGCGCCCGCGCTGACGAGTCTTCCGCGAGCGGACCGCGATCCGCTGACTCAGGAGGAACCGATGGGAACGGATCGGCGGATCAACGTCGCGTCGGGACGATCGCTCGAGAAGCAGGCGCACTATTCGCGCGCCGTGCGCGTGCGCGACCTGGTGCTGCAGTCGGGCACGACGGCGATCGACCGACAGGGCAGCGTGCGCGGGGTCGGCGACGTCGCCAAGCAGGTCGAGACCATCATGACCATCGCCGAGTGGAGCCTGGGCAAGGCCGGCGGCAAGCTCGCGGACGTGGTGCGGAGCCGCATCTACGTCACCGACATCGGCATGGCCGATCGTGCCGCGCGCACGCTCGCTCGATACCTTCGCGACGCGCGGCCGGCGGCCACGCTCGTCCAGGTCAACCGGCTCGCGCGGCCCGAGCAGCTCGTCGAGATCGAGCTCGACGCGGTCGACGGCGCCGGCGCCACGGCGCGCCGCATCTCGTCCGGGCGCGCGATCGAAGACGAGTACGCGTACTCACGCGCGGTGCGCGTGGGCGACCGCGTGCTCGTCTCCGGGAGCACGGCGCTGAGCGCGCGGGGTGTCGTCGACGGCAAGGGCGACCTCTATCGGCAGACGCGCAGCACCATGGACACGATCTTCTGGGCCCTCGGGCAGGCCGGCGCCGCGCGCGAGGACATCGTCTACACCAAGACGTTTCTCACCGACCTCGCGCGCACCGCGGACTACACGCGGGCCTGGCTCGAAGCGCTCGGCGACGTGCGGCCCACCTCGACGCTGCTCGGTATTCCGGCGCTCGTGCTCCCGGAGATGCTGATCGAGGTCGAGGCGGAAGCGATCGTCGGGGCGGCGAAGACTCGCCGGGACATCTACACCCAGCAGCAGCGCGAGAAGCCGCGCGGCTACGCCCGCGCCGTCGAGGTCGGCGACTGGATCTGGGTCAGCGGCTGCACGTCGATGAACGCGTCGGGCGAGCCGCAGGCGTCGGGCGACTGGGCCGCGCAATCCGACCTGTCCGTCGAGACCGTCCAGTGGGCGCTCGAGCAGGCCGGCGCCACGCTGGACGACGTCGTCCGGCGCCGCACCTTCACCGTCGACGGCGCCAGCGTGAATCGGGCCCACGGCGAGGGCCCGGCCTGGTTCGCCAAGAGCTGCCCCGCGTCGCTCGGCTGCCGCATCGCCGGGCTCGCGCGGCCCGAGCTCCTCGTCGAGGTCGAGGTGTCGGCCGTCAAGGGCGCGCACGCGGGCATCGAGTGGGTCGGACCGGACGCGACGGACGCGCTCGACCTGCGTCCCGGGTAACGCCGCGTCTGGTCCTGTAACTAATCGAACATCAGCACCGTGCGCGCCACCTCGCCGGCTTTCATCGCGCGGAACGCGTCGTTCACGTCCTCGAGACGGCCCCGTCGGGTGATCATCTCGTCCAGGCGGAGCAGGCCCCGCTGGTAGAAGTCGACGTACTTCGGCATGTCGACCTTGAAGCGGTTCGAGCCCATGCTGCAGCCCTGGATGCGCTTTTCCCGGAGGAACACGCTGCCCTCGAGCTCGATCTTCTGGCCCACCGGAATCATGCCGATCACCGTCGCCGTGCCGCCCGGGCGGATGCACTCGAAGGCCTGCTCGGCGGCCTTTTTCAGTCCGATCGCCTCGAAGGCGTACTCGACTCCGCCGCCGGTCAGCTCGCGGATGGCCTTGACCGGGTCGCCCTTGGAGGCGTCCACCGTGTGGGTCGCGCCGAGCTCGCGGGCCTGCGCGAGCTTCTTCTCGAAGACGTCGACGGCGATGATCATGCCGGCTCCGGCGATGCGCGCGCCCTGGATGACCGCCAGGCCAACGCCGCCGGCGCCGTACACCGCCACCGTCGCGCCCGCCTCGACGCGTGCCGTGTTGAGCACCGCGCCGACCCCGGTCGTGACGCCGCAGCCGATCAACGCGCCACGGTCCAGCGGCATGTCGTCGCGCACTTTGACGAGCCCGTTCTCGTGGACCAGCATCTGCTCGGCATAGGCGGAGAGATTCGCGAACTGGTTCACCGCCGCGCCCTTCCAGCTGAGCTTCGGCGGCTCCTGTGGAGTCCGGACGGGCCGCGACTGGCAGAGGTGAGTCCGCCCGGTCAGGCAGTAGCTGCAGTGTCCGCAGAAGACCGACAGGCACGCGATGACGTGATCGCCCGACTTGAACTCCGTCACGTGCGGGCCCACCGCCTCGACGATGCCCGCGGCCTCGTGGCCGAGAATGGCAGGAGCCGGGAACTGGTAGTACCCGTCGACGAAGTGAAGATCGCTGTGGCACACGCCACTCGCGACCGTTTGCACGAGCACCTCGCGCCCGATCGGCTTGGCGATGTCGACGTTCTCGATGGTGAGCGGCTGCTGCGGTCCGTGGAACACGGCGGCTTTCATGGGATGCTCCTCTCTCTAGGGCAGGAGATCGCTGACGAGAATGCGGGTTCCCGGCGCGGCCAGGAGCTCGACGGAGGACTCGGCGTTCAGGACCTCCTTCGAAGCGTAGCGCCAGCCGAACGGCGACGACGGGTCGGGGACAGGCCGTCGGTAGACTTCCAGGACGCGATCGACGAGGTTCACGATCCAGTAGTCTTCCAGGCGAGCGCGGGCGTAGAGGCTGGCCTTGTGCTCCCGGTCGAGGGCCAGGCTCGACTCCGCGACCTCGACCACGAGCGCGGGTCGCGAGGGATGCTGCCGGCTGTAGCTCCGACGAGCGCCGCGCGTGACTGCGACGTCGGGCTCGGGCTCGGACTCGTCGTCGAGCGCGATGGGACCCTGAGACCGCACCAGCCAGCCCGGCTCGAGGGCAGCGCGGAGAGCGTCCTCGACGAGACCGATCGCCGTGTAGTGCGCGCTCTTCTGGGGCTCGCTCACGATGAGCTCGCCCCCCAGCAGCTCGAGGGGCTCGCCCGGGCGGAAAACGCCGATGTCGATCAAGCGCTCGTACTCCGCGCGGGTCCAGCGCCGCGTGCGGGCCGGATACGTCTCCATGAAGGGGACGCTACGTCAGGTGGCGGGAGACGTCAATGTGACCGATTCTGAACGCTGGTCGCCCCGCTGCCGCTCATGAGCGGCCCTCGGGCTCCCGGTCGACGGCGCGGCCGGCCGCCGCCCAGCCGTTGAAGCCGCCCTCGAGATGGGCCACGCTCGGGAACCCCATCTCGCGCAGCACGTCGGCGGCGAGCGCCGAACGCTGGCCGCCGGCACAGTACACGATGATGCGTTTCGTGGGATCGACCTTGCCCGTGTAGTAGTGCGACGTCGGGTCGAGCCAGAACTCGAGCATGCCGCGGGGCACGTGGGTCGAGCCGGGAATGAAGCCGAGCTTGCGCCGCTCGCGCACGTCGCGGATGTCCAGGACCTGGACGTCGCCGCGGGCCATCTCGGCCTCGACCTGCTCGATCGACAGGTTCTCGATCCGTGTCTTCGCTTCCTCGACCATCTGCCCGACGGTCTTCCTCGGCTTCCACATGGCATGGACCTCTCTGGGGTGAGCCCCCTTACATCGTACCGCGGCCGAGATCGGGCAAGGCATTGGCCGCCGCGAAGCGCCCGATCTCCTGGCTCGCGCGGTCGGTCAGGCCATAGGTCGCGCGCTCGAGTCGACGGAACCAGCCGTAGACGTCGCGCTGGAGGATGCGCGGGGCATTGGGCACGACGCGAGTTTCGCGCAGGGCCTTGAGACTGGCCCGGCCGCCGCGCTGGATCAGCAGCGCGCAGCGCAAGGCCTCCTGCCGGTAGGCGGTGACGATCGGCGTCCTCGTGACCCCACCGCGGTTCGGATCGCCCATGCGGCGGGCGTGCTCACCGAGGAGGCGCGTCAGGCTCTTCACGCGCTTGCGCGGCCGATACGGCACGGGGTCGACGAGCACCTCGACACCGGAGGCCGCTCGGCCGGGCGCGACGGTCATCAAGCCCAGCCCGAGGCGCCGGCACAGGTCGCGCACGCTGCGCCGGTAGACCGAGGCCCCGCGAGCCCGGCGGCTGCGCGGTCGGCTGACCGCCAGGTAGACACGATCCGTTAGCGAGAGCCGATCGATGCCTTGCATCAGGAGGGCTAGACTGAAGCTCAGCTTGAGCTCGACGATCACGGGCGGCTCGTCGCCGCGCGTCGCGACCACGTCGCAGCCGCGCACCTCCGCCTTGACGTCGTAGCCTTGAGCTTCCAGAAAAGCCTTGACCGGCGGATAGAGGTCGCTCTCGACGGGGGCGGCTACGGTCCGCGACGGCATCCCCGCGATTTTACGAGACCTTGATCTCCTGGCCGAACATAATCCGGTGCCCGTCGGGAGTCTCGATGGAAAACTCCCGCATGCCCCACGGCCGGTCGACGAGAGTCTGGACGAGCTTCACGCCCTTCGCCTTGTACTCCGAATACAGGCCGCCGATGTCGTCGATGTAGGCGTAGGCGAACCAGGAGTGGTCCCCGATCCTGGCCGCGGGTACCTGGTCCGGACAGTTGCTGAGCATGATCTTGAAGTTGTCCCTGGAGAGGAAGAACCAGCCCTCGACTTCGAGGTCGAGCTTGAAGCCGAGCTTCTCGCGATAGAAGTCGGCCGATTTTCGGTGATCGGTGACGGCGAGCACGCAGCGGATCTGGTTCAGCTTCGCCATGGTCTTCCTCCGGAGCGCACCGCCGGGAGCACTTTCTCGCCGAAGAGCCGCACGGTGCGAACGGGATCGGCGGCGAGGCTGACCGAGAACATGAGCCGGCGCACGCCGGCCGCCTGGGCGGCGCGCACCTGCGCCAGGCACTCTTCCGGCGTGCCGCACACCGCGAGGCGGCGCGAGAGATAGTCGAACAGGCCGAGCTCGGCGACGAGTGCCACGTCGCCCTCGCCCGGGCGCGTGCTGTAGCGGCGGCGCAGCTCGAGCAGCGGCTGGCGGTACTCCGGCGGCACGCCGCGACGCGCGAGATCTCCGCCGCCCATCACGTACGCCGACACGAACGCCAGGATCGCGCCGATCTTTCGGCGGGCGGCGTCGCCGTCGGCGTTGCAGTCCAGGCACGCGATCTGCCAGATCTCGACCTCGTCCGGCTCCCGCCCGGCCGTGCGCGCTGCCTCCAGGGCCGTTCCCTCGGATGCCTTCACGTCGCTGGCGCCGAGCCCGTAGTTGATGAAGACGCCGTCGGCGGTGGCGCCGGCGGCTCGGAGCGACCGGGGGTGCGAGGCGGCGAGGAAGACGGGACTGGGCTCCTTCACCCACGGCAGGTGGGCGGTCCCGCCGCGATAGGAGGCGGGGCGACCCCGTAGCAGCTCTCTGACGAACACCACGCCTTCGGCGAGCTCGCTTGCCGGCAGGCTGGGCGCTCCGAGATTTCGCGTGCCGCTGTGGCCGACGCCGATGCCGAGCAGGACGCGTCCCGGAGCCAGGAGGCTCACCGACGCGATCGACGCCGCCGACACGGCGGGGTGCCGCGTGACGAGGTTCGTGACGCAGACCGCGACCCGCGCGCGTTGCGTGCGGGCAGCCAGGAGCGTCGTCGCCACCCAGGGGTCCATCGCGATGCCCGGCGTGTCGGCGATGCCGACCATGTCGTAGCCGAAGGCGTCCGCCGCCTCGGCCATCGACTGGACGAGGGCGACGTCGTAGGGCCAGAAGAAGAAGCCGATCTCCACTTTGTTCCGGCAGCTTAGAACTTCACGGGTTCATCGGCGTCAAGGCGCCCAACCTCCCGAGAGAACCCCGGCAATTGCGATCACTCCACCGATAGCCGGGCGTCTAGCTATGAGGATCCTGAACCGCTTGGCACAGCCGATCGAGCGGCTCGAGGCGAGGTAGCACTACCCGCCAGCAGTCGCTTCCCATCCGATCAGCGGGGGGCCTACCGCCGGGTGAGCTCCTCGCGCAGGCGCGCCGCGACGAGCGTCTCCTCGCCCGGCTGGAGGTTGATCGGGTCGACGGCGATCTCGTCGAAGTAGCCGCCCTGATGGGCGCCTTGCTGGACGTAGATGTGGGGCTCGCCCTGGGCCAGGGCGACCTGCACGGCATGGCCGGACGGCCCCGTCCAGTCCGGCGTGAAGTAGACGACCGCGTGGGGGATCACGCGGTTGACGGCGTCGTGCTCGACCACCACGCGAAGCCCGGGGATGTCGGCGAGGGCCTCGACGATCGTCGCGCAGACGTCGGTATAGCGCTTCATCTCGGCCGACTCGTCCTCCGCCATGAACAGCTCGAGCGCCGTCACCAGGCCGGCGATCTCCTCCTTCGAGGTCTTCGCCGCCCGACCCAAGGCCTGGTTCGGGCTCGCGTTGAGCGAGGCGGCGCGCACGAGGTCGCGGCGCCCGGCCAGGATGCCGGTGCTCTGCGGCCCGCGGATGCCCTTGCCGCCGCTGAAGCTCACGAGGTCGGCGCCGAGCCGGAGAAACTTCGTGAGGTTCTCGCGCGGCGGCAGCATCGACGCCGCGTCGACGATGACGGGCACGCCCCGACGGTGGGCGATCGCGATGACCTGCTCGAGCGAGAGGATGCCGGGCGGGCTCGTGAAGGGCGAGATCAGGTACGCGACCGCCGCCGTCTGGTCGGTGATCGCCTCTTCGAGCTCGAAGGGCTGCGTGCGCCGCGCCAGGCCGATGTCGACGAGCACACCGCCGGCGACCCGGTAGGCCTGGTCGTAGGCGAAGCGGTGCGCGCGCTGGATGACGATCTCGTTCCGCATCCCCCGGGTGTCGGGCAGGCGCGTGATCTTCGCCAGGTCGTCGCCGGCGATGCACGCCGCGGCCTGGAGGATCAGGCCGGAGCTGGCACCCGCGGTCACGAACGCCGCCTCGGCGCCGAGCATGCGGGCGATGGCCGCTCCCGCGGCCGCGTTGAGCTCGTCGATATTCACGAGGGCGAGCGAGGCCTCGCGCATCGCCTCCAGCGCTTCGGGACGCAGCCGCGAGCCACCGTAGCGCGTGGTCGTCCCCGAGCCGTGAATGACGGGGCGGACGCCGAGCTTCCGGTAGATCCCGGGGATCATGCGAGGCCCTCATCCTTCATTGCACGGATCGCAGCCTCGAACGCGGTGAACGTCTCGGCGAGGATCTCGTCGGTGTGGCAGGTGCCCACCAGCGCCCGCGCGCCGTTGAAGTCCACGCCGTTCAGGATGAGCGCCTGTCTGAGCGCCCGGCTCTGCTCGGCGTTCTTCGCGTCGAGCCGCCGCCAGTCCACGTCCTGGACCGACTGATCCGCTCCATCGCGCGGCGGCGCTCCCGCGCCGAAGAAGATCTTCCAGTCGCTGTGATCGCCGTAGATCTTCCAGGCGACCTGCTCGCCCGCCAGGATCTCGTTCATGCCGTGGCGCAGCTTGGCCGCCTGCTGATTGGCGAAGCGGATGGCCTGGCCGTCGGCCACCGAGGAGAGCATCGCGACGCCGGCGGCGGCCGAGAGCGGGTTGGCGTTGAAAGTGCCCGCATGGGCGATCTTGGCGCGGCGATTCTCTTCCGCGGTGGGCTTCGTGGCCAGATAGCTCATCACGTCCTCGCGCCCGGCGCAGGCACCTCCGGGAAGCCCGCCGCACAGGATTTTCGCCATCGTGGTCAGGTCGGGCCGCACGCCGAGCTTCTCCTGAGCTCCACCGGGCGCGACCCGGAAGCCGGTGACGACCTCGTCGAAGATCAACAGCACGCTGGCGCGCCGGGTTTCCTCGCGGAGCGCGGTGATGAAGGACGCCGGCGCGGGCACGGAGCCGAAGTGGCCGCCCGTCGGCTCGATGATCACCGCGGCCACGTCACGCTTGGCGAGACGCTCGCGCACCGCTTCGATGTCGTTGGGGGGCAGCACCGAGACGAGATCCACCACCTCCGGCAGCTGGCCCGCCTCGGGCTCGGCCTCGTACGGAGGACGCACGCCGATCTCCAGCCCCTCGTGCCAGCCGTGGAAGTGACCCGCGAACTTGACCACGTGGCGCTTGCCCGTGAACGCCCGGGCGAGGCGCACGGCCATGTGCGTGGCTTCGGTGCCCGACGCCGTGAAGCGCACGCGCTCGGCGCTCGGCACCAGCCGGCAGACCCACTCGCCCCACTCGACCTCTTTCTCGTGGCAGGCGCCGTAATGGGTGCCCCTGAGCGCCTGCTCGCGCACGGCCTCAGCGACCTGGCGGGGATTGTGCCCGAGCAGCAAGGCCCCGTGACCCATCCAGTAGTCCACGTACCGGTTGCCGTCGACGTCCCACTTGTAGGGGCCCTCCGCCCGGTCCACGTAAAGAGGAAACGGCTGCATCCGGCGGTTGTCGTGAGTCACCGCGTCGGGGAAGAGGCGCCGGGCGCGCTCGTACAGCGCGCGCGAGGCGGGCAGGGCTTCCGTGTAGCGGTCTTGCAGCTTGGACGAGGTGGCGAGCCGAGCCATGCGGATTCTCCTCTCGCGAAAACGGTGGTGTCGGCGACGCTCGGTACGTTACGCCGGACCTCCGGAACGGTCAAGGAAGGCGTCCCAGCGGGGCAGGACTATCTGGTCTCCGAAACTACGACGACGCCGGCCAACGCGTCTCGGCGCTGACCGGCGTCGCGGGACTCCGGGGGGGCGGCGCGAGGACCGCGCCGAAGCTCTTAGTCTAGACTCAGCGGGTCGCGCTTCGGCCCGACCGTCTGCATGGCCTCGAAACCGTTCTCGACCATGTCGCAGTAAAGCTCGACGCGGTTACCGTCCGGATCGAAGAAGTAGATGCTGCGCGTGACGTTGTGCTCGACGGTGCCGTCGAGCGGGATCCCCATCCGCTTCAGCTCTTTGTAGGCGGCCTGCAGCTCCTCGAAGTTGTCGAGCCGCCACGCCATGTGGTGGAGGCCCGGCTGGGTCTTCGCGGGCGGTTCGCCGGTGGCCTGCTGGAAGAGCGCCAGGTCGTGGTGCTCCTTGCCGAAGCTGAGGAACACGGCGCCACGCTCCAGGTTCTCGTGGGCCACCTTCAAGCCCAGCGTCTGCGTGTAGAAATCCCGCGATTTCTCGGCGTCCCGGACGTTCAGTACGACGTGACCGAGCCTCTTCGCCTGGATCATGGTGTCCCTCCCGGGCACTTATAGCGCCCCCGGCGCTATCCCTAATGCTCTTCGTGCCGCCCTACTTTACCGCGCTTTTGCCCTTACCGCGCAACCCCCGCTTTGACCGTCCATGAATGCGTCCGCCCCGATGCGTTCTACCGTGAGCGCCCGGGACAGAGAAGAGCTCGTCACGTGTCCCGCGTGCCGGCGGGAACGCCCTGGCGCCCGCGGCGCTCGACCCCGGCGCGGATGATCGGAATCAGATCGCGCCCGAAGTCGATGGCGTCCTGGAGCGGGTCGAATCCGCGGATCAGCACGGTGGTGGCGCCGGCGTCGTAGTAGTCCAGCAGCGATTCGGCGACCTGCTCGGCCGTGCCCACCAGCGCCGTCGTGCTGCCGGCCGCTCCGGTCGCGGCGGCGATGGCGGTCCACAGGCGCTTGTCGTGAACCTCGCCCCGCGTCGCCAGGTCGAGCAGCCGCTGCGAGCCGACGTTCTGCGGCCGCGCCGGCGTCTGCGCGGCGGCGCCGCGCACCGCGAGGATGCGCGCGAGAATCGAGCGGGCCCGCTCCCACGCCTGGTCCTCGGTGGCGCCGAGGATCGGCCGCACCGACACGCTGAAGCGCGGCTCCCGGCCGCGAGGCGCCGCGGCGCGGACCTCGGCGATCGATTGTCTGATGGACGCGACCGGCTCGCCCCAGAGGGCGTACACGTCGCAGTGCCGGGCGCCGACCGCGAGCGCGGGGCCGGAGGCGCCCCCGAAGTAGATGGGAATCGCCGGGCGCTGCAACGGCTTGACCTCGGAGAACGCGCCGCGCACGCGGTAGAACTCGCCGTCGAAATCGAACGGGCGATCGCTCGTCCACGTCCGGCGCAGGACCTCGAGGTACTCGTCGGTGCGGCGATACCGGGCGTCGTGGTCGAGGAAATCGCCGTCGCGCTGCTGCTCGACATCGCTGCCGCCGGTGATGATGTGGAGCGCGATGCGTCCGCCGGTGAGGTGGTCGAGCGAGGCGGCCTTGCGCGCGGCGAGCGTCGGCGCGACGAAGCCCGGCCGGTGGGCGATGAGGTATCCGAGCCGGGTGGTCACCGACGCGGCGTGCGCCGTCACCATGAAACCGTCGGCGCCGGTCGAGCCGTAGCCGACCAGCACGCGGTCGAAGCCGCCGTCCTCGTGCACGCGCGCGAACCGCGCGATGAACTCCCGATCGACGTCCCCGGTGATGATCGACTTGCCGTAGAGCTCGGAGGCGAGCGTCGTCGAGATCATCCCGATGATCTCAATGCCCGCGCGCTGCACTCGTCGCTCCCTCGCCGTGAACGGGCTGACTACGGCGCCGGGTAGACGACGTTCGCGCCGGGCGCGGCGAATTCGCGCGGCCAGACGACGACCCAGCGCCCGTTCTGATTCTGCTTCACCTTCGTGTGCTCGGCCCCGTAGTTGTTCTCGCCCTCGAACGAGAGCCGACCGAACGGGAGGTCGACCTTGCTGGTCTTGAGCCAGGCGGCGATCGCCTTGTCGTCGAGGCTCCTGGTGGCGTTGACGGCGGCCTCGAGCAGGAGCCACGCGGTCAGCGACCCCGCCGCCTGGCCTTCCACGAAGGGATACGGCAGGCCGGCCGGCTTCGCCCGCTCGCCGAAGAGCTTGCAGAGGGCGTCGGCGGCGGGGCTGGTGGTCATCGGCGGGTGCGCTTCGAACGTGCTGTAGGCGAACGCGTTCGCCGCGCCCGGCGCCGTCAGCAGGGGACCCGGCGACGGAAACAGGTGGTACTGGCCGCGCGGCCGGTAGCCGATCGTCTGGAATGCGTCGAGGAGCAGGTTGCCGTCGAGCCCGATCGTGCCGACCCAGAGGAAATCGGGGTCCGCCTCCTTGACGCGCGCGGCGATCGGCGCGAAGTCTCGGTTGCCGAACTCGTACTCCAGATAGAGCACCACCTTCAGGCCGCGGGCGGTCGCGACGTCGCGCGCGCCGGCCGAGATGAACTGCACGGAGGGGAACTTGCTCGTCACGATCGCGATCGTTTTCGGGGGCCGCCCGGTCGACTCGAGCGCGTCCAGCAGCTTGGTGGGCACGACCTTCTCGGATTCGAAGGCGAGCCCGCTCGCCGAGAAGTGCATGGGGTACTTCGCCAGCTTCGGAATGCCGAAGGTGTGATGGATCAGCACCTTCTGGTAGCGCTGGGCCACCGCCATCGCCGAAAGGATGGCGCCGGTCGCGTAGGGGCCGATGAGCAGATCGACCCGGTCGACGGTGATCAGCCGCTCGTAGAGGGTCCGGGCCACCTCGGGCTTGGACTGGTCGTCGAGCAACACCCATTCGATGGGCCGGCCGAGGAAGCCGTTGCGCTTGTTGATCTGCTCGACGGAGATCTCGCCGGCGATCTTGTGGACCATCGACGTCGCCGCCAACGGCCCGGTCAGCGCCAGCGTGCTACCGATCCTCACCGCCGGCCCCGCGGGCGCGGCAGCCGCCGGCGCGACCGCCGCGAGCGGCGCGAGAAGCAGGACGATGAGCGGTAGGATCCTGCCGCTCACAGGCTCCCCGTTACGCGATCACACGAGTGAGGAACCTCTCGGGTGGGCGCTCCCCCCACTGAGAGATCAGGCCATCCTCCGCCGAGATCAGGTTCGAGCCGTTCTTCCTGTTCAGCCGATCGGTGTCCGACCAGTGCTCGTGCACCCGGCCCCAGGGGTCCGACCAGTAGTCGTAGATCTGGCTGCCGAGGAGATGCCGTCCGATCCCCCACATGTGCTCGTACTTGCCGAGCGCCCTCAGATGCTCGTGCCCCGTGAACACGTCGTCGATGTCCGCCACCTCGAACGACAGGTGGTTCAGGCCCGCCCGCTCGTTCCGGACGCAGAAGAACACGTGATGGTCGACGAACGTATTTCCGCGATCGAGCCGGTTGAACGAGCCGATGATGTTGTCCTTGCTGCCGGCGTACACGTCGTCCGAGCAGATGAATCCGAGCGTATCGCGGAACCACCCCGCGGTCTCCACCACCTTGGGCGTGGCCATCACCCCGTGGCCGATCCGCTTCACCCGCGCGGGGCCCCGGTGGATCCGCATGAGCTTTCCGGCGCGCTTCAGCGAGTCCGACCCGAGGTTCAGGGGCTGGCGCTTCACCGCGATCGGCTTCACCTTCTTGATCCCGTACACCACCTCGACCTGGTATCCGTTCGGCTCCTTCAGCAAGACGCGCTTTCCACCGCCGGGCTCATCGATGTCCTCGACCCCCGACGCCCCCGGGGCCTTCGCCAGGCGTTTCAGGTCGTCGAGGCTGGCCGCGTAGTACGCGAGCCCCACGAAGCCCGGCTCGCCCTTCTCCGTGACGTGGAGGTGGTGGGCCGGATCGGTGCCGCGCATGTAGAGCGCGTTGTTCGTCCGCGCCGCCCGCACCATCCCGAAGTTGGTCAGGAACTCCTCCGCCACGTCGAGGTCCGGCGCCCGAAGTCGTCCGTAGGCCAGGTCCGTCACCTTGATCAGTGCCATCGTCCTCTCCTCCTGTTTGCGGACGCTCGACATGCTAGACCACCGTCGATCCCAGGGCAAGAAGCGCTACACCGAGCGCGGCGAGGGAGCCGACGAGACGGTCTGGAATCGCGAGGCGGGTGCAGAGCCCGTCAGCTTGATTCATTGCTGGCCGAGGTAGGCTTCGCGAATCCGGGCGTCCTGCGCCAGCTCCGACGTCGCGCCTTCGGCGACGATGCGCCCCTGCTCGAGGACGTACGCGCGGGCCGCGATGGCGAAGGCCTGGACGATGTTCTGTTCGACCAGCAGCACCGCGACACCATCGGCGTGGATGCCGGCAACGACCTCGAACACCTGATCGACGATTTGTGGCGCGAGGCCGAGCGACGGCTCGTCGAGGAGCAGGAGCCGTGGGCAGGCCATGAGCGCCCGCCCGATCGCCACCATCTGCTGCTGCCCGCCGGAGAGAGAGCCAGCGAGCTGTCGCCGGCGCTCGCGCAGGATCGGGAAGGTCGCGTAGACGCGCTCGAGACTCTGATCGCGTCGCTTGCGCGCCGCCGGGGCATAGCAGCCGATCTCGAGGTTCTCCTCCACGGTCATCGCCGGGAAGAGGCGCCGCCCTTCAGGGACGAGCGCGATGCCGTGGCGGCACAGTTCGTGCGCGGGAACCGGCGCGAGATTGCGCCCGTCGAGGCGGACGGTGCCCTGCCGGATCGGCAAGAGGCCGGCGATCGCGTTGATGAGAGTCGTCTTGCCGGCGCCGTTCGGCCCCACCACGGCGACGAGCTCGCGAGGCCGCACGCCGAGCGACACGTCCCAGACGGCCACGGCGTCGCCGTGGGCGACTTCGAGACGCTCGACCTCAAGCATAGGCCTTGCCGAGGTAGGCCCGGACGACGTGCGGGTCCCGCATGACCTGACGCGGCAGTCCTTCGGCGATGACCTGCCCCCCGCTCAGCACCACGACGCGGTCGGTGAGGTCGAGGACGGCCCGCATGATGTGCTCGACGAAGACGACCGTCGTGCCCCGGTCGCGGATCCGGCGAACGAGCCGGAGCGCGTCCGACATCTGCGCCGGCGTCAGGCCCGAGAGGACCTCGTCCAGCAGCACCAGCCGCGGCTCGGACGCGAGCGCCCGGGCGAGGTCGAGGAATTTCCGCTCGAGCAGGTTGAGCTCGTCGGGCAGCGCGTCGGCCTTGGCCTCGAGGCCGGTGAACGCGAGCCAGGACCGCGCCAGACTGCGCCCGGTCTCGCGGCCGTGGCCGCCGCCGCCGAACATCGCCGCGAGGGCGACGTTGTCGACGACGCTGAGTCGGCGGAACGAGCGCGGAATCTGGTAGGTGCGGGCCAGGCCGAGCCCGGCGATCCGGTGAGCCTGGACCCGGGCGATGTCCCGGCCGTCGAGCACGACCCGGCCGCCGTCGGCCTGGTAGTAGCCGCTGACCACGTTGATCAGCGTCGACTTGCCCGACCCGTTCGGGCCGATGAGGCCGAGAATCTCGCCGGCCCGGACCTCGAGCGTCACGCCCGCGAGGGCCTGGAGGCCGCGGAACGCCTTCTTCACGTCGGTGCAGCCGAGCAGGGGCACGGCGGCCGGGCGCGCCGGCGACTCCGTCGTCACCGCCGCGGCGACGCTCGTGGCCGCCGCGACGGGGGCGCCCGCCGCCCGCCGCGCACCTCGCCGTAAGCCGCCCGCCACCCCGTCGGGCAGGAAGACGATGACGACGATCAGGATCGCACCGATCAGCGCGCGGTTCAGGATCGCGCTCTCTCCGCCGGTGAGGGACTGCGTGAGGGAGGTGACGATGACGGCGCCCAGGGCCGGGCCGTACCAGAAACGCGTGCCGCCCAGGGCGGCCATCATGATCGCGTCGACGGCGAGGCCGACGGAAAACGTCTCGGCGACGGTCACGTACGTCACGAACATCGCGTGGATCCCGCCGATCAGGCCGGCGATGAAGCAGCTCAGCGCGAACGCGACGAGCTTGTAGCGATAGGTGGGAACGCCGAGGACCTCGGCGACGTCCTCGTCGTCGCGAATGGCGAAGAGCCCCATACCCCAGCGCGAGCGGTAGATGGCGAGGGCGGCGAAGGCGGAGAAGAACGCGACGGCGAGCGCCAGGTGATAGAGCGTCGTCGCCGGAGCGCCCAAGAGCGTCGGGATCGGGACCGCGGCCAGGAACACCCCGGGGCCGCCGTCGATCTTGGTGTTGAGGGCGATCGTGGACAGCACGAACGTCACGGCGAGTGTCAGGAGGCCGAAGAGCTCGCCCCGGACACCGTGCACGCGGAAGACCACCGCCGCGATGGCGCTCCCGAGCAGCGCCGCGACCAGCCCCGCCAGCGGCAACGTCCAGAGGAACGGGACGCTGAAGGCGGTCGCGAGGGTCGCCGTGGTGTAGACGCCCGCGCCGAAGAACGCGGCGTGCCCGAAGCTGAAGTACCCGGCGTATCCGCTCAGGATGTTCCAGCTCGTCGCCAGCGACACCCAGAAGAACGCGAGGTAGAGGAACGACTCGTAGAACGCCGGGAGCTTGAGCACCGGCACCAGCGCGAGCGCGACACCGACGACGATGAGGGGAAGCGCCGGCGGCAGCCGCGACGCGATCACAGCTCGGGCCGCAGCAGGAGAATGACGATCAGCAGCGTGAAGGACACGAGCGGCGCCCAGCCCGGGGCGGTGACCGCCATCGTCAGCGCCTCGCTCGCGGCGATGAAGACCGAGGCGGCGAGCAGGCCCAGCGCGTTGCCGAGCCGGCCGATGATCACGGCGGCGAAGACGACGCCGATCCACGAGTAGATCTGCGACGGCGCCAGCGTGTGATTGAGCGCGATGAAGAGCCCCGCAACGGCCGCGTACGCCGAGCTCAGGCCGGCAAGCAGCAGCGCCAGGCGGCGCCGGTTGACGCCGAACGCGCCGGCCATCGGCCCGTCCTGCGCGCTCGCGCGCGCGGCCTTGCCGAGGTAGCTCCAGCGGAGCCACGCCCACGTACCGAGCGTCAAGAGCGCCGCCGCGCCGAACCCGAGGAGCCCCGTCAGCCCCACGAAAAGCGGTCCGACCTTCAGGGACACGCGGGTGTACGGCCACTCGAGGCGGCGAAAGTCGGCGGTCCAGATCCACTGGATCAGGCTCTCGAGGATGACGGTGAGCCCGAAGGTCACGATCAGCGACGTGAGCTCGTTGATCTTGAAGCGCAGAAACCCCAGCTCCAGCCCGATTCCGACGAGGAAGAACCCCGGCACGATCACTGCGAGCGTCAGGATCGGGTCGAGCCCGAGGGTGGTGGCGAGCTGGTAGGTGAGGTACGCGCCGAGAAAGGCCAGCGCGAAGTTGGCGAGGTTGATGACGCGCAGCAAGCCCCAGGTCAGGCTGAGCCCCAGCCCGAGGAGGGCGTAGAGACCGCCGGTGAAGAGTCCCGCGAGGAGCGACTGGCCGATCAGGTTCAGGCTGGGCAGTGCGCGGCGCTCCCTCGGCGCGTTGAGCGCAGCAGAGTCGACGGACCCGGACTACGGGCGCCGATTATACTCGGCGCGACCTACTCCGGCAACGGACGAAGGTTCTCGGTAGGCTCTCACCTCGTCTCGCGCTTGTCCCTCAAAGTTCCTCTCTCATCACCGCTTCTGCCGGCGGTCACTGTGAGTGTGCCGGTTCGTACAAAGTCATCCCGGTTGCCAAGGTCGTCGGTCGCTGCGACCTCTACGATGTAGTTACGTCCCGCCGCGTGTGGCTTGAAGCTCAGCGAGAGATTCAGCGTGACACTCTGGCCGGTCGGGCCAGACCCCACGACACTGGTATCTTCCATATCAAGTGTCGCTTCAGATGTCTGCAAGGAGTGGCGACTCCCTGGCGCGACGCCGCGTCCGAATGTGCCCGATGCTTCATGGAAGAGGGCGAAGGTGTTGCTTGCCTCGTCGAATCGCGCCCACAGGATTATGTCTTTGCCCTTGCGAATACGGAAATCCAGCGCCTTCAGCTCATGCCAGGTCCGGGGCTCTGGAACTGTCCAGGTAAAGGCATACGTCAACCGTTCGTGCACTCGGACGGCGGCGTCCGTCGGGCTCAGCAGGAACGTCCCGGTCCTCGGGGGAGCGGGACCTTTGACAATCGTAGCCGTTCCCCTGGTTTGCCTGCTGGTGACCGTCGCGTTGACCGTGCCAGTTATGTTGACGAAGAAAGTCTCGCTCGCCTCGCTGAAGCTGAGAGAGTTCGCACAGGTCGAAACGCTGATACTTTGAGTCGTCGCGCCTGGGTCAAAGCGACGCGTGCCGTTCTGGGGGATGTAGTCAGCGCCGGGTGAGCACCCCAAAAGGACAGTTCCGCCCGTGGCCGTACCGTCGGAAGTCGTGAAATTGGCTGTGACCGTTCTTCCACTGGCGGCGGATAGGGTCAGGGTGAAGACTGCCGTCCCTCCCCCTAAGACGGTGACGTTATTGATCGTGAGCACAGGCAGCGGATCGTTGTCGAGAATTTGCACCGTCGCCGTGGATGGTTGGCCGACCGTGTAGGCGGCTCCACCTGCTATCTGCAGGATAACGGTCTCGGTGTCCTCGTTGAGCGGGTCATTGATGGGTGTCACCGTGATGTTTGCAGACGGGCTGCCCGCCGGAATTGTGACACTCCCGGGTAGGTTCGTGTAATCGGCACCATTCGTGGCTGTCCCAAGAATGGAATATGCGACGGTCAGTGGATTGGCGGTGCTGCCGGTGCGGCTCACGGTGAATCGGCCTGTGGTCCCGGATTCCGAAGCGGTTGGAACACTCGCCATTATGGACACAGAGGGTCGGGTGACCACGAAATCCGATGAGCTCACATCAGCTCCTACGGGCGTTGCGACTGTTATCTTGCCCGCACCCACGGTCGCTCCGGCCGGAACCGTGGCCCTAATCTGGCGGTCGGAGTTGACCGCAAATTGCGTAGCCGGGGTGGCATTGAAAACGACGCTCGTCGCGCGGGAAAACCCGATGCCGATAATGATCACCTCGGTCCCGATGGGCCCCGAAGTAGGTGTGAAGCTCGAAATTTCCGGCGCAATGAAGCAGGTTTCATCCCCGGTCCCCCCCAGGTAGGTGGAGAACACCAGCTGGGCGTTGCCCGAGGCGGCCGGGTTCAGCTTGGTGACGAACACGTCGGTTGGGCCGACCTCGCCGTTGTTGTTGAGCAGGGTGTCGAAGGCGGACTTGGTGGGGAAGTCGACGGACGTCGTCGTCCCGGTCACGAAGATATTGCCGGCGCTATCGACGGCGATTCCGGCCGCGGCCTCATCGCCGGTGCCGCCGAGGAAGGTGGAGTACACCAGCTGGGCGTTGCCCGAGGCGGCCGGGTTCAGCTTGGTGACGAACACGTCGGTTGGGCCGACCTC
This sequence comes from Binatia bacterium, assembly GCA_035635995.1. Lineage (GTDB taxonomy): Bacteria > Methylomirabilota > Methylomirabilia > Rokubacteriales > CSP1-6 > AR31. Next base: position 17,897 of record DASPZZ010000115.1, on the reverse strand, counting down.
GCCATTGTTGTTGAGCAGGGTGTCGAAGGCGGACTTGGTGGGGAAGTCGACGGACGTCGTCGTCCCGGTCACGAAGATATTGCCGGCGCTGTCTACGGCAATCCCGCCGCAGTTCTCGTCAATCCCGAGGAAATGCAATATTGGGTCGATCACCAGGACCTGGTTCCTGGCATACTCTCCTACTGCAAAGCCGACCTCCCGCTCACCGAACAAGACGTACTGCCCCTCTACAGTTTTTCTTCCTCCGTCGACCTCTTGATAAATAAATGGTCTGGGCTGACGGATTTCTCCCGCCGCCATCGTAAGCACCAATTCGCCGTTGTCCCCGATCGCGACGTGTTCGGCGCCTTGGAAACGCAGGCGGATGATCTTGGGGTCAATACCTGGGGCGACGACGAAGTCATACTCCACCTGCCTCTGATTGCCGTAGTAGAGAAGGTCGATACCGGGATAAACCGATTGATGTCTTACCTTCCCGTAGAGCGGGACATTCGTGCGCCACTTTCGTGGGTCGTTGCCGGGGAAGCTGTGCGTTTTGCCTGATAGCGGCTCGACACCTTCCAGGCGTGCTTCAGGGTTGGCGCCCACCCACTCTATGCGGAGCACTGCCCCTGTCCTCTTCGTCTGAGGCTTGCAGGAGGCACCGAGGCGAGGTTTTCTCAGAACGACGACTGCCTCCGTGGGAGTTACAAACAAACTGTAGCCGCTGCCGCGGGACAAAAACTTCACCGGGCCAACGGCTTCCGGGTTGCTTTCAAAGGTCAGTGACGACCGGCCGTAGGTTTCGAATATCTGCGCGTGCTTCACGTCCGCGTTCGCGGATGGGTAAGCACCTTCGTCGGGTGAAGCAACAACGGGTCGGCTATGCAGAAGAGCGGAAAACCATAGAGCCGTTATCAGACTTCTCACGGTCCACCGGAAAGCGCAGGACAGTACGCTGGAGGACTGAGGACTGCACGTCAACACTCTCCCACTGCTCGAAGGCCAGCTCCACATCTCGCGTCTCCTCCGCGCGCCAGAACTTGCCTGGGTACCCCTCCAGGTCTCCCGTGCAATCGAGCGCTGTACGAACCTCCTAGTAGTGCTGAGAGACATCAGCGGCTTCATCGAGGTCGTCCTTCCCGGCCGCTCGTGGTTCCGACGAAACGGATCCGGTCAGCCCTCCTTCCGGCTGGTTAAAGTGGTGGCGTCAAAAGAACGTCAAAAATGCAGGAGAGTGGTGTGCTATTGTTCCGTTTCACTCCGTGGCGTCCGACATGGCGCGACTCCACCTCGAGTTGCTCGGTGGTTTTTCTGCTCGCCTCGAAGGCGGAAAAGCGTGCGCTCTGCCCACCCGAAAAGCTCAGGCCCTCCTCGCGTACCTGGCCCTCCCGGCCGGCCGCTTCCACTCACGGGAGAAATTGACCGCTCTCCTCTGGGGAGATTCGGCAGAGGGTCAAGCCCGGCACAGCTTTCGGCAAGCCCTGGCAAGCCTGCGACGTGCCCTGGGCCAAGGGGAGCCCGCGGTGCTGCTGACCCAGGAGGGCACTATCGCGCTCAATCCCAAGGCCGTGGCGGTGGACGTGGCCGATCTAGAGGGAGCTCTGGCCGAGGGGAGCCAGGAAGGATTCGCGCGCGCGGCCACGCTGCACCGAGGCGACTTTCTCGAAGGCTTCAGCGTCGATGAGGTGCCGTTCGAGGAGTGGCGGGTCGTCGAGCGCGAGCGGCTCCACGAGCTCGCCCTCGAGGCGCTGACCAAGCTTCTACGCGAGCAACTCATCGCCGACCGGCCCGAGCGGGCGATCCATACGACGCTGCGGATCCTGGCCCTCGACCCGTTGCAGGAGACGGCGCACCGGGCGCTGATGCGTCTCTACCTCCAGGAGGGCCGTCGGGCCGCCGCGTTGCGCCAATACCAGGAGTGCGTGCAGGCGCTGGAGCGTGAGCTAGGGGTCGGCCCTGAGGAAGAGACTTGCCGCCTCTACCGAGAGGCGCTCCAGGCGTCGGGTGCCCCGGCGGCGATAGCCAGCCCCTCCGCAGGGACCGCGGTCGCTGCGTCGGATGGGCCACCGCGAAAGACGCTGCTGATTGGTCGGCATGCGGAGACGGCCGTGCTGCGGGCCGCTCTCGACGAGGCGCGTCGCGGCAGGGCCTCCCTCGTCGCTGTCCTCGGGGAAGCGGGAATCGGCAAGAGCCGGCTCGTGGCCGAGTTGAGCGAAGCCGGGCTGGCCAGCGTCCTGGTCGGTCGCGCCTACGAGAGCACGAGGGCTGTGCCGTTCGGGCTCTGGGTCGACGCGCTTAGAACAAGTGGCATCACCGAGGATCGGAGCCTGCTCGCAGCAGTGGGCCCGACCTACCGGGCCGAGCTGGCCCGACTCCTCCCAGAGTTGGGCGCGCCGGGGCTCACGCTTCCGTCGACACCCGACGGTGCGGTGCGCCTCTTCCAGGCCGTCACGCGTGTTCTCCGGCATCTGGCAGGTCGTGACGTGCTGATGGTCGTGCTGGAAGACCTCCACCGGGCGGACGACATGAGTCTTCGTTTGCTCGCCTTCGTCACCCGCCAGATCGAAACCGAGCCCGTGCTCATGGTCGTCACGGCACGGGAAGAAGACCTGGCGGATGCGCCCATTCTCGGCCAACTCCTCGCGGAGCGGAACCGGGACGAGCGGCTCCTTGGCCTCCGGCTCGGTCGGCTCTCACGGGAGGACACTCTCGCCCTCGTCGAAACGCTGACGCGCCCGGGCAGCCCGGTCCGCGAGCGCACGGAGTGGGTCTGGACGACGAGTGAAGGGAACCCCTTCATCGTGGTCGAGACCGTGCGGGCCCTCGAGCAGGCGTCCGCGGCCCGCGAACCCGGAGCCCCGTCGCTCCCCCCGCGCGTTAGGGAGCTGATCACCGAGCGTCTGGCCCGGCTCGGGCCGCGGTCGCGTGAGTTGCTCGCGACGGCGGCCGTCATCGGGTGCCGGTTCGACTTCACGCTGCTCCAGCGGGCCGGGGGCCTCAATCCCGCGGAGACCGCCGAGGCCGTCGAGGAGCTGGTGCGCCGCCACGTGCTGCAGAGTCTTGGAGATGAGCTGGACTTCACACATGACCGGATCCGGGACAACGTGTACGAGGGGATCCTGCCGGTCCGCCGGCGGGTGCTGCACGGCAGCGTGGCCGCTGCGCTGGAGGCGCTCTGCGATGGTTCCCCTGATTCCGTTGCGGACCAGCTCGCGCTCCACTACGCGGAGGCCGGCGACCCGGATCGCGGCGTCCGTCATTTGACGCGGGCGGCAGAGCTGGCCGCGAGGAGGTACGCCCACGCGCGGTCGGTCGCACTCCTCCGCGACGCCGTGAATTCGCTCGACCGGCTCCCGGCCGGACTCGAGCGGGACCGGCGTCGCGTCGAGCTTGTGTTGCGCACTGCCGAATCCCTGTTTTTCCTCGGTAGATTTCGCGACGGAGTAGATCTCCTTGCGGCCGAGGAGAAGCGCCTCGCCGAGCTGACGGACGGCGGGCTCGCGGCCCGCTACCACTTCTGGCTCGCCAATCTCTATACACGACTCAACGCGCACGATCCCGCCGTCGAGCACGCCTGGCGGGCGGTCGAGATGGCCGGGGACGCCGGCGACGCGGCGACGGTCGGGAAGGCCTACGGCGTTCTCGGCGTCGAGGCGTACTGGGCCGCCGAAGGCGTTCGGGGGATCGAGTACGGGCGCCGGGGCGTGGCACTTCTCGAGGGAACCGGCGAGCGGTGGTGGCTCGGCATGGGCTGCTTCTATCTCGGCCTGAATCACTTGTTCCTGGGCGACTTCGACCTGGCGCTCGAGGCCGAGGCGCGCGTGCGCGCGATCGGTGAGGAGCTGGGCGACCCCCGGCTCCTGAGCTTCGCAGACCTTGCGACCGGGATGGTCCTCACTGCGCGCGGCGAGGCCGAGTCGGCTTTGGCAGCGTGTCGCCGCAGTCTCGCAGCCGCGCCCGACCCCGTGAGCCGTGCGTACGCGGCCGCCCACCTCGGCTACGCGCACCTCGAGCGGGGCGACCACAGCGATGCCCTACGGCATCTGGAGGAGGCGGTCGAGCAGATCGGGCGCTTCGGGGTGCGGCAGTGGGAAGGATACTTCACGACGCTCCTTGGCGAGGCACACCTTGCGGCAGGAAACCACGCGCGGGCCGAAGAGCTGGTGCGGCGCGGGCTCGAGCTCACCCGAGAGGCGGGTAATCGCTTCGGCGTGGGCTGGGCCGAGCGGGCGCTCGGGCGAACTGCGGGTGCGCGGGGCGCCTCGGAAGAGGCCGAGGGCCATCTCGCGGACGCGCTTGCCACCTTCGGCGCGATCGGCGGCGCATGCGAGGCCGCGCGCACGGCCCTGGCATTGGCGGAAGTGGTCGCCGTTCGGGGTGATGTGGCAGCGGCCGCAGCGCTGCTGGCCGGCGCCTATCGCACCTTCATCGCCAGGAAAGCCCCTGTTCTCGTGGCGCGCTCGGAAGCGGTCGCGGCCCGACTGGGCCTCACGCTGCCAGAGACTTGAACACGCCGGGCCGGCTCGCTCACCCCCGGTCGCGGTCTCCGCGTCTTCACGTGGAGAAGAGAGGCAGCCGCTGGCCGGGCGGCAGGTTGGCGACCGCGTCCTCCAGAGTCCGCGCCTGTCGCCATTCGCTCGCCGGACGCACGTACCCGCTGGTGCCGACCTGGTCGATGCCCCAGTAGATCTCGAGGTTGTTGCCGTCGGGATCCTGGAACTCGACGGCGATCTGACAGCCGGCGCGCCGGCGCCCCTCGAAGACGATCGGGACACCGTGCTTGCGCAGCCAGGCACGCGTGCGGAACACCTCGTCGAGCGTCGCCACCTCGAAGGCGAAGTGGTTCAGGCTGGTATGGTCGCTCTTCGCGACGCCACCGACCAGCGCCACGCCGTGGTGGTCGGCGTTGCAACGCATGAAGACCATGCCGCCCGGCACCATGCTGCCGGGGTAGCGGTCGCTGACCTGCAACCCGAGCACTTCGGTATAGAAGCGCACCGAAGCCTCGAGATCGGTCACGTTGAGCACGACGTGCCCGAGCTTTCGCAGCTGGAACTGGAGCGGCGCTTCCGAGCTCTCTGACATTTTCGCGTCTCCTTACGCCAGCGCCGAAGGCCTCATTCCGTCGCGAGAGCCTGACGACGATCGCGGTGGTACTCGAACAGCTTGAGGTTGGCGGCCGCGATCGTCTGGGCCTCCGCGGCCACTCGCGCCACGTCTTTCCCGGGGATCATCACGTAGAGCTCGTCTTCACCCAGGTCGGTGTAGACCCGGTTGCCGACACAGCCCGTGCTCGCGATGACTCCCTGGGCGAGGGAGGCCGGCAGCGCCATGCACGTCGGCCGGCCGAGGAGCGGAGCGGGCGCCGCGACGCCGGCACGGAGCGCGGCTTCCTGCAGGAGCATCACGCGGCCGGGCCGACCAGCCACGAGCACGACGTCGGGATCCACCGGAGCGTCGGCGAGCGGCGCGTAAATCACGACACCAGGCGTCTGGGGCAGGCGCGGAATGCCCGGAACTTCCTCCATCTTGAGATAGCCGAGCTCGGTCATGAGCGCCAGCGTCTGGCCGAGCTCCGGGGCGCGCTCGGGCGGTAGAGGAATGTTGTGGGTGTAGCTGCCGATCGGGCAGTTGTGATGGTCTGCGGGAACGGTGTAGAAGGTCCGCTCGCTCATGGCAAGCCGCCAGAAGCTGCATCCCGAAGGCTCCGTCCCGGTGAACTTGGGCACGCCGGGGGGCGGGCTCGATCGAAAGGCGACCGCGACGGGGCGCCGCTGGAGGCCGAGGGCTCCGGAAAGCTGCCGCTCGACGGTGCGATAGTCAGTCATCGTTGGCCTCTGGTCCTAGATCGGGGTCTTGACGATCCGTCCGCTCGCTTCCACGTACCACTTCTCGCTGGGGCACGACCGGCCGGCGAGAATCGCCGCCATCCAGTCGGCGGCGAGGATCGGCGGAAATGGGCCGAGGTTCGCGGCCGGCACGTTGCCGACGGAATGACGCGAGTCCTGGTAGACGACCAGGCGCTTGGGTCCGCCGAGGGTCTTCATCAACCGTTCGGTGTGCTCGAGCGGCGAGAGCTCGTCGAATTCGCCGGCGACGCAGAGATACGGCGCGCGGATCTTCTCGGCGTGGCCCTCCCAGGTCATGCTCTTGCGGAGCTCGTCGAATCTGGCCTCGTCGGTGACGCCGGACATGTACATGAAGCGCATCTTGAAGGTCGGCGACGCCTCTTCGAAGATCGTGTGAAAGCCCGGCTCGTGGCAGACGGCCGACACCGCGACCGCGCGGATGCGCGGCTCGTGGGCGGCCGCGATCGTGCCGAAGAACGAGCCGAAGCTGTTGCCGGCGAGCCCGATGCGGCTGGGGTCGATCTCCGCGCGCGCCGTCAGCCAGCTGACCGCCGCCGTACCGGTCGCGATCCACGCGGGCATGCTGAAGTAGATGTCGAGCACCGGGCTCTCGTACTGACCGGGCCCGTCCAGCGCCAGCACCGCCATCCCGCGGGACAGCCACCGGTCGCCGTACATGGCGACGCCGATCTCCTTGAAGCTGTCCATGCCGGGGAGCGACACCACGACCGGGATGCGCCCGCCTTGGTAGCCGGGCGGCAGATGGAACCAGGCCGGCAGCGACTGGCCGCCCGGCAACGGAATCCACGCCGCCTCGACGTGGTGGTCGGCGAGCCGGGCGTACTTCGCATAGCACTCGCGCTTCTTGCCGTTGTAGAACCGGTTCTGCTCGTTGTTCTCGTCGATGGGCCACTGCGCGGCAGCCCAGTGGACGCTTGCCATGAAGTAGCTCTCGCGCGCGGTCACGGAGTCCTGGCTCTGCTCGGCCGCCTGAGCCTTGGCCTCGCGTCGGCGGGCTACCGCCTCGAAGGCGGGCGAGGCGTCGGCCAGCTTGGTGATGCGCTGGCGAATGGCGGCGAAGTCGGCGTTGGCCTCCGGGCCGCAGGGCACGGAGAGATAGATGGAGCGCGGCTGATCCCAGTCCATCCCGACCGAGCGGATCGTGTTGTCGAGCAGCCAGCGCTGCTCGGTCCAGCGACGCGTCAGCGGTCCGCCGCGATTGGAGATGGCCCGGTCGCCGCCGGGCCCGGCGGCGGGCGACGGCGCAGCGGCGTTCGACTTGTTGACCACATCGAGAGAACCGTCGGGCATGGCGGCGCCTCCTTGTCAGTGCTCGCCCGGACATCGGGACTATACTGCGGGCCGCGGACCGGGGCCAGACCGGGGCCGGCGACCGCGGGGGGACGATGGGGAGGGAGCCATCCGGGTGCTTTCGTCCGGCGTTCGCGGCGACTTCGCGTTACCATCCGCGTGACCGTCAGGATCAAGGAGGCCCTAAATGCTCGCGATCTGGGTGAAGGTACGGGTGAAGCCAGACCAGAAGAAGCGGTTCCTCGAAGCGATCGAGGTGGACGCGCTCCGTTCCGAGAAGGACGAGCCCGGCTGCCTGCAGTTCAACGTGCTGCAGGACGACCAGGACGAGAACGTCTACTACTTCTACGAGGTCTACAAGGACGCGGCCGCCCTGGAAGCCCATCGCGCCGCGCCGCACTACGCGGTCTGGCGCGCCGCGGCCGACACGCTGGATGGGCCGACCGCCCCGACGCGCTGCAAGACGGTCTTCCCGGCCGACCGGGCCTACTGGGGCAAGGTGTAGAGGTCGGGCGGCATGCGCCGGTCGCCCGGACCGTTCGAGGGCTGTCCGCTGGGCGTCGCTGCTGTCACCGTTCGATCACCCATGGTGGGGTGGCTGAAGGGCGACGACTTGTCGAATCGCGGAGTTCGCGCGCGCGACGCCTCTGGCGCGGGTATTGCTTGAAGTGGCGCCGATGCTAAAAGACCGCTTTCTGAGCCTGTTCTCGTCAGACCTCGCTATCGACCTCGGTACCGCGAACACCCTCGTCTTCGTTCGGGGTAAGGGCATCGTTCTCAACGAGCCGTCGATCATCGCGATCCGCAAGACGGACAACGAGGTCATCGGGGTCGGGCACGAGGCCAAGGCGATGCTCGGCCGCACGCCGGAGAACATCCAGGCCATTCGCCCGCTGAAGGACGGCGTGATCGCCGACTTCGACGTGACCGAGAGAATGCTGCAGTACTTCATCGCAAGGGCGCGGCAGATCTCGACAGGGCGGAAGCGTGGCTGGGTCTTCGACCGGCCCCGAGTCGTCGTCGGGGTGCCTTCGGGGATCACCCAGGTGGAGAAGCGCGCGGTGCGGGACGCGGTCCTCCAGGCCGGCGCGCGCGAGGTCTACCTGATCGAGGAGCCCACGGCCGCGGCGATCGGCGCCGGCCTGCCGATCCACGAGCCTGGCGGCCACCTGATCGTCGACATCGGCGGCGGCACGACCGAGGTCGCCGTCATCTCCATGTCGGGCACGGTGTACTGCAACTCGGTCAGGATCGCCGGCGACGAGATGGACGAGGCGATCATCCAGCACATCCGGAAGCACTACCGGCTGCTGGTCGGCGAGCGTCGCGCGGAAGAGATCAAGATCGCCCTGGGCTCGGCCCATCCGGAAGCGCTCGAGCGGAGCTCCATCGAGGTCAAGGGGCGCGACCTCGTCGACGGCGTCCCGAAGACCCTCGTCATCACCGACGAGGAGATCCGGGAGGCGCTGCGCGAGCCCGTGATGACCATCGTGGAGACGGTCCGCACGTGTCTGGAGCGGACTCCGCCGGAGCTCGCGGCCGACATCATCGAGAAGGGCGTGGTGCTGACCGGCGGCGGCGCGCTCCTGCGCGGGATCGACTGGCTGCTCCAGCACGTGACGCAGCTTCCGGTGCGGGTGGCCGAAGATCCCTTGAGCTGCGCGGCGCGCGGCGCCGGGAAGGCGCTCGACGATCTGGAGCTCTTGAGGAAGGTCGCGATTCCCGCCTGAAGCGGTGGGAGGGATCAGTCCGGCTAGTCCACGCCGAAGTCGTACACCTTGCTCGACGCGCCCGCAGCCGACCCTAAGGTGAGGACGATTCCGTACTCGCCGGATTCCAGGGGCTGCTTCGGCGTCAGCTTATAGTATCCGCGCGCGTCCTTCTCCGCATCGACGCCCATCTTCTGGGAGCCGCCGAAGGGGTGGAACCCCCCGCTCCCGATCTTGAGGTTCCGGTCGTCGTGATCGTCGCCGGGCTTGAACCGCACCAGCGGGACCTCGTTCGCGGGCCATGCGCTGTAGGGTCAGCGACACCACCGCCAGCACGAGCATGAGCCGCAGTCTTGTCGATACCATCGTCATGATTCCTCCCGATCGGCCGCCGAGGCGGGCGACGTCTGCGGGAGTTACAGAGTGCGGTCGCGCTCGCTGTCAAGCGGACCGGGAGCCTTGACCCGACGCCCCGCGCATGGTACCCGTCCAGCACGTCGGCACGCGCCGTGAGCGGCCAGGAACGGCCCGCGGTGACCCGAGGAGGACGAGCGATGCTGGATCTCCTGATTCGTGGAGGCGACGTAGTGACGCCGCAGGGCGTCGGCCGGTGGGACATCGCCATCGAGGGGGAGCGCATCGTCGCCCTCGGCGTGCCCGAGCACGCGCTCGAGGCGGGACGTGTGATCGACGCGACCGGCAAGATCGTCGTGCCCGGAGGCGTCGAGCCGCACACGCACCTCGCGCACTTCATCTCGATGCAGCCCGAGGAGAACCTCCATACGCTCGGCCCCGAGGAGGACACGCGCGGGATGGTCTTCGGGGGAACGACCACTCACGTGGATTTCTGCTTCGTGCGCCCCGGGACCGACGTCCAGCAGGTGATCGAGACCCGGGCCGCGCGCTGGAAGGGCAACTCCTACGCGGACTACTCCTTCCACGTGGCGCTGCAGGGGCAGCTGCCCCTCAAGGTCTTCGATCAGATTCCCGAGGCGATCCAGGCGGGCTTCCCGAGCTTCAAGGTCTTCACGGTCGAGGTGCTGCCGCCGCATCCCAAGCGCCATCCCTATCGGCTCGACTTCGGGCGGATCCAGCTGGCGATGGAGAAGGTCGTTCCGCACGGCGGCCTCATGGTCGTCCACGCCGAGGACCAGGACATCGTGCAGTTCATGTACGAGAAGTTCCGCGAGGAGAAGCAGACGGACGGCTGGCTGCTGCCCCTCGTGCACAACAAGCTCTCGGAGAAGCTCGCGTTCCGTCGCACGATCCAGCTCGCGGCGCACACCGGCGCCGGCGTCTACTTCGTCCACACGTCGGCCCGCGAGGGCGTCGACGCCGTCGCCGAGGCACGGGCCGCGGGGTATCCGATCTACGCCGAGACGCTGCATCACTACACCTGCTTCACCGCCGAGGACTACAAGACTCCGCGCGGCTTCTGCTACCACACGTACCCGTCGCTGAAGTATCCCGAAGACCAGGCGGCGCTCTGGAACGGGCTCGTGCGCGATGGGATCTCGACGACGGCGACCGACGAGTTTCCGACGTCGCTCGAGCTGAAGCTCCGTGGCCAGGACCTCGAGAACGTGACGGGCGGCAACCTCGGCGCCGAGGCGCGGATGGGCATCGTCTATTCCGAAGGCGTCGTGAAGCGGCGGATGTCGCTCGAGCGGTTCGCGGACGTCACCTCCACGAACGCCGCGAGGATCCTCGGGCTCTACCCGCGCAAGGGCGTCCTCGCCCCCGGCAGCGACGCAGACATCGCGATCATCGATCCCGCGATCAAGAAGACGCTCGCGCGGGAGGACTTTCACGTGAGCGACTACAGCCCCTGGGAGGGCTGGGCGATCCAGGGCTGGCCGGTCACCACGATTCTCCGTGGCCGCGTCGTCGTGGAGAACCGCCGCCTGGTCGGCGACCGGCGCGACGGCCAACTGGTTGCGCGCAAGATCTCGCCCGAGGTGCTCCGCCGCCCGGCCTGCTGAGGGCGCCCGCCCGCATCGCGTGACGTGACCGGCCTGACGACCGCGCGTGCTTCCGCTCCGGCGGCGCTTCGACTACACTCGATGCGTCGTCGCTGACGCGGCGAGTTCGGTCGTCGAATTTCCGGAACTCCAAGCTCGATCGGGAGGTCGGACCGCGATGCATTTCGGAATCTTCATCGAGGAATTGCGCCACGGAAGCGACGAAGCCACGTGGTTTCGCGAGACGTTCGAGCTCGTGGAAGCGGCCGAGGCATGGGGCATCGACGGCGTGTGGCTCGGCGAGATCCACTTCAATCCCGGCCGCTCGGTGCTCTCGTCGCCGATCGCGCTCGCGGGCTTCATCGCGGCCCGGACGCGTCGCGTGCGGGTCGGCACGGCGATTCAGGTGCTGCCGCTGAGCAATCCGCTGCGCATCGCCGAAGACGTCGCGACGATCGATCATCTCAGCGAGGGCCGCTTCGATTTCGGCATCGGGCGCAGCGGCTCGCCGCGCGCCTACGACGCGCTCGGCATTCCCTATGCCGAGAGCCAGGCGCGGTTCCAGGAAAACCTCGCGGTCATCCTCCAGGCGTGGAAGGGCGAGCGGTTCAGCTTCGAGGGCAAGTTCTATCGGTTCCAGAACGTCGCGGTCTCGCCCCGGCCGGTTCAGCGTCCTCATCCGCCTCTCCGGATGGCCGCCAACTCCCGGGAGACCTTTCCCTTCGTGGGCCGCGCCGGACTACCCCTCTTCGTCGGAGTCCGCGACCTGGATATCCCGGAGCTCCGGGTGCACCTGCAGACCTACCGGAAGGCCTGGCGCGACGCCGGTCATCCCGGGGACGGCGACGTGTGTCTCCGTCTTCCGGTGTACGCGGCCCCGTCGGAGCGCGAGGCCCTCGACGAGCCCCGCGAAAACATCACGTATTTCTACCGGCGTCACGCCGAGCTGACCCGGTCGGGGCTCGGGCGCGCCGACACCGGCCCCGAGGAGCGGCGTCGGACGCTCTCGGAGAAGGTCGACGAGCTCACCTACGAGGAAATTCTGAGGACGCGTGTCGCGTTCGGGACCGCCGCGGGTCTGATCGACCGCATCGCCCAGGTGCGGGACGAGCTCGGGTTGACCGGTGTCGTGGCCGAATTGAACCCGGGCGGGCTGCTCCCGATGGAGCGGATGCAACGGACGCTGCGCGTCCTGACCCACGAGGTGATGCCGGCCTTCCGGTAGGCGGGGCGCTCGGCGGTCGCGACCTCAGGAGCGGAACGCGACCTCCACGGCCGCGGCGTCCGCGGTCGGCTTGGAGGCGTGCAGCGGAACGAGCTCACCGCGCCGCTCCGGTCGAGGAACCGGCGCTCCTCAGACGCTTGCGGGCAGCTCGATCACGAACGCCGCCCCGCCTTCCGGACGGTTGCTGGCGCGGAGAGAGCCCTGGTGCTGCTCGATGATCGCGTACGAGACCCAGAGGCCGAGCCCTGTGCCCTCGCCCGGCGCCTTCGTCGTGGTAAAGGCCTCGAAGATGCGCGGAAGCACGTTCGGATGGATGCCCGGCCCGGAATCGAGCACTTCCAGGCGGACGTTCTTCCCCGTCTCCGACAGGCGAATGGTCAGCACGCGGGGTTCCGCGTGTGCGGCCATCGCCTGGTGCGCGTTCTGGACGAGATTGAGCAGCACCTGCTGGAGCTGACCGTCGTCGGCCAGCACCGGACTGGAGGGCCCGAGCTCGGTGACGACCTGGACCCCGTCCCGGCGGAGCTGGTGGCCCTTGAGCTCGAGCACCCACCGGATCTGATCCTCCAGGGTGCAGGGGCGACGCTCGGTCGAGTGGCTCCCGGTGAACCGCAGGAGGTTCTGGAGCATCTGCGCCGCGCGCGAAGTCTCCTGGACGATGGTGTGCAGGCGCTCCCGGCTCTTGATCGGATCGTCCGAGCCCATGAGCAGGAGCTCGGCCTGGCCGAGGATGGCCGTCAGCCGGTTGCGCGTCTCGTGCGCGAGGCCCGCCGCCAGCTTGCCGACCGTCGAGAGCTTGTCGCCTTCGATCAGCTGGGCCTCGGCTGACTTGAGGTCCTCGAGCTGGCGCCGCGTCGCGGAGTAGAGCTGCGCGTTCTGCAGGGCCAGGCCGATCTGGTTCGCGCTCGCTTCGACCAGCGCGATCTCGGATTCCGTGAACGCCTCGCGCGTGCGGCGGCCGAGCGACAGCGCGCCGAGGATCCGCCCCCGGCTGTGGATCGGCACGCACACGAACGCGTGGATCCCTTCCTGCGTGACCGCGACCCGGGCCGCCGGCAGGAGGTCGGCGGATTCGCTGACGTGCGCCCAGTGCAGGGTCTTGCCGGTGGCCGCCACGCCGCCGATGAGGCCTTGCCCGGTCGGGAGCTCCCGATTGATCTCGCGCAGACGCGGCCGCAGGCCCCGGTCGCCCCGCAGGTGCAGCGTCGTGCCGTCCGCCGACAGCAGGTGGAGGCTCGAGATCTCGTGACCGGTGACGTGCGTGAGGGCGTCCAGCGCGATGCGCAGGACCTCATCGACGTCGAGGGTCGCGCTGATCGCTTCGCCGATGCGGTGCAGGATGCGGACGTGGGATTGGACGTCGGCCGTCGGCGCGCCCACGGAGCGCCGGACCAGCTCGCCGAGCTCCTGGAGTCGCTCGTCGGCGCGATCCTTGAAGGCGAACGCGTACCCCTCGTCGTCGGCGCGGATGAGGATCGACGGAACCTCGAGCGGTGTCCCGCTCTCCGGCAGCGCGATCGAGAGCGTCGCCGTCCGCCCGGCGTGACGCGACCCGTTCCCGCGGACCTTGATGCCGGAGGCACTGAGGTTCACCGAGGTCGATTCCCACTCGGCGCCGCTTTGCTCGCGGACCCGCACCGGCAAGGCGAGCATGGCCCGTGGCGCGCGGCGTCGCTCGAGCTCGGCGGCGTCGCCCTTGCTCGGCGCCTGGGGACGCGGCTCGAAGCACGCGAGCGCCTCTTGCAGGCGCCGCAGCGCGACCGGCTTTCCGATGAAGTCGAAGGCCCCGGCCCGCAGGCATTCCTGGGCCTGGCTCTCGGTCGCCCGGCCGGAGATCACCAGAATCGGGACGTGCAGATCGCGCACCGCCTCGAGCTTCAGGAAGTCGAGCCCGCTCATCCCGGGCAAGCACACGTCGAGCAGGACGGCGTCGGGCTTCTCGGCGCGCAGGGTGTCGAGCGCCGTCTCGGCCGTGTGCGTGATGAGCGGCTCGTGGCCGATCTCGTGGAGGAACTCCCCGAAGACCTCGCAGACAGCCTGATCGTCGTCGATGACCAGTACGCGCATAGGGTTCGCCTGTTTAGGGCTACCCTTTTCCAGCAATCAGCGTACCAGGACCGAGCAGATCATAACTAGCTGGAATAGCAGATATTTCCCGAAAGGGCAGGGACTCTAGAGTGGACGATCCGTCATCAGCCCTGGCCGGTTCCTGGCCACCGGCCCGAGGATGCACCGGAACAGCTAGGGGGCGCTCGAAGAGACTCTTTCCGAGCGCCGGCTTTGCCGGCGCCACGACCTCGTCACTGGACGGCGAGGGAGCCCAGTGGGGGGAATCGGGGGGAGCGGCGCTCGCTCCCCCCGATCAAAAACCAGTAACCCGAAGCCCGAGCGGCAGCGCGATCTTGTAGTACGAGGCGAGAAACCCCTCCCACCACTCCTGGCGCTCGCCGCCCCGAGCCACCTCGGCGAAGAGGCGAAGGCTCTCGTCCTGCCACTGCTGGATCGTGTCGAGATTCCCCGGATCGTCCTCGATCAACGCCTTGACGAGGGCGCGGCCGTAGCTGATGTGGCGCGTCTCGTCGCGGATGCGCGCCCGATGGTTCACGGCCGACAGCACGTCGCCGCGGGCTTCCGCGCCGTCCGCGAGGACGGTGAAGGTGCCGGGTCCGGCGGCGCCCTCCGCGACGAAGTTGCCCTTGACGAGAATCTCGATGCTGTCCTCGAGCTCGAGCAAGTGGCGGAAGAAGCGGCACGTCGTTCCCGGCGATTCCCACGCGGCCAGCCAGTCACGCTCGGGGATGCCGGCCCGCTCGAACACTTCCCGGTCCATCTCCAGATGGCGCTGTTCGTCCGCGAGCTGGAACAACGCGGACTTCTTGAGCTCGTCGAAGGGCGCGTTGGCGGCGGCGGTCGCCACGTAGTGGGTGGCCGACAGCTCGGAATAGTAATTGTTGGCGAACTGGTCGACCGCGTTCTTCAGGTATCGCGGGCTGACGTTCTTGTAGTTCAGCGCGTCCTCGGGAATGGTGGTGCGCTCCGCCAGGTACCGCTCGCGCTCGCGGGCCTGCATGGCGACGTAGCGCTCCCAGGTGAGGTTCGCCGGGTCGCTGAAGCGGGCCGGGTCTTTGAGGGCGACTCGCTTGCGTGCCATGCCGGCCTCCTCTACGCGCCGGGCCCACGCTCCATCGAATAGGGCTGCCAGCGCGCGAGCGCGCTCTTTTCGAGCACCGACGGGTTCACGCAGCTCCGTGGCCACCGGCCGTTCAGCACCAGCGCGATCTCCTGCCCGACGCGGCGCTTGCGCACGGGGTCGAACCTCGCGGAGGCCGACGCCACGTGCGGTGTGAGGATGACGTTGTCCATCTTCAACAGCGGATTGTTCGGGTCGGGTGGCTCCTGCTCGAGCACGTCCAGCCCGGCGGCGGCGATCCAGCCTTCCTTCAGCGCCTTGATCAGCGCGGGCTCGTCCGTGGTCGGGCCGCGACCGGTGCTGATGAAGAGCGCCTCCGGCTTCATCAGCCGGAAGTGGTGCTCCGTCATCATGTGATGGGCGTCGGCGGTGGACGGGGCGTGCATGGAGACGATGTCCGAGCGCTGCAGGAGCTCGGTGAGGTTCACCGGCTCCACCCCGTACTGGCTCACGACCAGCTCCTCGACGTAGGGATCGTAGGCCAGGATGTGCACGCCGAACGCCCGCGCCCGCACCGCGACCGCCCGGGCCACGTGGCCGAAGGCGATGAGGCCCAGGGTCTGGCCCATGAGTCGCGGGAACTGGGACAGGAGCGGTCGTCCCTCGGCCCAGCGTCCTTCCCGAACCATCCGGTCCATCGTGGTGAGGCGGCGGAAGGTGGCGAGGATCAGCATCATGGCGTGGTCGGCGACTTCCTCGATGAACGTGTCGGGGACGTTGGTGACCGGGATCCCCCGGGCGGTGGCCGCTGCGACGTCGACGGAATCGACGCCGACGCTGCCGAGCGCGATCACCTTGCACCGCGCGAGACCGTCGATGAGGCGCTTGGTGATGCGCTGTCCCTTCGCGTAGAGCGCATCGGCGTCGCGCGCTTCCTTGACGAACTCTTCGTCGGTCTTCGCCGCGATCTCGACGATCTCGGCGTCGATCGGCGCGAGGGCCTCCATCTCCAGCTTGTAACCCGCGCCGGGCACGGAGGAGCTTGCACCACTCGGTGTGACCACCTTGAACTTCGCCACGTTCGTCCTCCTGACTCTGTGGTCGTCCCTACAATCCGTACTGCGCGCGCGCATTGTCGCACAGGATGCGGCGCCGCGCGGCAGGCGTCACGTCCTGGCCCCAGATCATCGCACACTCGGCACCGCCTTGACCCGTCGGCGTCACCGGGCTACGCTCGCCGCACGTTGCGACCTTCTCGTACGGGAGACAGAGCCATATCGGTCGGTGATCGACCGCCCGAGCTCGAACCCTCCGGGAGGAAGACTCTCATGACGAAGCGGATCATCGCGGTCGCCGCCGCGCTCGCCCTGACCACCTCGTGGGCGCACGCGCAGGAGGTGAAAGTCGGCGTCAACCTGCCGTACACCGGCATCGGCGCCGAGTTCGCCCAGCTGGTGGACCGCGGGATGGAGCTCTACCTCAAGCTCAACGCGGACAAGGTGAAGCCGTACAAGATCACCCTGATCAAGCGCGACGTGAAGGATCCCGGCGGCGCCAACGCCAAGATCGCCGTGCAGGAGCTCCTGACCCAGGACAACGTCGACATCCTTGCCGGCTGGATCTATTCGCCGAATGCGATCGCGTCCGCGCCGATCGTGACCGCGGGCAAGAAGCTCGCGGTGATCATGAACGCGGGTACGGCGCACATCACGAACATGTCGCCCTACTACGTTCGCACCTCGTTCAGCATGTGGCATGCCGGCTACGCCCTGGGCGAGGCCTCGTCCAAGCTCTTGCAGGCGAAGACCGCCGTCGTCGGCTACACCGACTTTCCGCCCGGCAAGGACAGCCTCGCCGCGTTCAAGCGCAGCTTCGAAGCCACGGGCGGCAAGGTGATCGACGAGATCCCGATGGGCGGCGCGGGGGCGGTGCCCGACTTCACCCCGTTCTTCCAGCGCGCCAAGGACAAGAAGCCGGACGTCTTCTTCGTGTTCGTCCCGGCCGGTGACCATGCGGCCGCGGTGGTCAAGACCTATGCCGCGCTCGGCATGCGGGAAGCCGGCATCAAGCTGATCGGTCCGGGCGACATCACCCAGGACACCAAGCTGCAGGCCATGGGCGCGGCGGCGGTGGGCCTCATCACGATGCACCACTACCACGCCGATCTCGACAATCCCGAGAACAAGCGGTTCGTCGAGGCGTGGAAGAAGGAGTACGGCGCCACTGCTACCCCCGACTTCATGGCCGTCGGCGGCTACGACGGCATGGCGGCGATCGTCCACGTCGTCCAGACGCTCAAGGGCAAGATCGAGACCGAGGCGGCGCTGGAGGCGCTCAAGGGCTGGAAGTTTGCGAGCCCGCGCGGCCCCATCATGATCGACCCCGTCACCCGCGACATCGTCATGAACGAGTACCTGTCCGAGGCGATGATGAAGGACGGCCGCGTCTACCAGAAGGTGATCGGCAAGATCGACGGGGTCAAGGACGCCTGCAAGGAGCAGAAGATCGGGCCGTGCGCTCCCAAGTGAGGTGAGCGCCTCCCGCCGACCGGCGCTCCCGTGATCTTCGGCGTCGACGTCGCCAGCATGCTCCTGGGCGGCGTGGCCGCCGGCATGGTGCTGTTCATCGTGTCGGTGGGCCTCTCGGTCACGATGGGCCTGATGGGCTTCGTCAACCTCGCCCACGGCGGCTTCGCCATGCTCGGGGGCTACGCGATCGCGCTGGCGATGA
>DASPZZ010000114.1:0-1853 GCA_035635995.1 Binatia bacterium | reverse complement strand
GGTGTAGCTGTACATGCCGATCCGCTTGCCGGCCAGATCGGCCACCGACCGGATCGGCCCGCCCCGGCGGATGTAGAGGTCACGCGCGGTGAAGTTGCGCAGCGGGAACACGGGAATGCCGACGTAGCGTCGGTCGCCCTTATCGATCCGGTAGAGGTACTGCGCCATCGACCACTCACCACCCTGCACCGCCGGGTCCTGCACGGCGCGACGGAGCATCTCGGCGCGCGCCGGCCACGAGCCGCGACTGCCGAGGATCATCGTGAGCGCGATCTTGTCGGGCTTCACCTCGCCGATCGCGAGCGGCATGATGCGCGCGTAGTCCGCGCAGGTCAGCGTGATCAAAATCTCAGCCATGAGTCCTCACCGGTTCTGTCAGAACAGATCGCCGCTCGGCCATCGCTTCACCTTGCCCTTAGCGGCCCACAGGCCCCGGTCGACATCGGCCCTGAAGCCGTTCTTGTCCTGCGGCCGGCCGTTGAACATGACGACCCAGGCGAATCCGTCGGCGGTGCGAATGGCCAGGGTGCTCGTCCCGGGGATCGAGCCGGTGTGGAACAGGTTGGCGCCGTTCCTCACGGGTCGGACCCGGATCCCGAGGCCGTAGTAGACACCGTTCCCGTTCCACTCTTCGCCGCCGGTCGCTTCCTTCAGGGCGGGCGCATTCATCTCGGCGAGGCTCGTCGCGTTCAGGAGCGCCGCACCGCGCCGCCCGTCGATCGCGAGAATGAAGCGCAGGTAGTCGATCGGCGCGGCGATCCAGCCTCCGTACGAATCCATCGTCTCGAGCGCGAAGGCGCCGTAGGGCTGGGGCGCCACTCTCAAGCCGAGACCCGGCATGGCCTTCACTTCTTTCGCCCCGCGGTAGTCGTAGTAAGTCACCTCGCCCTCGGCCGGCTGCAAGGTGCGGCCGACCTGCATGCGCGTGACGCCGGCCGGCGCCAGGACGTGCTCGCGCACGTGAGCCTCGTACGGAGAGCCCGTCACGCGCTCGACGACGCGCCCGAGGATACAGTAGCCGATGTTCGAGTACGCGAATCGCTCGCCCGGGGCGAAGTCGAGCGTGCGCTCGAGCGTGTCGCGCAGGATAGTCGGGCAGTCGGGCGGCAGCGGCCCGCCCTGACGCTGGGCCGCGTCGGCCGCGCGCGGCAAGAAAGCGACGTCGCCCGAGCGGTCGCGGTCGAAGCCGCCGGAGTGCTGGAGCAGGTGGCGCACCGTGATATCGCGGACGCGGGAATCCGTGATGCGGTCGGGGCGCGGACCGGCGTCACCCAGGATTGGCAACACCTTGTCGTCGAGCTCGAGGCGGCCGCCCTGGACGAGTTGCAGCACGGCGACCGCGGTGATGGTCTTCGAGAGGCTGGCGACACGGAAGAGGCTCGCCGGTCCCACGGCGACCGAGCGCTCCTTGTTAGCGAATCCGTAGCCTCGCACCAGGATGAGCTTGTCCTTGTGCGCGACGGCGAGCCCGGCACCGGGAACGTCCCATTTCTTGAGCAGCGCCGCCATGAGCTCGTCGTAGACCTCGAGCCCGGGGAGCGCCGAGCCCGACGGCTCCGCCCGCGCCTCGAGGGCGCCGAGGAGCACGAGCAGAACGGCGGCGACGGCGGCGAGCGGCTTCACGCCTTCTTCTGCGCCTCGAAGATCGCGCGAGGATTCCTCACGAGCATCTGCTCGATCTGATCCTCCTTCACCCCCGCCTTGCGGAGGGCCGGGAGGATGTCGTCAGGGATGTGGTTGTAGTTCCACTGCGGCCGCGTGCGGAGCTTGGCTTCCTCGGAGAGCATGTCGGACCAGCAGTTGGCGTCGTGCGAGAGCACCATCTTGCCCGCGTAGCCCTCGGCGCACAGGCG
>DASPZZ010000113.1:0-1868 GCA_035635995.1 Binatia bacterium | reverse complement strand
GGTGTAGCTGTACATGCCGATCCGCTTGCCGGCCAGATCGGCCACCGACCGGATCGGCCCGCCCCGGCGGATGTAGAGGTCACGCGCGGTGAAGTTGCGCAGCGGGAACACGGGAATGCCGACGTAGCGTCGGTCGCCCTTGTCGATCCGGTAGAGGTACTGCGCCATCGACCACTCACCGCCCTGCACCGCCGGGTCCTGCACGGCGCGACGGAGCATCTCGGCGCGTGCGGGCCACGAGCCGCGACTGCCGAGGATCATCGTGAGCGCGATGTTGTCGGGCTTCACTTCGCCGATCGCGAGCGGCATGATGCGCGCGTAGTCCGCGCAGGTCAGCGTGATGGGAACAGATCGGCGTTCGGCCATCGCTTCACCTTGCCCTTGGCGGCCCACAGGCCCCGGTCGACATCGACTCTGAAGCCATTCTTGTCCTGCGGCCGGCTGTTGAACATGACCACCCAGGCGAATCCGTCGGCGGTGCGAACGGCCAGGGTGCTCGTGCCGGGGAGCGAGCCGGTGTGGAACAGGTTGGCGCCGTTCCTGACGGGTCGGACCCGTATACCAAGACCGTAGTAGACACCGTTCCCGTTCGACTCTTCGCCGTCGGCCGCTTCGTTCAGCTCGGCGGGAGCATTCATTTCGGCGAGGCTCGCCGCGTTCAGGAGCGCCGAGCCGCGCCGCCCGTCGATCGCAAGGGTGAATCGCAGGTAGTCGATGGGCGCGCCGATCCAGCCTCCGTACGAATCCATCGTCTCGAGCGCGAAGGCGCCGTAGGGCTGGGGCGCCACCCTCAGGCCGAGACCCGGCATGGCCTTCACTTCTTTCGCTCCGCGGTAGTCGTAGTACGTCACTTCGCCCTCGGCCGGCTGCAAGGTGCGGCCGACCTTCATGTGCGTGGCGCCGGCCGGAGCCAGGACGTGCTCACGCACGTGAGTCTCGTACGGAGTGCCCGTCACGCGCTCGACGACGCGCCCGAGGATACAGTAGCCGATGTTCGAGTACGCGAATCGCTCGCCCGGCGCGAAGTCGAGCGTGCGCTCGAGCGCGTCGCGCAGGATGGTCGGGCAGTCGGGCGGCAGCGGCCCACCCTGGCGCTGAGCCGCGTCGGCCGCCCGCGGCAAGAAGACGACGTCGCCCGACCGATCGCGATCGAAGCCGCCCGAATGCTGGAGCAGGTGGCGCACCGTGATATCGCGGACGCGAGAGTCCATGACACGGTCGGGGCGCGGACCGGCGTCACCGAGGATCGGCAACACCTTGTCGTCGAGCTTGAGGCGGCCACCCTGGACCAGCTGCAGGACGGCCACCGCGGTGATGGTCTTCGAGAGACTGGCGACACGGAAGAGGCTCGCCGGTCCCACGGCGACCGAGCGCTCCGTGTTGGCGAATCCGTAGCCTCGCACCAGGATGAGCTTCTCCTTGTGCGCGACGGCGAGCCCGGCGCCGGGAACGTCCCACTTCTTGAGCAGCGCCGTCATGAGCTCGTCGTAGCCCTCGAGCCCGGGGAGCGCCGAGCCTGTCGGCTCCGCGCGCGCCTCGAGGGCGCCGAGGAGCACGAGCAGAGCGGCGACGGAGGCGAGCCGCTTCACGCCTTCTTCTGCGCCTCGAAGATCGCGCGAGGATTCCTCACGAGCATCTGCTCGATCTGATCCTCCTTGACGCCCGCCTTGCGGAGGGCCGGGAGGATGTCGTCCGGGATGTGGTTGTAGTTCCACTGCGGCCGCGTCCGGAGCTTGGCTTCCTCGGAGAGCATGTCGGACCAGCAGTTGGCGTCGTGCGAGAGCACCATCTTGCCCGCGTAGCCCTCGGCGCACAGGCGTGCCAGCACCTCGACCCGCTTCGGCGTCGACAGGAAGCTCTCGAGGCCG
>DASPZZ010000112.1:0-46807 GCA_035635995.1 Binatia bacterium | reverse complement strand
TGGCTTCTCGCGGAAGCCGCGGTAGTACATCTCGCTGGGCTTGCTCAGCTGATTCCAGCCGATCTGCTCGATGCCGTAGTAGAGCTCGATGGTGTGGCCGTCGGGGTCGTACACGTACACGTGCCAGTTGCTCCCGGGCATGTCACGGCCCACACGCTGGATCGGCACACCCTGGTTCTGGAAATAGGTGTGGGCGTCCATGATCTCCTTGAGGCTGCCGCACTGCCAGGTGATCTGGTTGACGGTCACCTCCGGCGCGAACTTTCTGTCCGGGCGATGGTCCAGCACCGTCTTGTTGAAGAGGACGAACGCGTGGTGGTCCGTTCCGTAGCGCATGAAGTAGCCGCGCGTGTCGCCGAGGTCGGCGCCCTTCGGCGCCCACGGCATCTTGCCGAAGTCCAGGACGTCGGAATGCTTGAAGCCGAGCAGCCCCCGGTAGAACTCGAGCGATTCGGCCATCTTGACCGCGTTGAAGCCGAAATGACCGAGCCGTCGAATCCTGAAGGGCCGCGGCAGGAGGACACCACCGACGTCGAAGCGATCGCCATTCGAGGTCATCGTCGAATCCCTCCTCGTGGATGAAGAGACTCAGAGCTTACTCGATCACCGGTCCGCCCGCTGCAGAAGCGCGAGTGCGCGAGCCCGGTCAGCCGCCCGGGCGCCTCGGTCGCGTCCCCGGTCTGTCACGCCGCTCAGGTCGCGCGTTTTTCGATTCCCGTGGCGTGATCGACCGAGACCGTGCCGGGTCCCGCCAGCAAGATCGTCAGGGCGACCACCCCGAGCGTCATTGGAAGCTCGAAGCCGTTCTTGCTCGCGAAGAAGCCGTTGGCGAGGTGCACCTTGAGGATCGCGACCGACATGTCGATCACGAGCCCCGCGGCCCAGAAGCGGGTCAGGAAGCCCAGGAAGATGCAAATGCCGCCGCCGAACTCGGTGATCGACAAGACCCAGGCCCAGATGAGGCTCGGCTCGATGCCGAGCTTCCCGAGCATGCCGGCGACGCCCGCGATTCCGGAGCCACCGAACGCGCCCAGGAGCTTTTGAGATCCGTGCATCACGAAGACGAAGCCGAGGAAGAGTCGCAGGATCAAAACGGCCAACCGCCCCAACCCCTCGAGCCGCTGTGGCACGGGCGCCTCCCATTCTCTCGGGCCTCGGCCCGAGCCCTCAGTGTGTGCGCAGAGAATGCCCGGATTGGGGCCCCGGCCGCAACTCCTTCACCGCGCGAGGAAGCCCCGGACGATTCGGAGAAACTCCTCCAGCCGGTCGTGGTGGAGCCAGTGGCCGGCGCCCTCGACGCCGGTGACCTTCGCGTGGCGGAAATGCGCGGCGCGCCCGTCCTCGGCCGGATTGCCCGCCCGGCTCTCCTTGCCGTACAGGAGGAGCGTCGGGCATGCGATCCGCGACCAGAGAAGCTGGATGTCGCGGCCCCGCATGTCGTAGGGCGGCCAGGCGCGCACGTAGTTGTCGAACTTCCAGCTGTACGTCCCGTCCTCGTTCTGGTTGGCGCCGTGCACCGTCAGGTGCCGGGCCTGCTCGGCGGTGAGGTGCGGGTTCTCCTCCTGCATGCGCCGGAACGCGTCCTCGATCGACGCGTAACGCCGTGGCAGCCGCGCGGCGAGGGTGCGCTGCTCGGCGATCCACTCGTCCACGCGCTCGACGATCGTCTTGGCGACGCCCCTCTTGAGCTGCGCCGGCGAGGGGCCCAGCCCCTCGATGGCCACCAGCCGGGCGACGGTGTCGGGATAGAGGCCGGCGTACCGGAGAGCGATCTGGCCGCCGAGCGAGTGGGCGACGATCGTCGCCGGCGCCAGGCGCTGCTGATGGATGAGCTGGGCCAGGTCGTAGATGTAGCCGGCCAGGGTGTAGCTGCCGTCCGTCGACCACTGGCTGTCGCCGTGTCCCCGGAGGTCGGGTGCCAAAACGTGCCAGTCATCCCGCAGCGCCTCGGCCGTCCAGTCCCAGTTGCGGCAGTGGTCCCGCCCGCCGTGCAGCAGCACCAGCGGCGGCTTCGTCGCGTTGCCCCAGTCGACGTAGTGAAGGCGCAGGCGCTGGGAGAAGAACGTGTGGGACGTCGGTCCCGGCATGCGGCCGGTCATATGCGCGCTTCTATGCTAGCATCCCCCCGGTTCCGACAACGACGACGAGAAGGAGGGGGCGATGGGGACATTCCGGCTGTACGCGGGCGCGGATCAGCAAGGGCACATCGAGAAGATCGACCTCAAGGCGAAGCCCGACTGGCTGAAAGGGCTTCCGGCCAGCCAGATCTCGTTCCGCGAATGGCCCGCCGGCCAGTTCCTCGACTGGCATCCGGCCCCCCGCCGCCAGTTCGTCATCATCCTCTCCGGGCAGCTCGAGATCGGCCTGGGCGACGGCTCGAAGCACGTGTTCGGACCGGGTGACGCTCGACTGGTCGAGGACACGACGGGCAAGGGGCACACCACGCGCGTCCTCGGTGACCAGATCTGCGTGACGGCGACCGTTCCACTTTCGTAACCGCCTCGTCAAACCTCGAAAGGAGCCGGACATGGCGACCAAGATCGTCTTCATTCCCAAGCAACCCGACGCGATCCTGGATATCGCGAAATCGCTCACGCCTCCCGGCTTCGAGCTCGTGGTCGTCGACCAGGACACCCCGGCCTTCTACGACGCGGTCAAGGACGCGGAGTACGTCATGGGGCTCGGCCGCCCGATCGGCGGTGAGTTCTTCCGGTCGGCGCCCAAGCTGAAGCTGGTCCAGCTCCTCAGCGCCGGCTACGACCGTGTCGACGTCGAGTCGGCGAGGAAGGCGAAGGTGCCGGTCGCCAACAACGGCGGCGCCAACGCGATCGCCGTCTCGGAGCACGCGATCATGCTGATGCTCGCGGTCCTCAAGCGGCTGGTCGTGTTCCACAACGACGTGGTCGCCGGCAAGTGGCGCGTGGGCAACCACTTCGACTCGCGGGTGTTCGAGCTCCACGGCAAGACGCTTGGCATCGTGGGTCTCGGCAACATCGGCAAGAAGGTCGCCCGGCTCGCGCACGCCTTCAACATGAACGTCCTGTACTACGACATCGCGCGGCTCACCGAGGACCAGGAAGACGCCCTCGGCGTCCGCTTCGTCCTCTTCACCGAGCTTCTCCAAGGGTCGGACATCGTCAGCCTGCACGTGCCGCTCGACGACAGCACGCGGAATCTCATCGGCGCGCGCGAGCTCGCGATGATGAAGAAGAGCGCCATCCTCGTCAATACCTGCCGCGGCCCGGTCGTGGACGAGACGGCGCTTCACAAGGCGCTGACGGCGGGGCAGATCCTCGCGGCCGGGCTCGACGTGCTGGTCGAGGAGCCGGCGAAGGCCAATCACCCGCTCTACGCGCTGAAGAACGTCACCCTCACGCCGCACTCGGCCGGGCCGACCTGGGAGAACTGGGCGGCGCGGTTCCGGAACGGCTTCGACAACATCCAGCGCGTGGCCGCGGGCCGTCCGGCCAAGTGGGTGATCCCCGACCTCCTGACGCCGCCGGGAGCCTAGCGATGGCGGACGCCGGCCAGCCGCTCGCGGATCGAGTCGCCCTCGTCACCGGCGCCGCGCGCGGTATCGGCCGCGCGACCGCGCTGGCCCTGGCGCGGAGCGGCGCGCACGTCGTGGCCGTCGACGTCGACCAGGGGGCGGTCAAGGCGACGGCCGACGCCGTCGGCGCGCTCGGGCGCAAGGGGCTGGCCCTCGGCGCCGACGTCGGCGACCTCAAGAGCATCGACGGGATGGTCCGCCAGGCCGCCGACACGTTCGGCCAGATCGACATCCTCGTGAACAACGCCGGCGTCACGCGGCGCGCCTACATCATGGATCTCACGGAAGAGGACTGGGATCGCATCATGCGCGTCAACGGCAAGGGCGTCTTCTTCTGCCTGCAGCGGGTCGCGCGCCAGATGATCCCGCGGCGCAGCGGCGTGATCGTCAACATCGCGTCCATCGCCGGCAAGGGGTATTCCGGCGCCTCGAACGTGATCTACGCCGGCAGCAAGGGCGCCGTCATCAGCATGACGCGCATGGCGTCGCTCCAGCTCGCTCCGCACAACATCAACGTGAACGCCATCTGCCCGGGCACGACGCTCAGCGCGCTGTCGGACGCCAATCTGCGGACGCGCGCGGCCGCCGAAGGTCTCAGCGTCGAGGAGATGGAGCGCCGGCGCAACGCCGCCATCCCGCTCGGGAGACCGAACGAGCCCGAGGACGTCGCCGCGCTGGCCGTGTTCCTGGCCTCGCCCGGAGCGCGCAACATCACCGGCCAGTCCTTCAACGTGGACGGCGGCATCATCTTCGACTGAGCCGCACCCGACGTCGTACGAGGAGGCGCTCGAGAGAGCATTCCCGGCCCGCAACCCTGCTCAGGAGGTTGGACATGACGCACGACAAGCTGATCTCCGCCGATTCCCACGTGAGCGAGCCGCCTGACCTGTGGGCCGAGCGCGTGGACCGAAAGTACCGGGATCGCGCGCCCCGGCTGGTGATGAACCCTCCTGGGCTGGACGGCGCCTACTTTCTCTACGAAGGCTACGCGCCTCATCCGATCGGAATCGGGCTGGCGGCGGGCAAGACTCCGAAGGAGCTGGCCGAGTTCCTCACCAAGGCCACCTACGCCGATGCCCGACCGGGCGGATGGGACCCGGCGGAGCGCTTGAAAGACAACGAGCGCGACGGGGTCGAGGCGGACGTGCTCTACACGACCCTCGGCTTCAGGATCTTCTGGCTGAAGGACGCCGGCCTCCAGCAGGAGTGCTTTCGGGTCTACAACGACTGGCTGGCCGCGTACTGCGGCTACGCGCCCGAGCGCATGGCGGGCCTGGCCATGATCTCGCTCTACGAGCCCAAGGCGGGCGCGGCGGAGCTCGAGCGCTGCGTGAAGATGGGCCTCAAGGGCGCGATGATCTGGTGCTCGCCGCCCGCCGACCAGCCCTACAGCTCGGAGATCTATGATCCGTTCTGGACCCGGGCCCAGGAGCTGCGCACTCCGATCAGCCTGCACTCGATTACCGGCATGGGCTGGGAGAGCCAGTGGAGCTTCAGCGACCGCTACATGCGCGCCACCGTCCTGTCGCACGAGATCGAGCGCTCCTTCAGCGTGCTCATCTTCGCTGGAGTGCTCGATCGCTTCCCGGAGCTCCAGATCGTCTCGGCGGAGAACAACTGCGGCTGGCTGCCGTACTATTTGCAGCGCATGGACCGCACCTTCGAGCGCGGACGCTACGCCGCCGGGTTCAAGCTGAGCCTGAAGCCCAGCGAATACTTCCAGCGCCAGATGTACTGCACGTATATCGACGACTACGTCGGGGTCGCCAATCGCCACTTCATCGGGGTGGACAAGCTCATGTGGTCCTCCGACTATCCCCACCAGGCCTCCTCGTGGCCTCACTCGCAGGACGTGGTGGCGCGCGACTTCAAGGACGCCAGCGCGGAGGACCGGTTCAAGATCACGCGCGGGAACGTGGCCAAGCTCTACGGCTTCGCGCGCTGAGGCGGGGAGGCGACACGATGGCCGAGGAGATCGGCCAGGGAGCCGATCGAGGACCGGGGACGGAGGACGTGAGACGACAAGCGCGGCGATCGGGCGGGCGTGTCTCTGCCGTCGAGGGTCCAGGAGTCGTATGCCTCTGAGCCTGTGCCGCTCTCGCGCCCCGCCCCTGGCCCTCTCCACGCACTCTGGCGACCAGTTCTGCCTCGCACAAGGTGGTGCCGCAGAGGCCCAGAAACGGAGAACGAAACATGTCGCGCGAGGATCGCAAGGTCGATACGTGGCTCAGTGATGCGCAGCTGGCGAAGTGTGCCAGAGCCGACGCAGCCGAACCCTTCCGCTCACCGATTCCGACCCAGATCGTGTCGAACGGCGAATACATGCCCATGCCGCAAACCCTGGAGCAGAAGCGGGTCGAAGCCCGCACGAAGGAGCTCGCCGACCGCGCCGCCAAGAAGCTCGGCATCAGCCGGCGCGCCTTTCTGGCAGGCACGGGAGGCATGGCCGCAACCTTCCTG
Organism: Binatia bacterium; assembly: GCA_035635995.1. GTDB lineage: Bacteria > Methylomirabilota > Methylomirabilia > Rokubacteriales > CSP1-6 > AR31. Next base: position 40,797 of record DASPZZ010000112.1, on the reverse strand, counting down.
GCGATGAACGAGGTCTACGGCGCGTTCTTCGACGTCGATCGCGACGAGATGTTCGAGTCCGAGGCCTCCGAGGCGAAGGGCCCGCCGCGAGACCTCTTCGTGTTCGACGACCAGCTCCACATGATCCGTCAGAGCGTGACGGCGACCAACCGAGCGCTCCGAGCCCTCGCCCAGGGGCCGACCGCGCCGCACGCCGAGTTCCCCTACAACCCGTTCAATCCTCCGCCCGGGATGCTCGACGAGCTCGGAGGCGCCTGGACGAACTGGAATCCGGCCCTGATCGGCGACCCGATGGACCACGAGATCTTCCACTTCGTGAACTTCATCAAGTCCCTCTTCTTCGACAGCCAGATGACCGTCGGCCTCCTGAGCAACATCACCGGGTTCCTGCCCGTGTTCGTCACGGGAATTCCTCCCAAAACCGTCCTGGAGGCCCGCAACAACTTCGAGGTGTTGACGGCCGATCAGACGGCCGGGGTGAGAAACTTCGTCAACCAGATTTCCGGCTCCCAGCGCCTCTACGCGCACGGCCTCCTCTACCCCGGCAGGCCCAATCTGTTCGAGATCCAGCGACAAATCGATCTGAACAAGCCGGACTCGTGGAAGGGCTATTGCGTGTCCCTCGCCGCCAAGCACCGCGGCGAAACTGACGCCCAGGAAATGCACGCGTGGAGGCTCGACGGCCAGGACGCGTATGACACCTTCGAGCTCATCCGCAAGTACCAGGTCATTCTTCAGGACGAGCGGCCGGCGTTCGGCAATATCTGCATCCACAAGGGATTCGCGCCGACCGCGGATGACACGCCCGAGAACGGGAACCCCGAGGACATCCCGAAGGCCGCCCACGACTGGCCGACCTTCAACTTCATCATCTACCACTCGTGCATCGCACCGGTCCTCTTCTACAACCCCGAACCGCTCCAGAATCTCCTGAGCCGCCGGCCGACCCTCCGGCAGGGCGTCCCCGACATCCGCTGGACGACGCGGTTCGCGCAGCTCGCCCACGACCTCCCGAACGTCTACGCGGAGGTCGGCTCGACGTTCGCCTCGACCGTCATCACGTTCCCCACCGTCTGGGCTCACATCATCGGCCAGCTCCTGAAGTTCATGGGGTCACGCCGGGTCATGTTCGGCTCCGATTCCCTCTGGTACGGCTCGCCCCAGTGGCAGATCGAGGCCTTCTGGCGCTTCCAGATTCCCGAGAGGCTGCAGGAGAAATGGGACTACCCGGAGATCAGCACGGCCGACAAGCGGAACATGCTCGGCCTGAACTCCGCACGCCTGTACCACGTGGGCTCGACGAAGCCCAAGGCGTTCCGGCCGGTGCCCGCCGACTTCGTGGCGAGAATGCCGCACGACTTGAAGACACTCCTCGAGTTTCCCGGCTTCGCCTCCGACAACCTGTCCAGGATGAAGGCCCGGTACCTCGCCGAGGGCCCGGTTCCGGACCACACGCGCTACGGCTGGGTCAGGACGCTGGTCTAGCTCGGATCGAGCGCGGAAGCAAAGGCGCGGCCCTCCAGCCGGAGGGCCGCGCATCGCTTGACACTGGACCCACTTGGTCTGATTCTCGCCCCACCAGGCCATCCTGGATGCGATCGAACCCACAGGAGCGCGGAGGATTCGACATGAGCGGACTCACCCGACGGGACGTGATGAGACTGGGAGGCGCCGCCGCCGCGGCGGGACTCGGCTTCCCGGCCATAGTCCGAGCCCAGCCGAAAGAGGTCGTCATGCTGGGCCTCTGGTCGTTCACCGGCGCCTTCTCCGACGTGGGCCCCGTCCTGGACCGAGGCATGAAGCTGGCCCTCGATGAGCGGGGGATGAAGGTGCAGGGCAAGTCCATCAAGTACATCACGCGAGACGACGAGACCAAGGCGGGCAGCGCGACGCGTCGGGGCGAAGAGGCCGTCGACTCCGACGGGGCGAAATTCATCATCGGCCCGTGGTCGTCGGGCGTCGCCCTGGCCGTCTCGGAGGTCGCCAAGCGGAAGAAGGTGTTCCACTACTTCAGCGGAGGCACCGAGGACATCTCGGGCGCGCGCTGTCACCGCTATTCGTTCCAGTGGGCGGCGAGCCCGTACACGGCCGCGAAGACCGTGGTGGACACCTTCATGCAGGCCAACCCCAAGGCCAAGCGCTGGCACCTGCTGGTCGCCGACTACGCCTTCGGCTGGTCGGTCGAGAAGTACATCAAGGAAGTCGCCAAGGGACACGGGATCGAGTTCGTGGGCGCCGACCGGCACCCGCTCGGCGAGCGCGAGTTCTCGAACTACGTCACCAAGGCGGCCGGCAACAAGCCCGACGTGGTGGCCATGATCAACTTCGGGCTCGACGCCGTGACCGGCGCCCGCGAGATCTTCAACTTCGGTCTCACCCCGAAGGTCCCGCTCATCATGACGTGGTCCTCGGGCGTCGAGGAACTGGTGCAGCTCAACCCGGAGATCCGCGAGAACCTCTGGGTCGGCTCGAACTTCTACTACACGGCCGACACGCCGGTCGCGCGCGAGTTCGTGAAGAGCTACCAGGCCAAGTTCGGCAGCCCTCCTGGCTACGCGCCGGCCGCCGCCTACGGGATGACGCGCATGACGCTCGCGGCCATGGACAAGGCCAAGTCCACCGAGGTCGCCGACGTCGTGAAGGCCTGCGAGGGCCTCGAGCTGGACGACCTGGTGGGCCGCATGCGCGTGGACCCGAAGACCCACCAGACGCTGCGGCCGTACTTCTTCATGCGGTGCAAGAAGAAGGACGCGATGAAGGGTCCGATGGACTTCGCCGACATCATCGCCACCGGCTCGACGCCGCTGCCGGCGGAGTACGCGGCCTGCAAGGACATCGGGTCCCTCTAGGACCGGCCTGAACCTCGCACTCCTCTTCAGCCAGGTTCTGAACGGGCTCGCCACGGGGATGCTCTATGCCCTGATGGGCATCGGGCTCAGCATCATCACGGGCGTGCTCAACATTCCCAACTTCGCCCACGGCTCCCTCTTCGCGCTCGGCGCCTATTTCCTCTTCACGCTGATCCAGCTCCTCGGCAACTTCTGGCTGGCGCTCCTGCTGGCCCCGCTGGGCGTGGGGCTGCTCGGGATCCTGATCGAGTACGGCGGCATCCGGCCGCTGTACCGGGCCGGTCACGACTACCAGCTTCTGCTGACCTTCGGTCTCTCGCTCATCATCACCGAGGGCATCATCATCGTCTGGAGCCCCGTCGGCATGAGCCAGCTTCCGCCGCCTATCCTGCGCGGCGGCGTCGACCTGGGCATCACGTTCTACCCGAAGTACCGGCTCTTCGTGATGGCGGCGGCGGCGCTGCTCGTGCTGGGTGCCTGGCTCTTCCTCGAGAAGACACGCTACGGCGCCATCATGCGCGCCGGCATCGAGGACAAGGAGATGGTGTCGCTGCTCGGCATCGACATCCACCGCCTCTTCACCGCCGCCTTCGCGCTGGGCTGCGTGCTCGCCGGCATCGCCGGCGCGCTGACCGCGCCGATCCGCGGGCTGAACCCGTGGATGGGCGTGGACATGCTCGGCATCGCCTTCGTCGTCGTCGCGCTGGCGGGGCTCGGCAACGTGCTGGGCTCCATCGTGGCGGGGCTGCTCGTCGGCGTCGCCCAGAGCCTGGTGGCGCTGGTCTGGCCCGAGGCCTCGGTGGCGGTCATCTTCGCCGTCATGGCGGCCGTGCTGCTGGTGCGTCCGCAGGGCCTCTTCGGCATCCGATGAATCGAGCGTGGCTCGCCATTCTGGCGGCGGTCGTCCTGCTTCCGATCTTCGTCCGCCACACCATCGCCACCGAGATCTGGATCTTCGCGATCTTCGGGCTCGGCCTGAACTTGTTGATGGGCTACACGGGGCTGCTCTCGTTCGGCCAGGCGACGTTCTTCGGCTCGGCCGCCTATGCCGCCGGCTATCTGTTGAAGTATTACGGGATCGACGTGTTCCTGGCGCTCGCGATCGGCATCGCCGTGGGCGCCGTCTCCGCGGCGCTGGTCGGCTACCTCTGCGTCCAGCGGTCCGGCCTCTACTTCATCATGCTGACCTTCGCGCTGAACCAGATGTTCTATTTCACGGCCTATCAGTGGACGACGGTGACGGGCGGCGAGGACGGCATGCCCGGCGTGCCCCGCCCGAGCGTCCTCGGGATCGACATCCATCCGCCGCTCGCGTACTACACGGCCGTGGCGCTGCTCTTCCTCCTGGCGCTCTGGGTCATGCGACGCATCGTCGAGTCGCCGCTCGGCAAAATCTTACAGTCCATCCGCGACAACGAGCTGCGCGCCGAAGCTCTGGGCTACGACGTCCCGCGCATGAAGCTGGCGGCCTTCGTGGTGGGCGGCGCCTTCTCGGGGCTCGCCGGAGCGCTCTACGCGATGCTGTTCGGCATCGTGCCGCTCGAGTCCATCGGGTTCGTCTTCTCCGGCAACGTCGTCTTCGCCACCCTGATCGGCGGCTCGGGCTCGCTCTACGGCCCCGTCATCGGCTCGTTCGTCTTCATCTGGCTGTCGGAGTCGGTCGCCTCGATGTGGGCGCGGTGGCCGCTGCTGCTGGGCGTCGCCTTCGTCGTCGTGGTGCTGTTCTTGCGGGGTGGTGTGGTCGAGGCGTGGGCGCGCTTCTGGGCGTGGCGCTATGCCGCTCGTTAGGACCGAGCGGCTCACGAAGTCCTTCGGAGCCCTGGTCGCGGTCAACGCGGTGACGCTCGCCGTCGACGAGGGCTCGCTGCACTCCGTCATCGGGCCCAACGGGGCGGGGAAGACCACGTTCTTCAACCTGCTGACGGGGCAGCTCGCGCCCACATCGGGCCGGATCGTCTTCGACGGGCGCGACATCACCGGCACGCCCCCGCACGGCATCGCGCACCTGGGCATCGCGCGCTCGTTCCAGCGCACGAGCATCTTCCCGACGTTGTCCATCCTGGACAACGTCTGGCTGGCGGCCTTCGCCCGGCAGCCGTCGTGGCGGGGCCTGGCGTGGCGTCGGGCCGACCGCTACCCCGAGCTCGCCGAGCGCGCGATGGCGATGCTCGACGAGGTCGGGCTCGCCGGTAAGGCCGGCGAGCCGGCCCGCGCCATCTCGCACGGCGAGCAACGCCAGCTCGAGCTGGCCATCGCGCTGGCCGCCACCCCGCGCCTTCTCCTGCTGGACGAGCCGGCGGCGGGGCTGTCGCCGGACGAGACGCAGAAGATGGTGGCGCTCGTGCGCAGGCTCAAGGGGCGCTACACCATCATCCTCATCGAGCACAAGATCGACGTCGTCATGAGCATGTCCGACCGCATCTCGGTGATGCACTTCGGCGGCGTGATCGCCGAGGGCCCGCCGGCGGAGATCCAGCGCAACGTCGAGGTGCGGCGCGCCTACCTCGGGGGCATCGCGCCGCCATGATCCTCGAGGTGCGCGCCATCGACACCTACTACGGGCTCGGCCACATCCTGCACGGCCTCTCGTTGCGTGTCGAGGAAGGGGAGGTGGTGGCGCTCCTCGGCCGGAACGGCGCGGGCAAGACGACGACGCTGCGCTCCATCACGGGCCTCACCCCGCCCCGGCGCGGTGAGATCGTCTACAAGGGAAGGAGCATGGCCGGCCTCCCACCGCACCGGATCTCGCAGCTCGGGATCGCGCTCGTGCCCGAGACGCGCGGCGTGTTTTCCTACCTCTCCGCGCGCGAGAATCTGGAGATCGCGCGCCGGCCGGGCTCGCGTTGGCCGATGGAGAGCATGCTCGAGCGCTTCCCCAAGCTCCGTGAGGTGCTGGAGCGCAAGGGCCGCTTCCTCTCGGGCGGTGAGCAGCAGATGCTCGCCATCGCGCGCGCCCTGCTGACGGGCCCCGAGCTGCTCCTGCTCGACGAGCCGTCCCAGGGGTTGGCGCCGATGGTCGTGGAAGCCGTGATGGGGACCGTGCTGGAGCTCAAGCGCGAGCGCGTCAGCATGCTGCTCGTCGAGCAGAACGCCGAGATGGCCCTCCGGCTCGCGGACCGGGTCTACGTCATCGACCACGGCACCATCGTCTTCGAGGGCACCCCGCCGGCGCTCCGGGCCGAGCCGCAGGTCACGACGACCTACCTCGGCGTCGGCGGCTGAGTCGACCAACCGCCCGATCCCTGGCGGACCGTCTCGCCTACCTTCCTGGTCGTCGCTCCGTCGCCGGCGGCTCGTACGCGCGAATCGGCGGCAGCGGTTTCATCCAGCGCTCCACCTCGACGAGGGCGTGCTGGCCCGAGCAGCCCTGGGCGAGCTTCGAGGTGCCGCGGTCGAAGGTGAGGACGTTCGGGTTGCCGTGGACGCACATCGAGTCGGGGTCGGCTGGGTCGAGCGGGTCGTACCAGGCGCCGGTCGAGAGCTGCACGACGCGCGGGCGCACGGCGTCGCTCACCACGGCGCCGGCCAGGCAGCTGCCCCGGTCGTTGAACACGCGCACCACGTCGCCGCTGCGAATGCCGCGCGCGACGGCGTCGGCGGGGTGCAGGCGGATCGGCTCCCGCCCGCGCACCTTGGTCGACTGGCTGAAGGCGCCGACGTCGAGCTGGCTGTGCAGGCGCGCCGTCGGGTTGTTCGCGACGAGGTGGAGCGGGTAGCGCCGCGCCAGCGGTGCGCCGAGCCACTCGGTGGGCTCGAGCCAGGTCGGGTGCCCCGGGCAGTCCTCGTAGCGGAATCCGTCGATGGTCGCCGAGAAGATCTCGATCTTGCCGCTCGGCGTGCCGAGAGGCGTGCGCTCGGGGTCGGCGCGGAATTGCTTGAACAGCACCAGGTCGTCGTCGACGCCGGGCACCTCGAGGAATCCGGTCGCCCAGAACTCGTCGAACGGCGGCACCGAGGCGCCGTCGCCGGCGACGCGCGCGCGCCAGCCCTCGTAGAGGTGGAGCAGCCACGCCATCTCGTCCCGGCCCTCGCTGAACGGCTCGCCGACGCCCAGCGCGTTCGCGAGCTCGGCGAAGATCGCGAAGTCGCTCCGGGCCTCGCCCCAGGGCGCGACCGCCTGGCGCATGGCGATCAGGCACGCGTCGTTCGGCGAGCCGCCGATGTCGTTCCGCTCGAGCGTCATCGTCGCCGGCAGCACGACGTCTGCGTGGCGAGCCATCGGTGTCCAGAACGAGTCGTGCACGACGATCGTCTGCGGCCGGGCGAGCGCGCGGCGCAAGCGGGCGAGGTGCTGATGGTGATGGAACGGGTTGCCGCCGCACCAGTAGACGAGGCGGATGCTGGGATGGATCAGCCGCTGGCCGTCGAAGTCGAACGGTTCACCGGGAGCCAGCAGCATGTCCGCGAATCGGGCGAAGGGGATGAAGGCGTCGATCGGGTTACGTCCCTGCGCCAGGGTGGGCGGGCCGACACGCAGGGGCGCTCGACCGATGTAGCCGAGTGAGCCGTAGCCCTGACCGAAGCCGCCGCCGGGCAGCCCGATCTGGCCGAGCATCGCCGCCAGCGTCACGGCGAGCCACGGCGCTTGCTCGCCGTGCTCGACGCGTTGGAGCGCATAGTTCACGTTGATCAGGGTCCGCTTCGCGGCCATGCGCCGGGCGAGCGCGCGGATGCTCGCCGCGGGAATCTCGGACAGCCGCGCGGCCCATTCGGGCGTCTTGGGACAGCCGTCCGCCCCGCCGCGCAGATAACGCTCGAAGTGGTCGAATCCGACGCAGTAGCGCTCGAGGAACGCGCGGTCGTGCAACCCTTCGTCGACGAGCGTGTGCGCCAGGGCGAGCATGACGGCGACGTCGCTGCCCGGCACCAGCGGGAGCCACTCGGCGCTGACGAATCCGGGCAGGTCGTCGCGCAGCGGGCTCACCAGCACGAACTCGGCGCCGCGGGCACGCGCCGCGCGCAGGTGGTCGCGCGCCGGATGCCGGCTGGCGCCGCCCGGGCTCACCATCGTGTTCTTGATCGGGATGCCGCCGAAGCAGACGAAGAGCTCCGTGTGCCGCTCGAGCACCGACCACGCCGTGGCCCGGTCCAGGAACTCGCGCATCGACCCGACCACGCGGGGCATGATGACCGACTGCGCACCGTTGCTGTAGGTGTGCTCGCCTCGCACGTAGCCGCCGAGGCAGTTGAGGAAGCGGTGGAGCTGGCTCTGCGCGTGGTGGAAGCGGCCGGCGCTGCTCCAGCCGTACGAGCCTCCGTAGACGCCGGCGCCTCCGTACTGGTCGTAGACGCGGCGGAGCTCGCGTGCCAGCAGGTCGATCGCCGTCGTCCAGCTGACCGGCACGAACGGCTCCGCGCCCCGCCGCGGGTCCGCGCCAGGGCCACGGTCGAGCCAGCCGGCGCGGATCATCGGCTGCGCGATCCGGGCCCGATGGCGAAGGCTGTCGACGATGTTGCCGAGGAGCGGCGAGGGATCGGGATCGTGACGGTAGGGGCGGATCGCGACGACCGTGCCGTCTGCGACCTCGGCCTCGAAGGCGCCCCAGTGCGACGAGTGCGGTACGAACGCGCGCGCCATGCGCGTCAGGATATCAAAGCGAACGGTACGGAGGGCTAGAGCCGTACTGCCGGAGTGGCGCGCTCGAGCCTTTTCATGATGCGCTTCACGTAGTCGCGCGTCTCCCGATACGGCGGTACGCCGCGGTGCTTGATGACCGCGACCTCGCCGGCGTTGTAGGCGGCGAGGACGAGCGGCAGGTTGTTGCCGAACCGATCCATGAGGGCGCGCAGATGCCTCACGCCCGCTTCGATGTTCGCGCGTGGATCGAAGGGATCGTTCACTCCCAGGGTCGCCGCGGTCTCCGGCATGAGCTGCATGAGCCCCTGCGCGCCTCGGCGAGAGACGGCGCGTGGGTTGAATTCGGACTCGGCCTCGATCACCGCGGCGACAAGCTCCGCCGGGACACCGTAGCGAGCGGCGACTTCTTTGATGTGTGAGTCGATGCCGATTTCGGACTCGGCGCCCGTATCGGCCGGTGCGCTCTCCGCTTGAGCGCTCACGGCGAGCGGCGCCTCCTGTGCACCGGGAAGCGGCTCGCGCCCACCCGAGAAGCCGGACAGCGTGTACCCCGCGGTCACCGTCAGCAGCAGTATCCCCAGGCCGAGCAGATGGCGCTCGATGATCCAGTCCTGGCCTTGGACCTTGGTGCCTCGCCCCACGTTATCCATGCCAGCCCATAGGGGCAAATCCGATACCGAAATTGGATCTGCCGAAAGATCAGGTGCTTAGGTCCCTCTTGGCCAGGTTTGGGCCGGTCAATCGCTGGCCAAGTCCAGTGCTTCTCGGGCCAGTATTTCCGGAAAGTGATCCAAAACCTCACGACGGCCTCCAGGGCATCGGCGCGAGCGCTCCGCCCGAGATGAGCGACCGGTCTTCGTACCGGTCGTGGTGACGCAGCCACTCCATCGAATAGGACAGGATGTCGAGCCCCCGCGAGCAGCACGAGTACGTGTGGTAGATGGCGCCATCCGCGTCCTTGTAGAAGACGCTGACGCCCGCGGCCTCGCGAACCGGGAAGGACGTGAGCGCGTAGTTGTGATACGCCTGCCGCGCCTCGAGCTCTTCGGACATGAACGTGACGTGAGAGTCACGATCGAAGTCCGTGTGGAGCGACGATACCCACTTGATGCTCCAGCCCATGCGCCTCTGGTATGCCTGGAGCGTGGCAGCCCTCGTCTCAGCTCGGATCGAACATGATCCACCGCGGTCGACCGGAGGCTGGAGAAATAAGAGCGTCGGCCCGGGAGGAAACGTGTCACACTGAGGCCCGTCTGGCCCGGGCGTTGGTTCCGATCGGGTCCCCCCTCCTCCGCCAGACCACGCCTCTGGCGCCGTCTTCCGCGTACCAGGGAGTGTCGTCAACCGCGGGAGATTCATCCAGAGGTGCGTCATGGCACAGAAGCTCTTCATCGGAGGCCTCGCTTTTTCGACATCCAACGAGCGGCTGCGCGAGGTCTTCGCCCAGGCCGGGGCGGTCGAGTCCGCGGCGGTCGTGATGGACCGTGACACGGGGCGCTCGCGCGGCTTCGGCTTCGTCGAGATGGCGACGGCCGAGGAAGCCGACGCGGCCGTCAAGAAGTTCAACGGCCAGGAGCTGGATGGGCGGACGCTGAAGGTGGAGCTCGCCAAGCCCGCGGGGTTGGGCGGCGGTCGGAACGGTGGTGGCGGGTCGCGGAGCGGTGGGGGATTCAGCCGGAGTCGGTGGTAGGCGCGAGTACCCATGCAGGTCGTCGCGTTCTCGACCCCACAGGATCCCCGCTGGCGCTGGCGCATCGTCAACTACGCGGGCGAGCTCGTCGAGGAGTCACACGAAACCTACCCGACGATCGCCGGCGCTCTGGAGCAAGGATCGAAGCGGCTCAGGGTGATGGACGTCGTGGACAACTCCGTCCCGTTCCATCCGCACCGATCGACTCGGCATCTCAGGATTCCGTGAAGGGGGTCCCTGGGTGAAGATCGAAGTATTCGACAACCAGATCGAGGCCGCTCTGAAGCAGCTCAAGAAGCAGATGCTCAAGGACGGCCTCTTTCAGGAGATGAAGCGACGCGCCCACTACGAGAAGCCGTCGGTCAAGAAGAAGCGCAAGGCGGCCCAGGCGCGAAAGAAGCGTCGCAAGGCCCTCAAGCGCATGGCTCAGAACGACTTCGACTAGCGAATCCCTCCCCGTCCGCGCCGAAGCACGAAACCGCTTGCGCTCGGCTCGGGACGGGCTATCCTCGCCGCACCCCCAGATGCTGAGCGAAACGGAGCTGATCCTCGTCGCGTTCGGAGGGGCGTGCGCCCTGCTGGCGCTCGGCATTCTCCGCCTGGTCAGGCCGCCGAAATCGCGTCATCCAGAGAGCCGCCCCCAGCCCGCAACGCCACCGCCGACGACCCGGGCGAATCGTGCGCGGGACGCCAGGGAGGGCGCGGCGGCGCCGGCCGACCCTTGACGCTGTGCGGATCATTGCGCACGTCGACATGGACGCCTACTACGCCTCGGTCGAGGCGCGCTACAATCCCGGGCTGCGCGACAGGCCCGTCGTCGTCGGCGCCGACCCCAAGGACGGCCACGGCCGCGGCGTCGTAGAGGCCGCCAGCTACGCCGCCCGGCGCTACGGCATCCGCTCGGCCATGCCCATCTCGCGCGCCTGGCGGCTGGCCGAGGCCGCCCGGCGCAAGGGCGAGCCCGAGGTAGTCTTCGTTCACGGCAATCGCAAGCTCTACGTCGAGGTGTCCGAGCGCCTCATGGCCGTCCTGGGCGCGCGCGCCGACGCCTTCGAGGAGGCGAGCATCGACGAAGCGTATCTCGACCTCTCGTCCCTCGGGAGCTTCGAAGCGGCCACCGAGCGCGCACGGGCGCTCAAGCGCGAGGTCGCCGAACGCGAAGGCCTCACGTGCTCGATCGGCCTGGGGCCCAACAAGCTCGTCGCGAAGATCGCCTCGGACTTCAAGAAGCCTGACGGATTGACGGTCGTGTTGCCGGAGGAGGTTCAGGCGTTTCTCGATCCCATGGGCATTCGCGTCATCCCAGGCGTCGGTCCGAAAACGGAAGCCGAGCTCAACGAGCGGGGCATTCGCACCGTCCGCGACCTGCGCGCGCTCGGGCTCACCCAGCTGGCCGACTGGTTCGGCCGCTGGGGCGAGGATCTCCACGCCAAGGCGCGCGGCCTTTCCGACAGCGCGGTCTCGAACGAGTGGGAGCCGAAGTCGGTTGGCGAGCAGGAGACGTTCGAGGTGAACACGCTGGACGCCGACTTCATCCTGACGCGCGTACGAGCGCTGGCCGGGGAAGTGTTCACGCGCCTTCAGCGCCAGGGCTTTCGCGCCTTCCGCACCGTCACCATCACCGTCCGCTTCGCGCACTTCCGCACCCTGACGCGGTCGCATACGTCGCCGGAGGAGCAGGGGAGCGAGGAGGCGTTGTCGGCGGACGCGATCCGGCTGCTCCGACCGTTTCTCGATCAGCGCGAGAATCCGCGGGGGACGAAGATTCGGCTCATCGGGGTGAGGGCGGAGAAGCTGGTGAGATGAAGGCCGAGATCCAGGATTCGAACTAGAGGCCTCGCGAGAAGGAGCCGCCGATGCCGTATGTCATCTGGATGGTCGTCTTGACGCTGATCGCCGTGCTCCTTTTCACGGCCAAAAGAAACCTGCCGGAGATCCGTGACTCCCGGCAAGCCACGATACGGTCCCTGGCCGGTTTGCTGAGACCGGGAGGGTTCCTGATCCTGGTCGTGATGGCCTTCAGCACGTTCTTCGCCTCCGTCCACCAGGTGCCGGCCGGCCATATCGGTGTCGTCTACGAATTTGGCGGCATCAAGGGCCAGATCGGCGAGGGACTGCAGTTCGTGGCGCCCTGGCGCAACGTCCAGCTGGCCAATATCCAGGTGCAGCGTCGCGTGTTCGATAAGCTCAACGCCTTCAGTGAAGAGAGCCAGGATGTCTTTGTCAGAGCGAGTCTGAACGTTCGCGTCTCTCCCCAGACCATCCAGCAGCTCTATCGGACCGTCGGGCCCAACTTCTTCAATGTCCTGGTTGAATCGAGGGTCATTCAGAACTTCAAGGATGAGACCGTGAAATACAAGAGCGTCGAGATTGCGCCCAACCGCGAAAACATCAGAAAGGCCGTCCGGGAGAGACTGGAGAAGGAACTCTCCCCCTTTTCGATAGAGGTGGTTGACTTGCTTCTGGACAACATCGACTTCAACCCGGAGTTCAAGAAGGCGATCGAGGACAAGCAGATAGCGACGCAGCGCGCGTTGGAAGAGCAACAAAAGATCGAGGGCGAAAAGCACAAAGCTCAGCAGGCCATCGAGAGGGCCAAAGGAGAAGGCAGCGCCATTTTATTCCGCGCGGAGAAGGAGGCCGAGGCGAACAGAAAGTTGGCGGCGTCGCTTACTCCTGAGCTCGTGCGGTACGCGATGGTTCAGAAGCTGAGCGACAAGATCCAGGTCATGATGCTCCCCTCCGGCCAGAACTTCATCTTGGACTCGGACATCCTACGAGGCGCTCCAAAAGAAAAGAGATAGGCCTTCCGAGAGGAGAGTGCCTGGAGGTCTCGGGCCATCTCGCGTTACACTACCCGCGATGCCCTCCGACGGCCCGAAGAGCGCGTACGAGCTGGCGATGGAGCGCCTGCGACAGCAGGATCGCGAGGCCGGCGTCGAAGAACGCCCGCTGACCGACGAGCAGAAGGCCGCCATCGCCGAGGCGCGGCAGGTCTACCAGGCGAGAATGGCCGAGCGCGAGATTCTGCACCGGGACGCGCTGCACAAGGCCCAGACTCGGGAGGAAGTCGAGAAGCTCGAGAGCGAGCTGGCCCGCGACCGGGATCGCCTCGCGAGCGACCGCGACCGCAAGATCGCCGAGATCAAGCAGCAGCAGGCGAAGTAGCGAAGCCGGCCGCAAGAACCCGCTAGCGTCCGTCCAGGTCCATCGCCTCCGCGAAGCGCCGATACGCCTCCAGCGGATCCCCGTACTTCCGGTGTCCCGCCGTGTGCTGGGCGCTCGCCAGGAGTAGCCGGTCGCGGTCGTGCGCCTTGGTGTGTAGGTAGTCCTCGAGCGTGCAGAGCCCGAGCTCCTGGTTGTGCGGGTCGTTCCCGATCTGGCACGCGGCGGTCGCCAACGTCTGCACGAGCGGCGCGCGATCGTAGCCACCCTTCAAGTACGCGGCGGTCAGGTCCACCGACTCCTCGGCCCGCAGACCGAGCAACGCCTGCTCCAGCTTCTCGAGGAGCTGGCGCGACGACCAGGCGTCCGAGCCCGCCGGCGGCGCGATCGTGCGGCGGCCGTTGCCCGGCGTGTTGGTCTGGTGCTCGGAGGCGCGGTTGATGAAGAGCGCGGCCACGAACAGGAGCTTCAGCCGGTGCGGGTGCTCGAAGGTGTCGTAGAACCAGCCGACCGTGTTGCCGTACTCGTAGCCGTGCTGCGCCATCGAGTAGTTGTTGGGCTCGCCCGTCTCGAGAATGACCTGCGCCGCGGCGATCTGGATGGTGTCGAGGATGCGGCGCGCGCTCCGTCCGGCCTCGAGCAACGCCACCAGCGCGTCGATGACAGAGAATTCGCGCTGGCGCAGGATGACGTCGACCAGCATCGCTTCCTCGGCCGGCGTCAGCGGCGTGTCCTGGCGCAGCAGCTCCTGGTCGCGGCCGTCGAGCACGTTCTGGATGACGTTGCAGCCCATCTCGTAGCTGGAATACCAGCGCGGGCCGACCGCGATGTCGGGCACGCCGGCGTAGAGCACGTGGTGGGCCTGGTCCCAGCCGATGGCCTCGCCGAGCTCGATGGTGGCGCGCGCGCGATAGCCCTTGTGGCCGGTCGTGTACGAGCGGTTGTGCCACATGCGGTCCTGCACGTCGATGAGCCCGGCAAACGCCAGATGGGCCAGGACATGCCGCCGGTTCGGCACGTCCTGCATGAGCCCGAGGAAGACGCGGTACGACTGCACCACTTCGCCGCGCTGCACGAGCGTGAGCCAGTGGTTCAGGCGCTCGCGCAGCGTGCCCTCGGCGTTGAGCGGCTCCTGGTCCGGCCAGTGCCGCTCGGGCATCGGCGGCGGCGTATTCACCTTGATGTCGTAGAGGCGAGTGTAGTGGCCCGGGGCCTTGCCGATCAGCTGATTCCACGGATCGAGCCCGGTGGGCATGTACCAGACGGTCTGGGCCATCGGCAGCCAGCGGAGCTCGGGCCGGATCATCGACGCGAGCGGCAGGCCGACCCGCTCGCTCAAGAAGCAATGGTCGTTGTTCACGAACTTCACGAGGCCGTCGTCGAGCCGCTGGTGGTAGGGGACGTGCGTGTACGGTGCGTGGATGCGCACGGTCTCGCGCGTGATCTCGGTGACGGGCCGGCCCTGCTTCATGAGCCGGTAGAGCACGTCGCTGGCGCCCGTCTGGTCGCGCGCGAGGATGCGGTCCTCCAGACGCGCGTACTCGCCGATGGGCACCGACTCGTTCAGGACCGCGGCCGTCGTCGCCATGCCGTCACCTCTCACACGATGCTGCTGGGTGCGCCTCCAGCCCTCCGCCCCGAGCCCTCAGCCCTTCTTGACGACCTTCTTGTGCACCATCTCGACGTTTTGTCCGATACGGTCGCGATTCAGTCAGCCCGGAAGATCAGATCGGGCTTGAGATCGGAGATCTTGGTGCGGCCGCAGAGCCCCATCGCGATGTGCATCTGCTCTCGCAGAATCTCGAAGACGCGGGCGACGCCGTCGGCGCCGTCGGCGCCGAGGCCCCAGAGGGCGGTCCGCCCGAGCATCACCACCTTAGCGCCGCGCGCCAGCCCCTTCAGGACGGCGGTGCCGCTCGAGAAGCCGCCGTCGACCACGACGTCGGCCCGGCCGGCCACCGCCTCGACGATCGGGGGCAGCGCCTCGATGGATGATTGCGTGTGGTCGAGCTGGCGCCCGCCGTGGTTGGAGACCCAGATGAGACGCACGCCCATCTCGACGGCGCGCCGGGCGTCGGCCACGGTCATGATGCCCTTGAGCCCCACGGGCAGCTTCGTCGTCTTCATCAGCCACTCGACGTCGGCCCAGGTGAGGCGCATCTGGTAGTCGTGGAACGGGCCGCGCGGGTTGGGCGCGACCTCCATGGCCTTGCGCGGGCTCCAGCGCGCGAGGATGTCGCGCTCGCGCCGGCTGTAGTGCTGGGTGTCGACGGTGAGGGCGACGGCCTTGTAGCCGGACGATTCGACCCGCTTGAGCAGCTCGCTCACCCAGCCCCGGTCGCCGTGATGGTAGAGCTGGAACATCTGCGGCGCCCCGCCGGCTCTCGCGACGTCCTCGACCGGCCAGCCGGTGGCGCCGGAGAGCCACTGGAGCGTGTCGGCCTTGCCGGCTCCGCGCGCCATCTCCACGTCGCCCTCTGGATGGAAGAGGACGAGGCCCCCCATGGGCGCGACGCCGACGGGCGACGAGAGGGGCACGCCGAGCAGGCTCGTGCGCAGGTCGATCTCGCGCACGTCGACGAGGACGTTCTGCGCGATCGCGAGGCGATCCAGATGACGGCGGTTGCGGCGCAGCGTGGCTTCCGACTCGCTGCCGCCGTCGCCGAAGTTCCAGGCCTCGCGTTGGAGCCGCGCCCTGGCGGCGCGGCGAATCTCGGGGAGTGTCGCGAACGGGCGCGGGAATTCCTTGGATTGGGCCATGGCGGAGTACTATACGCGAGTCGCCGCGCGGAGTCTTGGTACACTGCGGCGGCTCGAGCGGCCGTGCGAAGCCGCGGGGCGCTCGACGCCCGAGCGAGCCCGACCAGAGAGGACCCGGCAATGAAGACTCGCACCGCAGGGAGGGAGACACGGCATGAGCGGTAACGGCGTGAGTGCCAGGGGCGTGCGGCAGATCGGATACTTCGATTGTGCCGGCGGCGGGCAGGTGGTGGTCGACGGGCGCGTGGCGTTCATCGCGCACATGAAGGCGCCTCACGGCACGACGCTGGTCGATGTGGGCAACCCGTCCAAACCGCGGCAGCTCGCGTCGATCGAGGTGCCGGCGGGCACGCACTCGCACAAGGTGCGCGCGGCCAATGGCCTCATGCTCGTGAACCGCGAGGCCCATGGCGGCCAGTCGTCCTCGCCGAATCCGCCGCGGGGGCTGGGCATCTACGACGTGTCGGCCCCGAGCCGGCCGCGCGAGATCACGCTCTGGCGTAGCGGCGGTACGGGCGTGCACCGGTTCACCTTCGACGGGCGGTACGCGTACATCTCGCCCGAGATGGAAGGCTACGTCGGTAACATCATGATGATCCTCGACCTGCAGGACCCGAGCCGGCCTCAGGAAGTCGGCCGCTGGTGGATGCCCGGGCAGTGGACCGCGGGCGGCGAAACGCCCACGTGGCCGGGGCGGCAGCATCGCTGTCATCACCCGATTCGCCTGGGGAACCGGCTCTATGTCAGTTACTGGCACGGCGGCTTCGTCATTCTCGACGTGGAAGATCTTGCCAAGCCGCGCTTCATCTCCGGGCTCGACTGGAGCCCGCCGTTCCTGACGCCGACCCACACGGCGCTGCCGGTGCCGTTCCCGATCCACGGTCGGCGCGTCATGCTGGTGGCCGACGAGGACGTGGCGAAGCTCGCGCAGGGGCCGCCCGCGTTCCTCTGGCTGGTCGATATCACCGACGAGAAAAAGCCCGTGCCGTTCGCGAGCTTCCAGGTGGACACCGACGGAAAGCCGCAGCCCGAGTTCACGGGCTGCCATCAGCCCTGCGAGACGGTCACCGGCACCGAGATTCCGGTCGCCTGGTTCGCCCACGGCCTGCGGATCGTGGACATCGCGAACCCGCACGCGCCGCGCGAGGTCGGGCACTTCCTGCCGCCCGTCCCCGAGGGATCGTCACGCGTCTGCAGCAACGACGTGTGCATCGACGACCGAGGGCTCATGTACCTCGTCGATCGCGGGCGCGGGGTCCACATCCTCGAGCGCGTGTGATGCCGGGAGCGCATCTGATCCATCCCGACGACGGGAAGGGCGATCCCGCTTGCGAATCGATCCCCGGCGGGTGGGGAGCTTGCTCGAGAGTCATCGCATCGCCGCGGAGGCGCTGAATGGCCGATAGCCTACCGACCCGGCAGCAGGACTTCAACGAGTGGTACAACCAGCTCGTGCTGCGCGCCGACCTGGCGGACTACGCGCCGGTCCGCGGCTGCATGATCGTCAAGCCCTACGGCTGGGCGCTCTGGGAAAACATCCAGGGCGCGCTCGACCAGCGCTTCAAGGCCACCGGCCACGTGAACGCCGCGTTCCCGCTCTTGATTCCGAAGTCGTTTCTCGAGAAGGAGAAGCAGCACGTGGAGGGCTTCTCGCCCGAGCTGGCCGTGGTCACGATCGGCGGCGGCGAAGAGCTGACGGAGCCGCTGGTGGTGCGGCCCACGTCGGAGACGATCATCGGCCACGCGTACGCCCAGTGGATCAAGTCGTACCGCGATCTGCCCGTGCTGATCAATCAGTGGAACAGCGTCGTCCGCTGGGAGCTTCGCACCAAGCTCTTCCTGCGCACGCTCGAGTTCTGGTGGCAGGAAGGCCACACCGCGCACGCGACCTACGACGAGGCCGAAGCGGAGACGCGCCAGATGCTCGACGTCTACACCGACTTCGCGGTCAACGAGGCCGCGGTGCCCGTGATTCCGGGGATCAAGTCGCAGGCGGAGAAGTTCGCCGGGGCGCTGCATTCCTACACGATCGAGGCGATGATGGGCGACAAGCGGGCGCTGCAGGCCGGCACGTCGCACAACCTCGGCCAGAACTTCGCCAAGGCGTTCAACATCCAGTACCTCGACCGCGACAACCAGCTGCAGCATTGCTGGACGACGTCGTGGGGGCTGTCGACGCGGTTCATCGGCGCGATCATCATGGTGCACGGCGACGACCAGGGGCTGATCCTGCCGCCCCGCCTGGCGCCGCATCAGGTCGTCGTGGTCCCGATCTACCGGAGCGACGCCGAGCGCGCCACGGTGCTCGAGGCGGCGGGGCGCGTGAAAACCCGCCTCGTGGCGGGCGGCCTGCGGGTCAAGCTCGACGAGCGCGACGGCGTGACGCCGGGCTTCAAGTTCAACGACTGGGAGATGCGCGGCGTGCCGCTGCGGATCGAGATCGGCCCGCGCGACGTCGAGAAGCGCTCGGTGGTCCTGGCCCGGCGCGACACGCCGGGGAAGTCCGGCAAGTCGTTCGCGCCGGAGGAAGGGCTCACCGGCGCGGTCACGGCCATGCTGGAGTCGATCCAGAAGGCGATGTACGAGCGCGCGTTGACGTTCATGCGCGCCAACACCTCGGAGCCCCGGACCTACGACGAGCTCAAGCAGGCGATCGAGGCCGGTCTCTTCTGTCGCGTGTGGTGGTCGGGCGACGCCGACCGCGAGGCGGCGATCAAGGAGGAGACGAAGGCCACCATCCGCTGCATCCCGCTGGAGCAGCCGGGCGGCGAGGGCGTCTGCATCGGCACCGGCCGGCCCGCCAAGCAGGTGGCGATCTTCGGCCGCGCGTACTGACGCACGCCGAGGCTTACGTCGCGACGGGGATGCGCGAGACCACGGACAGAGGGAGCTTCACCGACTCGACACACGTGAGGCACGAGAAGTCCAGCTCCTCCGGGTGTCGCGCTTGCAGGACCATCCGCCGGCCGCACTTGGCGTGATGGATGCCGCCGTCAAGTGCCCAGTACACGGTCGTGATCTCACCGGTGACCGAGGTATCCATCGACGTCGCCCTCCTGACATCTCACGAGCGAAAGTCGTGCCAACTGTTCCCCCGGACGAAGACTCATATCTTTGGATAGTTGGCCGTCTGCCAGCCCCGGCCGTTCTGTAAGCGACGTCACAGAGTAGGTAGGCGGCTTTCTCATCCAGGGTGTGCGAGGTGCCTTCGCTGTACATTGGGGTGGAGGAGGATCGCATGCGTCGTTTGCTGCTCAGCGGATGTCTCTGTGCCCTGCCCGTCCTCTCGGCCGCTGCGTGCACGATCCCGCCGGCGCCGGGCTCGTCGGCGACACCGCCCGCGCAGGTGCTGCCCGTTGACGCACGTGCGCTCGCCTACGGTCGCACGGCCGGCGACGTGGTCCAGAGCCCGGAGCTGCGAGACAAGATCCCCGCCCTCTTCGGGGCGGATTGGATGCCCGCCTCACAGGGGCGAGGGCAGATTGCCTCGGGCGCGGCCGCGTTCTTTGAACGGGGCGGGTCGCCGCGGATGGTTCAGGTTGCAGGAAAAGACTACATCGCGGCTGCCGGGTGCGTGGCGACTGCCTGCCGGACCCGTCGTGTGCTGTTGCTGGTCGGGGAAGGCGGATCGCAGCTGCTCGCGCGGCTCGACGACGGCGCGGTCACCCACTACTACAGCTACGTCATCGGGGGCGGTGGGCCGGCCGACGCTCCGGCCATCGTGGACGCCGCGTTGCTCGCGCTACAGAGCGCCGGCGATCCGTACCCGGGCGCCGGCTCGTGAGAGCACGTGAGACTCGAAGTGACGCGGCACCACCACGCGGGTCCGCGGCGACACCGCCTTGACCTCCTTCACGAACACATCTGCCTCGCGGAGCCGCTGGTCCTGGGGCGCCCCGTAAGGGAGGGACTGCTCGTCCCAGTGGGTCGCGAACACGAGCCGCGGGCGGTCGAGGGCGCGCAGCAGCCGGCCGGTGTAATCGTGGATCTCGAGCCGCTGCCGGGCGGCCGCGATCAGCGCGACATCCGGGCGTAGGCCCTGAATCTCGCGCTCGAGATAGTTCATCGACCCGAACCAGACAATGCGGTAGCCCGCCAGGCGCAGGAGATACGCGAGCGTCCCGCCCTCGACGTCGTTGGCCATGCGCCGCGGCCCGTGGAAGTCGCGCGGCACGTCGCGGCCGTCGTAGTAGTGCTTGCCGTTCAGCGCCGAGTGAAGGCTCGGGATGACCTTGATCGACAGCGAGCCGAACTCGTAGTCCTCGCCGCCGCGCACGGTGAGGAGCTGGGCGTCTGGCACTCCGCCGGCGCGGGCCAGAGTCGTCGTGCTCTCGGTTCCGATGACCGTCGCGCCGGTCTTCCGGGCGATGTACGGCATGTCGAGCGAGTGGTTGAAGTGCGAGTGCGAGATCAGGATGAAGTCCGCCCGCGTGATGCGGGCGTCGACGGCGGCCGTGTCGGACACGAGCTCGTCGTCCGGCCCGAACGCCCGTCGCGCGTCGCCGGGCAGCTCCGGCGTATCGAGGAGGCCGAAGCGGGCTCGGTACCGCAGGCGGGAGAGATAGGGGTCCGTCAGGATCACCCGCTGGCCGTCCGTGATCTCCCAGCCGGCGGCACCGAGATGCGTCAGGCGCACCGATGCGGCCGAGCGGCGCGTCGCTCCCGCGCGTGCGATGGGCGAGCGCCTCAGCAGCCGCCGCCCGCCCCGCCCGACTTCCGCGGCTCGATCAGCTCGACCCGCACGTCGTCGGGGGCCCACATGAAGGCGATGCGCGGGCCGTTCGGGATCTGGATCGGCCCCTCCAGCAGGCGGGCGCCGAAGCCCTCGAGCCGCTTGATGTCGGTCTCCAGGTGCGTCGAGTCGAACCCGAAGTGCTCGAGCCCGTGGTGCGCGCTCGCGTCGCCCGGCCCCAGGCGCTCGCCCGTGCGCGCGCCCGAGATGTTGACGCCCATGCCGCCGTCCTCGCTCTGGCAGCGGATGAAGCGATCGCCGAAGACGCGGGTCTCGTCGCTCATGATCTTGAAGTTGAAGGCCTTCGCGTACCACTCCGCCGTCTTCCGCGGGTCCGGCGCCTTCAGGTGGATGTGGTTGATCCGGAACGCCATGGTGATCCTCCTCTGTACAGCTGGGGCGGTGCGCGCCGCAGGCCGTCGCGGGGCTGGGGCCCCGCCGGCCGAGGCGCGCCTCTAAGTTGATGTGTTCCAGAAGCCCTGTCGAGCGTCAGTGCATGACGAGGCCGCCGTCGACGCTCAGCGCCTGTCCCGTCATGTAGCCCGACTTGCTCGAGACGAGAAAGCCGATCACGTTGGCGACGTCCTCGGGGCGCTCCATCCGCCCGAGCGGCACCGTGCCGGCGCGCTGGCGGGTGAACTCCTCGGGCGTCAGGCCCATCAGCTTGCCCTGCTCGCGCGCCACGGCGGTCCACATGTCGGTCTCCACGAAGCCCGGGCAGACGCAGTTCACCCGGATCCCGTCGGCGGCGTGAGCCAGGGCGAGGCTCTTGGTCATGCTGACGACGGCGGCCTTGCTCGCGTTGTAGGGCAGGTTGTTGCGGCTGCCGATCTTGCCGGCCATGGACGCAAGGCTGACGATCGCGCCGCGCTTCTGCGCGATCATCGTCGGCAGCACCGCCTGGCTGGCGAAGAACACCGCCTTGGCGTTGGCGTTCATGATCGCGTCCCAGTGCTCCTCGGTGACGTCCAGTGGAAGCGCCGCGCGGTAGATCCCGGCGTTGTTCACGAGGACGTCGATGCGCCCGAACTCGGCGCGCGCGCGATCCGCCATCGCCGTGAGATCGGCGCGCGACGTGACGTCGGTTCGGACGACGCTCACCCGACGTCCGAGCCCCTTCACCGCGGCGGCCGTGCGCTCCGCCCCTTCCGGGTCCAGCTCGGCGACGACGACGTCGGCGCCCATCCCGGCCAGCTCGAGCGCGGTGGCGCGGCCGATGCCGCGGCCCGCGCCGGTGACGATCGCGACTTGCCCTGAAAGCTCCATGAGTGCTCTCCCTTCACGTGAAGGCGCGCCTCGGCCGGCGGGGCCCCAGCCCCGCGACGGCCCGCGGCGCGCACCGCCCGTGTGGCGGCGCTGAGCCGCGAGTCTACCACCCACCGTCGTTCCACGTGTACGATGCATCGCGGTCATGGCCCCCGAGCCGGCGGATGTCGTGGTTCTCGAGCGGCGCATCGAGCGCGCCGACCTGGTCCGCCTGCTTCGACTCTTTGGCGACATGATCAAGTACGTTGTGGACGTGGAGCGCGGGGTGGTCGCCATCGGCGGTGAGCTGCACGCCGACGCCGAGCAGGTGCTCCTGGAGCGCGGCAGCCGCCAGGCTGACCTCTGGGGGGCCAACTACTATCCGGGGCGCGGGCGTGAGGGTTGCATCGCCCTCACCTTTACGCTCGTCGGAAGCGGGGAGCCTCTCTGAGATGGCCTCGCACGCCGGCCTCTCGCCCGAGCGTTGGGCGGGTTTCTCGCTGGATCAGCAGGTCCTCATGATCGCCAACGAGATGAACCGAGCGACGAAGCTGATGGCTCCCATCGATCGCGAGCGCCTCCAGAGCGCCTACGAGCGGATCCTGCGGCTTGCCGACCTCACTGTTCAGGGTGCCTGTCGGCCGGCGCTCCGGCGTGAGCTGCTCCGCTGGCGGGATCTCGTCGCCACTCTGTACATCGCTCCCGCGACCGACCCTGCCGCCCACGCCACAGCGTTCCGCGCGCTGCTCCGCCTGACGCCGGAGGCATCGAAGCAGCTCGCCCTTCTGCGCGGAGTCTAGCGGATCTCAGGTCTTGACGGGCTCGATCACGCCGGCGGCGTGCAGCGCGGTCAGCTCGTCCTTCGCCAGGCCCAGCAGCTCGGCCAGCACGCGGTCGGTGTCCTGGCCGAGGAGCGGCGCCGGGCGCTCGACGGCGGAGGGCGCGGCGCCGTGGAGACGGATCGGCGAGATCGGCACCTTGGTCTTCCCGCGCCGTGGGTGCTCGATCTCTTTCCAGACGCCCCGGGCGCGCAGGTGCGGGTCGTCGACCACCTCGGCGGCCGTACGGACCGGCGCGCACGGCACGTGCGCCTCGGTCAGGATCGCCATCACCTCGTTCTTCGTGCGCTCCCGCGTCCACGCCGTCACCATCGCGTCGATCTGCTCGACGCGGGCCGCGCGGCCCGGTGTCGTCGCGTAGTCCGGGTTGGTGAGCAGGTCCTCGCGGCCGAGCACCTTGGTGATGCTCTCCCAGTGACGATCCGACGCCGTGAAGATCGCGATGTACCCGTCGCGGGTCTCGTAGACGTTGTAGGGCGCCATCGCGAGCGCGGGATGGCGGTTACCGGTGCGCGGCGGCACCGATGTGTCGCCGTCCATGAAGACGCCGAGCGCGCTGGCGAGCGCGATGATCGCGGCGTCGAGCATCGCGACTTCGACGAACTGACCCTGGCCCGTGCGCTCGCGCTGCACGAGCGCGCCCAGGATGCCGGCGAAGAGGTGGACGCCGCCCAGAAAGTCGCACACCGCCGGCCCGGCCTTCACCGGCGGCCGGTCGGGGAAGCCGGTCGCGTTCATGATGCCGCTCATCGCCTGGATGGTCAGGTCCATCGCGGGCAGATCGCGGTACGGACCGGACAGTCCGAAGCCGGTGCCGCTGCCGTAGACGAGCCGCGGGTTCTCCTTGCGCAGCACCTCCCAGCCCAGGCCCAGGCGATTCATGACGCCGGCGGCGAAGTTCTCGACCAGCACGTCGGCGTTGCGGGCCAGGCGAAGGAACAGCGCCTTGCCGTCGGGGTGCTTGAGGTCGAGGACCACCGACTCCTTGTTGGAGTTCAGCATCACCAGCGGGTAGGGCTCGACCTGGCGCTTTCGGCGCCGCACGATGTCGCCCTCGGGCCCTTCGATCTTGAGCACGCGCGCGCCCATGAAGCCGAGCAGCAGGCCGCAGTAGGGGCCGTTGTAGATCTGGCCGAGGTCGAGCACGAGCATGCCGTCGAGCGGGCGACGTACGGTGGTCGTCATGGGCTCCTCGAGCTCCAGCCTAGGCACTCGCCGGCGTGATCATGGTCTTCACGCCGTGGCCGGCCGCGGCGTGGGCGAACGCGTCGGCGATCCGCTCCAGCGGGAATCGCGAGGTGACGAGGCGCTTGAGGCCGAGCTTCGGCATGAGGGCCAGCGCGCGGCGGTAGGCGGTGCCGCGGCCGAACGCGCCCCCGATCCTGATCTCGCGGAAGTGAACGTCCCAGAGGTCGAGCGGCAGGCGGCTCCCTTTTGGATTCACGCCCACGAGCTGGAAGAAGCCGGCGGGGCGGGTCAACCCGACCGCCTCGGCGACCAGCTCGGGCTTGCCGACCGCCTCGCAGACGACGTCGGCGCCGCGCCCGCGCGTGAGCTCCATCACCCGATCTCTCAAGCTCTCGTGGACGGGATCGATGACCACGCCGGCGCCCAGACGCCGCGCCATCTGACGGCGCTCCTCGATCGGATCCGACAGAATCAGGCGCTTGGCGCCGAGACGGCGCGCCAGCACCATGGTCACGAGCCCCATGATGCCGCCGCCGATGACCAGGACCGTCGCGCCGCGCGGCATGCGGAAGGTCTCCAGGCCGGCCAGACAGCAGGCGGCCGGCTCGGTCATCGCCGCGGTGATCGGATCGAGCCCGCGCGGCAGGGGATGGACGTTGCGCGCGGGCAGCGCGACGCGCTCGGCGAAGCCGCCGACGCGAACGCACTGCGGACACTGGCTCACGCGCCCGGTCGCGCACTCCGCGCACTTGCCGCAGCCGTAGGAAGGCTCGCAGCCGACGGTGCGCCCGACGAGGCTCCGGCTGACCCCGCGGCCCACCTCGCGCACGACGCCGGTGTACTCGTGGCCGAGCACCAGCGGCGGCTTCCAGGGGAAGAGCCCCTGCGTCGCGTGGACGTCGGTGCCGCAGATGCCCGCAGCGTGGACGGCGACCACGACCTGACCCGGCCCGGCGACGGGCTCCGGCACCGTGTCGATGGTGAATCGGCTCTCGCCCTGCCAGGTCGCGACTCTCATGTCGGTACCTCGCGGTGAGGCTACCACACGGCGCCGAATGACATACAATCCGGACAATCTTTTCCCAGAGGAGACCGACTATGGCCGTGAGCGAGACCTACGAGAAGGGACGGGAGCTGCGCCGCCAGCTCCTCGGCGACGCGTACGTGGAGCGCGTCAACCAGACCGCGTACGCCGACCCCATCATGAAGAAGTTCATCGACGTGGCGACCGAGACGGTCTTCGGCGCCCTGTGGACGCGGCCGGGCCTGGACCTCAAGACCCGCACCCTGATCTGTGTCGTCTCCGACGCCGCGACGGCGCGCACGCCCGAGCTGGCCATCCATCTGCGCATGGCGCGCCGCCAGGGCTGGACCGAGGACGAGCTGATCGAGGTGCTCCTGCACCTCTCCGGTTACGTCGGAGTCCCGCTGATCCGCGAGGCGATGCTCACGGCCAAGGAGGTGTTCACCGAAATGAAGAAGGAGCGCTGAGGGAGACCGCGATCAGGTGAGGAGGCGCCGGTAGGCCAGCCCAACGATCAGCGCCAGCGCCAGCTGGAACAGATCGAGAGCCGAAAGCCCGGGTATCACGCGTTGTCGTCCGCCGTCCCCGGGGGTGTCTGAATAGTTTTCGGTTCGCGTCGCTCACCCCAGGGCGGCCGAGGAAAGTGCAAGCCGTATACCGGCTGACCCTCAGCGCCGGCCGAGCCGAGGAACCGCGCGAAAGAACATCGCGATCCGCGCGTGAGCGCGCGCTGGCTCTGAATGCGTCCCGGACGTCGGCCCGAGAATCGTCAAACTTTCCGACGCTCCGGGCGTTCGGCTTCCAGAATTTGGCACTGCCCGAGCGTGCTATCGTCCCCTCGGGAGGTCCTCATAAGGGCGAGCCGCGGGTGGATGTCGTCCACGATTGATGCTAAGAAGGGATCGCGGTTTCGACACGTCCTCACGGGAGGGTCGCCATGAGTACCGGTGAGAAGGTCACGGTTCTGAACCCGATGGGCTTCGCGCCGAAAGTGGTCAAGAAGCCGCTGGCACCGCGCCTCTCCACGCTCGACGGCAAGACCGTCTACCTGGTCGACTGCCGGTTCGACGACTCCGATGTCTTCCTCAAGCAGATGCAGGCGTGGTTCGGCGAGCATATGCCCGGTGTGCGCACGATCTTCAAGCCGATCTCGAGCGTCTATCTCAAGGACGATCCGACGACGTGGGAGGAGATCAAGGCGAGGGGGCACGCCGCCATCGTCGGCGTCGGCCACTGAAGCACCTGCGCGCCGGCGGTCGCCGCGCACGCGATGACGATCGAAGCGCAGTACGGAGTTCCCACCGTCGCCATGCACACCGACAAGTTCGATCGGGTGGTCCGGTCGGTGGCCGCGGTGAACGGGATGGCCGAGCTCCGGCAGGTGTTCGTCCCTCAGCCGGTCATGGGTAAGTCCCCTCGCGAGCTGCGCGCCTACGTCGACGGAAAGGATCCGCTGACCGGGCGGCCGGTCATGCAGGAGGTCATCGAGGGCCTCACCACGCCCCTCGACGGCCAGGGCGTCGGCACCATCGAGTACGACCGGTCCACGCCGCGGCTCGTCGAGGCGGACACCGAGGAGAACCTTCATCGGCTGTTCATGGAGAGCCGGTGGACCGACTACCTGCCGATCGTGCTTCCCACGGAAGAGCGCGTGACGGCGATGCTGGCGGCGACGCGTCGCAAGCCCGGCGAAGTCGTCGGGCGCATGCGCCCGACGCATTTCCGCGAGGCCTGGGAGTACACGGTCGAGAAGGTCGCGGTGAACGCGGTGATGGCCGGAGCGCGGCCGGAGTATTTCCCGGTCATCCTGGCCCTCGCCGCGACCGGTGTGAGCGCGCGGGGCAGCACGACCAGCTCCATGGCGGCCATGGCCGTGGTCAACGGGCCGATCCGCCAGGAGATCAAGATGAACGCGGGGACCGGCGCGCTGGCGCCCTATAACCACGCCAACGCGACGATCGGCCGCGCCTACGGGCTCCTCTCGCAGAATCTCCAGGGCGGCTCGGTGCCCGGCCTCACCTACATGGGCTCGCAGGGCAACAACTACGCCTACAACAGCATCACGTTCCCCGAGAACGAGGAGCGGAGCCCCTGGGAGCCCTTCCACGTCCAGCATGGCTTCCGTCCCACCGACAGCACGGTGAGCGTCTTCAGCGGGTGCCGCGCCACCGCCTACACGCTGGGGCTACGCGAGAAGCACTGGCGCGAGCACGTCCGCAACATGCTGCGCGGCATGGATCCACACATCCCACCGGTGTTCGTGCTCGATCCCATCACCGCGCGGCAGTTCATCGACCGGGGCGGCTTCACCAAGAAGGACGCGCTCATCGACTGGATCTACGAGAACGCCCAGATGCCGGCCGGCGAGTTCTGGGACTACCAGCTCGTCCAGAACTACCTCTACCCCCGCGCGACGTTCGGCGAGGAGCCGTGGGCCTCGAAGCTCAAGGCGGCGCCCGACGAGATCATCCAGATGTACAAGCGCGAGGACATCCACGTCGTGGTCGTCGGCGGCGAGACCAACGGCTACTGGCGCATCATGGGCGCGACGTACGCGAAGACCGTCCTGGTCGACGACTGGCGGTAAGCGGCCGCGCTCAGAGGTTCAGGAGCCGCTCCAGATTTCGCCAGAGGATGGCCTCCTTCTCCTCCTGGGTGAGGCGTTCCATCGCGAGGATCCAGGAGACGGGCCAGTCGAGCGCCATGTCGTAGGGCCAGTCCGTGCCGAACACGACGCGGTCGGCGCCCACGGTGTCGATCAGGAAGCGCAGCGCGGACTCGGTGTACACGATGCAGTCGTAGTAGAAGCGCCGCAGATACGCGCTCGGGGGCTGCTGGATGTTGGCGCGCGCCTCCGAGCGGACTTGCCAGCCGCGGTCCATGCGGCCGATCCCGTAGCAGGTGTAGCCCCCGCCGTGGCCGAGCACGATCTTGAGGTTCGGGCACTCGTCCATGACGCCGCCGGACACGAGCGTCGCGAACGTCACCGCGCGGTCGACCAGATTGCCGACCGTGTTCGGCAGGTGGTAGCGCTTGGTCCGCGGGCTCACCAGCGTCTCGCCGCCCTGATGGAAGAAGATCAGCGCGCCGAGCTGATCCGCCGCCTTCCAGAAGGGACGGAACTCCGGCTCGTCGAGCGTCCGGCCGTTGACATGGTCGTTGATCTCGGCGCCTTTGAGGCCGAGCTGCGTCATGCAGCGCTCGAGCTCTCCGATCGAGGCTTTCACGTCCTGCATCGGCAGCGTGCCGAGACCGGCGAATCGCTTGGGCCACGTCCGCGTCATCGAGCTGATCTCGTCGTTGGTGGCCCGCGCCGTGGCCGTCGCGATCTTCGTATCGAGCTGATAGTTGTAGAAGCCGACGTAGGGCGAGACGACGTGCACGTCGACGCCGAGCGAGTCCATGTCGGCCAGGCGCTCCTCCGGCGTCCACTTCGCGCGCGGCGGGAGGACCTGCCGCCGGCCGCCGATGACGGCGAGCTCCTGCCCGCGTTCGTCCTTCTCGCGCTTGAGCGTGTGCCAGTCGCCGCCCTTCTCGGTGGCCTGCCAGAAGCACTGCGGCGTCAAGTGCGCGTGAACGTCGATGCTACGCATCGGCTCCTCCCGTACCTGTTATCCTGCCCGCGTGCCCGTACGCGTCGCGGCGATCGAGGTCAGTCATTGGCACTCGCTCTACGACTCCGCCTACCTGCGCCACCTGACCGGCATGCCCGACATGCGGCTCGTCGCCCTCCAGGACCCCAGCGCGGCGATCGCCGCCCAGCGGGCCACGGCGCTGGGCGATCCGCCGGTCTACACCGACTACCGGCGGATGCTGACCGAGACCCGACCCGACTTCGTGATCGCGCTCGGCCGACACAGTAGCATGGCGGAGACCGCTCTTTATCTGCTCGATCAGGGCTATCCGTTCCTGATGGAAAAGCCCATGGGCGTCAACGCGGAAGAGGTTCGTCGCGTCGCCGACCGGGCGGCGGCGAAGCACGCATTCGTCGCCGTGCCGCTCGGCCAGCGCTACCAGCCCTTCGTCACGCGGGCCCGCACGCTGCTGGCCGAGGCGAGATTCGGTCCCGTGTCGCACATCTACTTCCGCCTGAACCGGCCCAGCTCGGCGCGCTACGTCGCGTGGGACGCCCCGTGGATGCTCGACCCGAAGGACGCCGGCGGCGGCTGCCTGCGCAACCTGGGCCCGCACGGGCTCGACCTCTTTCTGTTCCTCACCGGCGAGGAGGCTCAGGTGACCGGGGCTCAGCTCAGCTCCCGCGCTCTCGGTCACGCGGTCGAGGACTACGCCTCCGTCCTGCTGCGCTCGGCCAGCGGCATCCTGGGAACGATCGAGGTCGGCAACACGTTTCCGCGCGCCGGGACGGACGGGGAATGGAAGATCGCCGGACGCGACGCGATCCTGGCTCTCAAGGACGACACGCTGCGGCTGACGACGGCGGCGGGTGAAGAGACCATGGCCGGGACGCCGGCGGAGCCTCTTGCGCTGACGGCGCTGCGCGACGCCCTGGACCACTGGCGCCGCGGGGCGCCGCCGCCCATCAGCGTCCACGACTGCCTGCGCGCGGTGCGCCTGATCGACCACGCGTACGCGCTGGCCGACCGGCACCGGGGCTGATTCGCTTCTGGAAGGTACGCGAAAGACCGCGGCGTGTCGTGGCGAGTGATCTCGCCATCGGCACGCCGCGAAACGACTCCGCCGCCTGCTTGGCTGGCGGAGGCTACTTCTTGGGCGCGAGCCCGAGCCGCTGTTCCAGGACGAGCCGCATCTCCTGCGCGGCGGCGCGCCAGAGCGGGCCACCCGCCACCGTGTACGCGTCGCCGACCTGCTTGCGCATCTCGTTCATCGCCGCGTCCGCCTGATCCTTCGGCGCGACGTCGACGGTCTTGGCGCGGATCTGGGCCGCCTTGCCCGTCGCGGCATGCGACCGCTCGAGCCACCGGCCGATCTCGTTCCAGTCCTTGTCGAAGAACGCGACGACCGGGATGGACTGATAGCCGTTGTTCAGGTAGGTGTCCCGCAGGTCGGCTTCCTTGTCGCGGAAGAAGACCCGCAGCTCGCAGCCCTGCATCGCCTCGCAGACGTGCGCGATCAGCGGCGAGTTGCGGTGCACGTCTCCGCACCAGTTCTCGGCCAGCATCATCGCGTACTTGACCTGATTGACGCCGCCGAAGAACTTCCGCTCGTCGTCGGTGAGTGCCGACTTCGCGTAGTAGTCCTCGGTGCGGGCCCTGGTGTCGCCCATCTGGGCCATATAGTCCTTCCAGGTCAAGCCTTTGGAGAAGCGCTGGGCGTCGAGAGGAATCTTCAGCTGGGCCATCGGGTCTCTCCTTTGTTGGTGTTCGACTTCGGGCCCCCTTTATACACCAAACCGGGCGGCGACGACAGCGCCCTGAGGCACTAGAGGAAAGACCGGGTAGCCTTTCCGGGGGTTTTCCACGAGGTATTGGGGGGCGTCATCAATTGCACGCGTGACCGGGGCACCCTATTGTCAGTTGCTGGATGGGCGAGGTCGAGGAAGCGGGAGGTCGGTCAGCCATGAACGCGATCAAGGAGCGGCTCGAACGTGACCTGGCCGTAGCCGTCGGCCGGCTTCGTCAGACCGATCATGTCGTCGCCGTCGAGGAGCCAGATCTCGTCACGACCGCCGAGGACGACGGCGGCGACGCGTCCGAGGACAGCATTCGTCGGGAGATCGACTTCGCGACACGCGAGTTGCTGGTGGAGCGGATCAATTGCCTGGCGGCAGCGCTTGATCGGTTGGGCTGCGGCGAGTACGGCACCTGCATGGAGTGCGGCGAGCGGATCTCGCCGGCGCGATTGAACGCTATCCCCGAGGCGCAGACCTGTGTCCGGTGCCAGGACGCGCTCGAGCGGAGCCAACGCGAGCAGACAGGAAGACGCTCGTGAGTCCGGGCGGGCATCTGGTCATCACCACTGCCGCCGCCGTCGCCTCGGCGTTGCTGACGGGGTCGACCGAGGTCACCGTGGGCGTCGCCGTCGGGGGCTTCCTGATCGACCTCGACCATCTCGTCGACTACGTCCTGGTCGAGCGGCAACGGGACCTGCGGCCGGCCGCCTTCCTCCGGTACTACGTCGAAGGGCGCACGCAGCTGGCGGTACTGGTGCTGCACTCCTACGAGTTGTTCGCGCTGCTGGGTGCGCTCCTCTGGTGGACCGACGCGCCCCTGCTCGCGGGCTATCTTATGGGCGCTCTGATTCACCTGGCCCTCGACATCGCGTTCAACGGCCGGTTGACGTCACGGAGCATCGTCGCCTTTTATAGCTTCGGGTACCGCATGGCCCACGGCTTCCGGATGGCCACGCTCTTCGGCGAGAACGCCTCAGGCCCGGTCCCCGGGGGCTTCTGGCCGGCGTTCTTCCGAGAGTGTGCGGGCATGCGTGCCACCGGCCACTCGGCGGAGTCCTCGCAGACTGGCTCCCATGTCCGGATCGGGAGACCGGCCGCGCCCTAGATTCTTACGCCGGCGGGCGTTCGGGACCTTGGGAAGATGCCTGGCGAAGGCGGATCCGTGAGTCGTCGACTGATCGTCGTGGCCTGCGACGAGCTATCGCGGTACGCACACCTCCAGCGTGCCTTCATCAGCGCGAGCGTGGAGGTTCTCCTCGACCGCCGGCGCGGGGACCGGCGCCAGCGCCAGAACATCCCGGCCGTCCAGCGGCGCCGCGGGGACAGGCGCGTGCGGAGCGTCGCCGACGACCTCCGGACGGTCGGTTGGGCGCTGGTCAATCGCGAAGCCGACACGCCGCCCGCGTCGACCCGTTGGGCCTGGGGGCCCGGCATCGAGCCCGCGCGCATCCGCACCGAGGTCATGATGTCGATCGACACCGAGGTCGACGTGGTCTCGGCGCGCGATCGCGGACGCGAGATCGCCGCCCGTGTGGGCCTGTCGCCCGCTGATTCGGCGGTGGTGGCGACCGCGGTGTCTGAGCTCGCGCGGAACATCCTCGCCTATGCGAGGCGCGGCGAGGTCATCCTCCGGGAGATCGAAAACGAGTCCCACCAGGGGATCGAGGTCGTCGCGTTCGACGAGGGGCCGGGCATCCTCGACGTCGACGTCGCGCTGAAGGACGGATCCTCGACGTCCGGCGGGCTCGGAATGGGGCTGCCCGGCGTGCGGCGGCTCATGGATGAGTTCCACCTCACGTCCAGGTCCGGCCTGGGAACCTCCGTCACGATCAGGAAGTGGCGGAACTAGAGCCTGGCGTCGGGCTTTTTCCCCGTGCTTCTGCAGCGTTTCACCTATTTCGTCGCCGGCGCGCTGGGTGTACCCCGGGCTCATGGCAGTACACTTTCTCATCATCGTGGCGCGGTCCGAACCCGCACGATACGAGTACCTCCAATACGTGTTCGGCGGCATGCTGGACGTGATCTTCGACCGCCGGATGGAAGAGCGGCGTAGCGTCTCATGCGAGCGGGCCGGCGCGGACGAACGGCGTGGGAGCCGCCGCCGCCAGCATGACATCACGCAAGATGTCGAGACGCTTGGCTGGGCGCTGGTCCGACACTAGCCCTGGATCCAGGCCAAACCGGGCTTCCATTCTTTGTAATTTCTGTGGCACGTTTTGACACGGAATCGGCGCGCTGTACGGCCGGTCTCCGGGAATCTGAACCGTAACCCGGCAATTTAGAAAAAGTCCAAGCGTGGCATGGCTGTTGCTGCTATCCGGTGGTCATGAAGCCCACGGTCGGAGTGCTACTTGCCGTGACGACGCTCGTGACAATTTCGTCCACCTGCGCCTCCGCCGAGTGGCGCCTCTACGTCAACCGGGACAACAAGGCGTGGTCGCTGGACAGGACCTTCACGTCCTCCGGCGAGTGTGATCGAGCCGCGCGGTCGCTCTACCGCTCCGGGCAGGCGCTCGGAGTCGGGTGCGCGGAGCACGCGCAGGCGAATGCGTCGCAGCCTCCGCCTTCGCGCGTCGCGGAGTACCCGCGGCCCAACCCGCCGTCTCGGCGTCTGACGCCGCGTGCCGCGGAGCGCTCGCGGCCGAGCGCGTCGTGGCCTTCAACTCCGCGCGTCGAGGAGTATCCGCCGCCACGTCCAGCACTACGTGGCGATGACGTCATCGATCGATCGACGGCCTACGCGCCGAACCCGCCGGCCGCGATGGCATTCTCGCCGAGCAGAGCGGAGGAAGCGCGAGGCGAAGTCGAGCAGATGCTCGCCCAGCGCGCGGCGGACGCCGAGAAGGCCGCGGCCGCCTCGGCGATGGCGGCTGAGACGGCCGCACGAGAGGCGGCCGCGGCCGCGGACGAAGCGCAGAAGCGGAAGGCCCTCACGATCGCCGCAATCGTGGCGCTGACGGTCGCGGCGGGAGTCGGGTACAGCGTGTATCGGGTCGCTCGGACAAATCCGCTCCGCGCGCTGTCCGTCGGCTTGGTCGAAGTCGGGCTTCTCACGGCGGCGCTCGCGTTTCCCGTCGCGGAGGTGTGGACGAGGGCCAACGCGGGCGAGTGGCATCGTCAGGAGCTCGAGATCGCCAAGCTCAAAATGGCGGAGGAGCGCAGGGTCCCCATCGCGCTCGTCGTGTCGCCCCTGCCGGGATTGTTCGCGGGCCTCGGCATCGCCGCGGTGGGAGTCATCGTGCTCGCGCTGGAGCTGACACGGCGACCCGCTCGCTCGAGCGGGGCCGGCGAGCGCAAAGTGCAGCCGCCCGTCGAGTCGATCAAGCCCGTCGTGCCGAGCAGGCCTGTAGAGCCGATCAGGCCCGTCGCGCTGCTCAAGCCCCTAGAGACGCCTGCGCCCGTGCCCGCGCCCAGCGGGCCCTGACGCGCGAGACCGCCGGGAGTTCGCCGCCGCATCCGAGACCTGTGGTAGAAGTCTCAGGGTGCGCCCGGCCGCTCGTCGCTGGCTGATCGTCGCCGCGCTGTTCACCGTCACCTACGGAGTCTCGACGCCGCTCGCCGCCTACGGCGTGTTCCTTCCCGTCTTTGCCGAGACGTTCGCCTGGAGTCGCGGCGCCATCTCGACGGCGCTGTCGGTGAATCTGCTGCTCGGCGGTCTCGCCGGGTTCGTCATCGGCGCTCTCGCCGATCGCCATGGTCCCCGCGTGATGCTCGTCGTCACGGTGGTCCTGGCCGGCTCGGCATTCGCGCTCGTCTCCACGGTCGGCGCGCTGTGGCAGCTCTACCTGTTCGTCGGGGTGCTGGGTGGGATCGGCATGTCGAGCTTCTACCTGCTCTCCACCACCACCGTCACGCGCTGGTTCGACGAGCGCCGCGGTCTTGCGCTGGCGCTCGTTCTGGTGGGGTTCAACCTCGGCTACATCTCGGCCGGACCCCTGTCGGCGTGGCTCATCGCGAAGGTCGGCTGGCGTGCCGCCTACGCGCTGCTCGGGAGCACCTGCGGGCTCGTCACGATGCTCGCGGCGCTGACCGTGCGTCTGCCGCGCGCCCGTGAGGCGCCCGAGCCTCGCGCCCGTGCCGCCCGCGTCGCGGCGCCCGGCAGCGCGACGCTCGCCGAGGCGCTGAGGGATGCGCGCCAGTGGTACCTGAACGTCTCGTGGCTCCTGCTGGGCGCGCTGTCGCTGATGATCTCCGTGCACATCGTCCCCTTCGCCCACGACCAGGGGATCAGCCTCGCCGGGGCGTCGCTCGCGCTCACCGCCTACGGCGTCGGCGCGGTCGGCGGCCGGATCGCGTCCGGCGTCGTCTCGGACCGGATCGGCACGTTCACCACGATCCGCCTCGGCTACGGCTTGCAGGTGGTGGCGCTGCTGGCGCTCCTGGGGCTCTCGTCCCATGAGGCGCTGCTGGGCTCCCTGGTGGTGCTCGGGATCGGCTTCGCCGCCGCGGACACGATGCTCGCGAAGGCGGTCCCCGACGTGTTCGGGACGCGGGCGCTCGGCGCGATCCTGGGCGTGCTCAATCTCGGCTGGCGCTGCGGGGCCGCGCTGGGCCCGGCGGCCGCCGGCTTCCTCTACGACCTGACCGGCTCGTACGCGATCCCGTTCGGCGCCGCGCCGCTCGCGGTACTGGCGAGCTGGGGGCTGTTCGCGCTAGGCTCGTCGCGCCGGCGCGTTCCGGCGCAGGCGCCGCGCCCATAACGCCCAGACAAGGAGATATCGCGATGGACTGTTGCGGTCACGAAGGACCCGGCGGCGGAGACGCGCGGTTCGAGATCCAGAAGGTCGCCGACGGCGTGTACGCGGCCGTGGCGGCTCCCGCGTACAAGGTGAACTGCAACACGGCCATCATCGAGAACGCCGACGGCGTGATGATCGTCGACACCCACTCGAAGCCGTCGGCGGCCCGGGTGATCGTGGAGCGGCTCCGCGACATCACGAAGAAGCCCGTCCGCTACGTCGTCAACACCCACTTCCACTGGGACCACTGGCACGGCAACGAGGTCTACCCGGCGGCATATCCCGACGCGGAGATCGTCACCAACCAGATCACGCGCGAGGCCATGCTGAACAAGGGGCTCAAGCGCATCCAGGACCACGTGCGCCAGGTCCCCCACGAGATCGCCAAGCTCAAGTCCGACGTCCAGGCCGCGAATCCCGCGCAGCGCGGCAAGCTCGAGGCCGACCTGCGGCTGGCCGAGTCCTATCTGGCCGAGGTCCGGGCGCTCAAGCCGGCGCTGCCGACGATCGCCTTCGAGCAGACGATGAAGCTCTACCGGCGCGACCGCGAAATCCACCTGCTCCATCTCGGGCGCGCCCACACCGAGGGCGACGTGTTCGTTTATCTCCCGAAGGAGAAGGTCGTGATCACCGGGGACGCGATGATCGGCTGGACGCCCTTCATGGGCGACGGCTACCCCGAAGACTGGGCCGCGACGCTGGACCGGCTCGCCCAGCTCGATTTCACCCACATCATCATGGGTCACGGCAACGTGACCGGCCGGGAGTGGCTCGGCACGTTCCGGAGCTACGTCCACGATATGGTCGAGGCGGTCCGCCAGGAGGTGGCGACCGGCGCCACGCTCGACGAGGTCAAGCAACGCGTCACCGCGAAGCTGGCGCCGAGATACGAAAAGCCGTTCTCGGCCTACGGCGACTATCGGCCGTGGCGCACGGGCGTCCTGGCCAACATCGAGCGCACGTTCGCGATGGTGGGCTAGAGGCCTCAGGCGAGCGTCTTGCGAAGGAAGATCCGCGTGTCGTTGCCGGGCCAGCCCGGGAGCTCGCCGATCACCTCGTAGCCCAGCCGGCGATAGAACGCCGGAGCCTGATAGCTGAGGGTGTCGAGGTGCATCTGGTGGCAGCCGCGGCGCAGCGCTTCCGTTTCGGCCGCGACGAGGAGGCGCGAGCCGAGACCGCGCCCGCGGAGATTCTCGCGGACCCAGATCGCCTGCACGAATCCGGTCCCGCCCCAGGTCCACCCGTGCAGGCCCGCCGCGATCGTCCCGTCGGCCTCGCGCACGAAGATCGCCAGCGAGCGGCCGTCGGCGACGCCGCTCGCTGCTGCGTTGAACTCGTAGAGCCGCGCGTCGAGCAGCGCGACGTCCTCCCGGCGCGGATCGTCCTCGACCCGGAGGTCTTCATTCGCCATCGGCTTCCTCGAGGGCTCGCGGTGTCGACCTAGGCGGGGCGGCGGGCTTCGAGGGCAGCGAGACGTTCGCGGATGTCGATCGCGGTACGCAGCTCGCGATCCATCCCGTCGATCCGCGTGTCGAGCCGGCGGATCTCGGCGACGACTTCGGTCCGGAGCGCGTCGATCTTGACCGTCAGGCGGGCGTCCATGTTATCGATCTTGTCGTCGAGCGCCTCGATCTTGACCGTGAGGCGAGCGTCCATGTTATCGATCTTGTCATCAAGGCCACTGATCTGGACAGCCAGACGCCCATCGACGCCGTCGATCTTCTGGTCGACGCGCCGGATTTCTCCCCGGAGCTCGTGAATTTCGGGCGCGACGATATCCTGGAACGCCTTCTTGATCTGGTCGTCGACCCCCATCGCCGTCATTCAATCAAGCTCGTTGCCCAATCAAGCTCGTTGCCGCTCCGTCAACGTCCAGACGATACAGGCCAACCGCGTCGACGCATCCCCGCCGCTACCCGGCGTGGACCGCGTCGGTCTCGAGCTCGAGCGCCCGGATGGTCTCCGCCGTGGGCACGCCGGTCGCCGGGTCCCACCCCTGCTCGACGTAATAGTCGGTGACGACCTTGTCCTGCTGCGCGCGGGTGAGGCCCGCGTGCTTCGGCAGCGGGTCGCTGAAGCGCGCCGGGAGCCGGTCGTCCGCGCGGCTCATGCCCTCGCGCAAGTTGAAGAGCCGCGCCAGCGTGAGCCCGCGGTGCGCCATCGTCACCATCTCCTCGGGGGTGATGTCCCAGCCGGTGACGGTCTTGAGGATCTGCAGCGACTGGTCGTCCTCGTAGGCGAGGAAGTGGCAGAGCCCGATCTGATTGCGCAGACCGTTACGGTTGCTGGTCTGGCGCATGTGGTCGCCGCCGGTGGGCGCCAGGAGATACGAGGCGCGCATGACCGGCATGTGCCGCGGGTCGTGCATCGCCATCTCCATGCCCTTCACCGTCGTCAGGAACGCCTCGGAGCCGCGACCCAGCCGCTGCGCCGCGCGCCGCGACCCTTCGGCGAGCAGGTCGCCGATACCCTGGCGGTAGGCGATCATCTCCACCAGCTTGATGACGCCGGCGGCGTCGTGGAAGCGGAGCGGCACGCCGCCCGTGTCGTCGAGCGTGAGGATGCCCTTCTCGAAGCACTCCATCGCCCAGGCGAGCGTGGCGCCGAGCGAGACGGTGTCCATCGCGAGGTAGTTGCACATCTCGTTCGACTTGCAGATGGCGATGAGGTCGTCGAGGCCCAGGTTGACGCCGAGGGAGGCGAGCGACTCGTACTCCGGGCCGCCGTAGCGCGGATCGACGCTGTAGCGACCCAGGGGATCGAACGCCACCCGCGCCCGTCCCTTGTAGACGCTTTCCGCCGCCGCCCGCGCCGCCTCTTCCTTCTCTTCGATGTGGACGACCTTCTTGCAGCGTACGGAGCACGCGTAGCAGGCGCCCATCTTGACGCGGACCTGATCGCGCACCGCGATCGCGTCCACCTTGGCGATGGTGTCGGCGGCGCCCAGGCGGTAGTTGAGCACGGGCATGCCGCCCTCGAGGCTCTTGCCCTGCATCGCCGCGCCGGTACCGAACTCGTGGAAGGCGCGGTGCTTCTCGTCCATGGTGCCGGAGACCCACTTGGCGATCGTCATGAGCCCGGGCTGGTCGGCGATCTTCACCGGCATCTTGCCCCGCACGGCGATGGCCTTGAGCCGCTTCGAGCCCATGACGGCGCCCATCCCGGTACGCCCGGCGACTTCGTTCAGCTCGTTGGCGATGCAGGCGAAGCGCACGAGGTTCTCGCCGGCCGGGCCGATCTGGGCGACGCGGATGCGCAGGTCGCCGAGCTCGGCCAGGATCAGATCCTCGACCTCGCCGGTGATCTTGCCCCAGAGGTGCGCGGCGTCGCGGATCTCGATGGCGCCGTCGCTGATCCAGAGGTAGACAGGGGTGGGGGAGACGCCGTGGAAGACGATCCCGTCCCAGCCGGCGCGCTTCAGCTCGGCGCCCCAGTAGCCGCCGGACTCGGACTCGCCGAAGCCGCCGGTGAGCGGCGACTTGGCGCCGACGCTATGGCGTCCGGCGCCGGGCACCGGCGCGCCCGTGAGAACGCCGGGCGCGATGACGAGAATGTTGTCGGGCCCCAGCGGATCGGCGCCCTTGGGCACGTACTTCAGGAGATAGTGGGCGATGAGCCCCCGGCCACCGGCGTAGCGCCGGAAGAAGAGGTCCCCGGGCTCCTCGATCCAGGTCTTGCGGTCGGAGAGATTGACGTGCAGGATCTTGTTCCAGTAGCCGTAGCGGTCCATGTCGTCTCCTATCCCCCTCCCCCTGCCATCGACGTGGTCGCCTCGCCTGCGGCTGCGGCTCCCCCTTCCATCGGGCTCAGCAGCATGACCTCGGCGCCCTCGTGCAGCAGCGCGTCCCGATCCGCCTGCTCGCCGTCCACCGCGGCGGTCACGTCGGCGTCGGGCGGGACGCCGATCACCCCGAGCAGGTCGGCGATCGTGGCCCCCGCGGGCACCGTGTAGCGCTGGGGGCCGTCGGCGCCGCGCGGCAGGAAGCGCCGCAGGTCGGCGAAGAACGTGACCATGACGGTCATCGTTCCGGTGTGGGTCCGCGTCGAGTCCCGGGGCCCGGTCATGGCGATTACGCTGGAGTATACTGCGCCAAATCGCTCGCCACCGATCGAAGTTCGAGAGGAGACTCGTGATGGCACTTGGCTTTGCGGTGTTCGCCGGCACGACGCCCGAGATCATTCGCGCCTCGGCGCGAGAGGCCGAGCGGCTCGGCTACAGCTCCTTCTGGGTCAATCATCCCGGCTCGACCGACGGGCTTGCCGCGCTCGCCCACGCCGCGCGCGAGACTCAGCGGATCGAGCTCGGCATCGGCGTGATCCCGCTCCACACGCGCGGGCCGGAGAACATCGTCCAGGGGGTCAAGGCCAACGCGCTCCCGCTCGATCGCCTGCTCCTCGGAATCGGCAGCCCGAATCCGGATTCACTCAAGCGCGTGCGCGCCGGGATCGCCGAGCTCCGGCGGCACCTGTCGACGCGGCTCGTGGTGGCCGCGCTCGGCCCGCAGATGTGCCGCCTGGCCGGCGAGGTCGCCGACGGTGTGCTCTTCAACTGGCTGACGCCCGAGTACGCGCGCCTGTCGGCCGAGCGCGTGCGCGAGGGCGCGGCCGCCGCGCGCCGGCAGCCGCCGAAGATCTTCGCGTACGTCCGCGTCGCTCTGGGCCCCGCGGCGAGCGACCGGCTGCAGGAGGAGGCCAACCGCTACGCCGCGATCCCGGCCTACGGGGCCAATTTCGCGCGCATGGGGTTGAAGCCGATCGAGACGGCGATCGCCGCCGAGAGCCCGGACGCGATCCGCAGAGGGCTCGCCAAGTGGCAGGGCGCCGTCGACGAGGTCGTCATCCGCGCGATCACCGCGAAGGACACGGTCGAGGAGCACGTAGCCCTCGTGAAGGCCGCCGCGCCCGCGTAGTGCTCTTAGTCGACGCGATACCTCCGGACCAGGCCCTCGTCGAGGATCAAGCCGAAGCCGGGGTCCTGCGCGACCTCCATGATCCCGTCCTTGATCGGCGGTCGATTCGCCCACATCGTCTGCCACACCGGATCACGCTCGGGGTCGGCGAAGCACTCGGCGTAGGTGCCGTGCGGCACCGCGGCCAGCAGGTGCTGCGAGATCTGTGACTCCTCGTGGTGCGCCATCCGCACACCCGCCACGCCGCACAGCGCGGCGGCGCGGCGCCACTCGGTGACGCCGCCGCACTCCGAGGCGTCCACGTTGACGAGATCGACGGCGCCCGCGTCGACCAGGCGACGCACGCCGTGGCTCGTGATCTCCGACTGGCCGGCGGTGACGGGAATACGCGTCGCCTGACGCACGCGCGCCATCAGCGCCGCATCGTCGTACCAGTGACAGGGCTCCTCGAACCACCGGATGTCCAGCGGCTCGACGAGCCGCGCGAAGCGCACGGCCTCCTCGACCGACCAGGCGCAGTTGGCGTCGGCGGCGAGGACGAAGTCGTCGCCGGCGGCCCGGCGCGCGGTCTCCACGCGGCGGGCGTCCTCCTCGGGCGCCAGCCCGCCGACCTTGAACTTGCACCCGGCCATGCCGGCTCGCCGGTAGGCTTCCATCTCGCGCCCGATGTCAGCGAGGGTCTTGCCCTCCATGTAGTAGCCACCGAT
>DASPZZ010000111.1:0-4217 GCA_035635995.1 Binatia bacterium | reverse complement strand
GGGCCGCGGCGAGGCCGAGGCGCCCTTCAGGGTGAAGTGGGACGCGACCATGTCGACCGAGTCCTCGGTCCACAATCGCCGGACGGCCTCCAGATTCTCCTCGAACCGCCGTACGCGCTCTTTCTGCGTCGTGCCGAACGCCAGGAACTCGACGTCGCGGTAGCCGAGCGCGACGCCGAAGATCACCTTGCCGCCGCTCATGACGTCGACCGTCGCGATCTGCTCGGCGACGTCCAGGGGTTTGTGGAGCGACAACAAGATCAGCCCGAAGTTGAGCCGCAGGTGCGGCGCCTCCGCCATGACGCGCGAGAGAAACGGCAGCTGCTGCAGGCTCTGCCACGGCGGGCTGCTGTAATGCATGCCCTTGGTGATCGAGTCGAAGCCGAGCGCGTCGGCGAGCCGCGCCTGCTCCAGGAGCTCCTGGAAGCGCGCCGACATGTCGTCGCCCCCCGGGAACTGCGCCCGGAGCATCAGACCGAACTGCATCGCTAGCCGACCCGCTCGGGTTCCCAGCCCCAGGGATGCGGACCCCACTCCGGCTCGAAGACGCGGCCGCGCTTCACGGTGAGCACGGGCACCACGGTCTTGTCGATCTTCATTGAGTCCCGCAGGGTGTCGTAGACCACCCAGCGCCCGTCGCGGACCTCCAGCACCGAGATGTCGGCCTGGCGCCCCACCGCGAGGCTGCCGAGGCGATTGGCTTCGCCGATCGCGCGCGCGGGATTCACGGTGGACATGGCGATGACCTGCTCGAGCGTGAAGCCCATGCCGAGGAAGCGCGCCATGATCTCCACCATGCTGTGCACGGTGTTCGCGCGGCCAGGAATGGTGAGATCCGTGCTGATGCAGTGCGGCGTCAGCCCCTGGTCGAGGACGCGGCGGCCCACGTTGAAGCCGAAGTTCATCCGGCCGTGGGCCGTGTCGAGCCACACGCCCCGGGCGGCGAGCTCTTTGGCCTCGGGCACGAGCTTACCGTTGGTGTCGAGAACGCCGCCGGGGTTGGCGGTGAAGAGATGCGTCACGATGTCGCCCGGCTCCAGCAGCGGCAGCAGCTCGCGGATCACGTTCGGATCGTAGCGCTTGGTCGTGTCGCCGATGTGCACCATGAGCGGCACGCCGCTCTCGCGCGCGGCGCGCTTGGCCAAACGCGGCATCTCCATCCCGAAGATCTCGAGTGCCGGCGAGACCATGCGCGCCTTGATCCCCTTGATGCGGCCCTTGTGCTCCCGGGCGACTTTCAAGGTGCTCTCGAGGTCGATGCTGCTCTCGGCGATGATGTCCGGGTTCGTGGCGAGCCCGGTCTGGCAGATGTGCAGGAGCGGAATCACCTCGGTCTCGCACTTCGGCAGGATGTGACGCGGAAACGCGCTGAAGGTCGCGCAACCCGAGCTGCCCGCATCGACCACCGTCGTGACGCCGGCGTGCACGCCCGCGATATCGGGATGGACGCCATTGGCCGCGACGCCGTCGAAGACGTGCGTGTGGAGATCGATGAGCCCGGGCGTCACGGTCTTGCCCGGGATATGGACGACTCGCCGAGCCTCCGACGCCGGGATGTTCGCGGCGACCTGGGCGATCTTCCCATCCTGCACCGCGACGTCGAGCGCGCCGCGCATGTCCTGCGCGGGATCGATGACCGAGCCACCCTTCAGGAGCAAGTCGTACATGGGCGAGCCTCCCCTACCTCTGTCTCGACGAGGTGCCCGGAGAGTACACGCCTGGCCACGACTCTTTCAAGCCGGCTCGGCGCGCTCAGAAGGGCGTGCTCAGAATCTGAAGGAGAGCCCGCCCACGACGTGGTGCGTGTTGAGATCGGTCTTGAACGTCAGCCCGCGGTCCTGCAGCTCGAACCCCGGAAAGAACGAATAGCGGTACTCCGCAAAGAGCGCGAGGTGCGAGAAGACCTGGACGGCGACGCCGGCGCGGACCAGCCCGCCCAGGATGAGGGCGAGCTCGTCCGATTCCACCGTGAAGGCCCAGGCGGGGCCGGCTCCAATGTACGGTTGCAGCCGACCTTTGGGGGCGTTCTCGCTCGTCAGGAGCGGCCAGCGAAGCATGATATGCGGTGAGAAACCCGCGCTCGGCAGGTCGATCTCGGGAATCCTGGCGTCTCCGGAAGGAGTGAACGTGATCGGCTTGCCGAGCAGGCTTCCCGAGAAGGTGCCGGTGGCGGCGACGGTCTGCGCCGGAACCGGCAGGGAGAAGTAGAACGCGTCGAGGCCCAGCCCCAGGAAGGGCGCGAACTCGAACCAGTATCCCACCCTGGCGCCGGCGGTGAAGCCGGGGTCGACCTCGACGTTGGAAAAGGTGGAGTTGGCCGACAGGCCGTTGCTGTCGCGGCCGGACACGTCGACGTCGGCGGACTTGGTCCACGAGACGCCGCCGTACAGGTCGATCGCCCACTCGGCGTGCGCGGGCGCTGCCGCGACGCTGAGGGCGGCGAGCACAAACAACGTGATGCCGAGCGATGCCTTTGTGTTCATGCGCGGATCGTACCAGACACGTGCGACCGAGGGCTTTCTGAATAGCGTGGGCAGCCGCGCACCGACTCTAGACGGCGACCTCCGCTCTACGTCCGAAACGGGAGATGAGCGTTGCGC
This sequence comes from Binatia bacterium, assembly GCA_035635995.1. Classification (GTDB taxonomy): domain Bacteria; phylum Methylomirabilota; class Methylomirabilia; order Rokubacteriales; family CSP1-6; genus AR31. The sequence goes on along the minus strand of DASPZZ010000111.1, from coordinate 1,617 downwards.
CAGCGGCAACCGCCGCCACGAGGACGACTACCGAAGTCCCGATCCACGGCACGAGGCTCACGAGGGCGAGGATGATCCCCCCGAGGGCCACGGTCTTGACCGGTGTCTTCTCCTGGAGGAACGGCATCCTGTCCCCGAGCCAGCCGGCCGAGACCGTGAACCCGAAGAGCAGGAGGGCGACGAGAAGCATGACCGCCACGGGGATGAGCGGGATGCCGATGATCGTCACGGCCAGCAACACGCAGAGCGGAACGAATCCGAAGATGATCGCGAGCCCGCCGAGCGCCGAGAGCCCTGGCCGATTCACGAGATACAGCTTGATGCGGGAAAGGGCGCCGGGAAAGGCGGCCGCAATGAGCAGCGCGATGACGTAGAGGAGGACGGCGCGTGTCATCCGCGAGGCGACGCTGAGCATCGAGTGCAAGCCAGGCCGCCCACCGACCACCCAGCGGGTGAGCGAGCCGACCGTCGTGGGGAGCGCGCCGCCGAGGCTCACGTTGTCGCCTTCGAGCGTGGCACTCGGGTCGACCGACACCGCGCCACCGATCGCGACCGCATCGCCGTCGACGCGGGCACCCGGCAGGAGAGTTACGGATCCACCCACCGCCACAGCATCCCGTCGCACGTGGCCCGCGACCGTGACGGAGCCCCCGATCGCCACCGCCTTGTCGATGGTCTCTTCGGCGCCGACGTTCAGAGACTGGCCGAAAACCACACGCTCGCTCCCTCGATGCCCACGCCGCTCACGCCTTCGCTCGCGCCAGGAATCTCCGGAAGCGGTGGTGGCGGTATCCGAACGCACGCGGAGCGTGCTGTCGGCGAACGAGGCTCGGAGCGCGCCGGCCTCGAGGACCATCTCGAGCACGTCGCCGGCGGGTCGTTTCGACACCTGGATGGTCAGCGCACGGGTCGTCGCGCTCTCGGGCGCGGTGACCACGAGACTCCAGCCCGCCTGCTTGCTCAGCGAGATCAATGCGTCGAGGACGGTACCGCGCGGCTGGTCGAGGGTGACGGCGGGCGTGTTGTCGGGAAGCCGGCCCTCCAGCCGCCGGCTGTCCGGCGTGGCCGCCCAGGCAAGGCCTGGCAACAGCATGCAGCTGATGGCGAGAACGACGATCAGCTTGGCTGCGCTCATATCCGATCTCCCTTCGCCAGGGAGTACGATCGAGCGCGCAGCTTATTTCGCGAGCGCCACGGATCGCGTGCGCGTGATGAGCGCCACCGACAGAACGGCCGCGGCGGAGCTCAGGACGACCGAGGCCCAGGCGACCGGCGGCAGGAGGGCGAGGACGACGCCGATGCCGGTCGTCCATCTGGCGAGGTCCGCGGCCGCCTCCGCGAGCCACACGACGAGAGCGGCCGGCTCGATCACCGTCCCCACCAGAACGGCGATCATCGACAGACCCACGAGCGCGGCCATAAGACCCGTGAGCACTTCACGCCGGGCGCGCGCCTCGATCGCTTCGAGGTAACGGCGGCGAGCGGCCGAGCGGAACTGAGCCGACGCCTCCGGCGCCGGAAGCATCCGGAGCAGGGCGGCGAGCCGATCGTCCTCGTCGGGTCGCCGGCTCATGCGGTCGATGCGCCTTCCAGCGCCATCTTGAGCTGCGCGCGGCC
>DASPZZ010000110.1:0-59781 GCA_035635995.1 Binatia bacterium | reverse complement strand
CGGACTGCGCCCTGCGCGCCGGCGGTGATCGAAGCCGGCGTGGCGCGCGTCGTCGCGGCGATTGCCGATCCCAACCCGCTCGTCTCGGGACGCGGCTTCGCCGAGCTCCGCCGCGCGGGCATCGAGATCGTCACGGGAGTGGGGACGGCGGACGCGGAGCGCCAGAATCGTCCGTTCCTGACCGCGATGCGAGAGCGACGGCCGCACGTCACGCTGAAGGCCGCCATGACACTCGACGGCAAGATCGCCGATCTGCACGGTGCCTCGCAGTGGATCACCGGTGAGACCGCCCGGCGGCATGCGCACCGGCTCCGCAGCGAAGCCGACGCGATCGTCGTCGGTATCGGGACCGTGCTGCGCGACGATCCCGAGCTCACCGTGCGCCTGGGACACCCCTGGCCGCGCGAGCCGCTGCGGGTCGTGCTCGACACCGGGGCGCGCACCCCCCGCGAGGCTCGCCTCGTCCGGGCCGGGACGCCGAGCCGCGCCCTGATCGCCGTCGGCGCCGAGGCCCCGGACGGGCGTGTCGACGAGCTCGCGGCCTCCGGGGCCACGATCGTGCGCTGCCGGACGAGGGACGGGCGGATCGATCTGGGTGCCCTCCTGGCGGAGCTGTTCGCCCGCGAGGTGCGGGCGGTACTCGTCGAAGGCGGGGGGGAGGTCCATGGGGCCTTCCTCGATGCCGGCCTGGTGGACCGCGTGGCGATGTTCGCGGCGCCCCTTCTCGTCGGCGGGCGCCACGCGACCCCCGTGGTCGGCGGCGCCGGACGGGAGCTCAAGAGCGCCGTGAGGCTCGGGGGCTTCGCGGTCACGACCCTGGGGGAGGACCTCCTGATCGAGGCCGAGGTCGTCCGCGAGCCGCGAGGCGGCTGATGTTCACGGGGATCGTCGAGGAGGTCGGCTCGATCCGGGCGATCGAGCTCAGCCCGCGCGTCGCGACCCTCGAGATCGACGCCGGCGTGACGGTCGAGGGGGCGGACGTGGGCGGCAGCATCGCGGTGAACGGCGTGTGCCTGACGGTGGTCGAGCGCCGGCCGGACGGCTTCGTGTTCGAGATCGGTCCGGAAACCCTCGAGCGCACTGCGCTCAGGCACCTGGCCCCCGGTGACCCGGTAAACCTCGAACGGCCCCTGCGTTTCGGCGGCGCCCTGGGCGGGCACCTCGTCCTGGGGCACGTCGACGGTGTGGGGACCGTGGACGCCGTAACCCGTGTAGAATCGACGGCGCGGGTGCGGATCACGCTGCCGAGTCGCGAGCTCGAGCCGCTCCTGATCCCCCAGGGCTCGGTCGCCGTCGACGGCGTCAGCCTCACGGTCGCGGCGCTAGGGGAGCGGAGCTTCGAGGTGATGTTGATCCCGCACACGCTGGCGGTGACGACGCTTGGACGGCTCACGCCGGGGCAGGCGACGAACATCGAGGCGGATGTGATCGGCAAGTATCTGGTGCGCTCGCTGGCGCTGAGGGGGACGACATGACCGCGTTTTCGGCCATCGAGGAGGGCATCGAGGAGATCCGTCAGGGACGCATCCTTCTCGTCGTCGACGACGAGGATCGTGAGAACGAGGGAGACCTCGTGATGGCGGCCGACCGGGTCACTCCGGAAGCGGTGAACTTCATGGCCAAGCACGGCCGCGGCCTGATCTGCGTCCCGCTGCTCGGCGAGCGCCTCGACGAGCTCAAGATCTCGATGATGGTCTCCGACAACACCGCCCCGATGGGAACCGCCTTCACGGTCACGGTGGACGCGCGGCGGGGCGTCACTACCGGCACCTCCGCCTACGACCGGGCCGTCACGATCCGCACGCTCGTCGACCCCCTGATGCGCTCCGACGACCTGACGCGCCCCGGCCACATCCTGCCGCTGCGGGCGATGGGTGGCGGAGTCCTGCGACGCGCGGGCCACACGGAGGCCGCGATCGACCTCGCTCGGCTGGCCGGATGCTACCCCGCAGGCGTCATCTGCGAGGTCCTCGACGAGGATGGCGGCATGGCGCGGGTCCCGCACCTGGCCGAGCTCGCCGCGGCGCACGGGTTGAAGATGATCACCATCCGGGACCTCATCGAGTACCGGATTCATAAGGAAAAGCTGGTCCGGCGGATCGCGACGACCAAGCTCCCGACGGACTTCGGTGAGTTCACCGCGATCGCGTACGACACCACGGTCGACAGCCGTGTGCCGCTCGCTCTCGTGATGGGCTCGGTGTCCGGCGACTCCCCGGTGCTCGTCCGCGTGCACTCCGAGTGCCTGACCGGCGACGTCTTCCACTCGCGCCGATGCGATTGCGGACTCCAGCTCGACAAGGCCCTCAGCCGGATCCAAGCTGAGGGACGCGGGGTCTTCGTCTACATGCGGCAGGAGGGACGCGGGATCGGGCTGCTCAACAAGATGCGCGCCTACGAGCTGCAAGATCAGGGGAAGGACACGGTCGAGGCCAACGTCGCGCTCGGGTTCCACGCCGACCTCCGCGACTACGGCATCGGCGCCCAGATTCTCGTCGACCTCGGGGTCAAGAACCTGAAGCTCTTGACCAACAATCCGAAGAAGATCGTCGGCCTCGAGGGGTATGGACTCCACATCGCCGAGCGCGTCCCGATCGAGATTCCGGCCACCGAGACGAATCGGAAGTACCTCAGCACCAAGCGCGACAAGCTCGGGCACCTCCTGTCGTCGCTGCCCGACTGAGATGGCCGGTCGCGCCCCGAAGTTCCGCCGGGCCGTCGGGAGCGCCGGCTCGCTCAGGTTCGCGATCGTCGCGGCTCGTTTCAACGAGCGCATCACCCAGCGGCTCGTGGCCGGCGCGCTGCAAGCCCTCCGGGCCGCCCGGCTCGGTCCCGACGCCATCGAGGTCCACTGGGTTCCCGGATCCTTCGAGCTCCCGCAAGCCGCGAACCATCTGGCGGTGACCGGACGGTACGCGGCGATCGTGTGCGTCGGCGTCGTGATCCGGGGACAAACTCCTCACTTCGAGCACGTCGCGCGCGAGGCGGCCTCGGGCATCCGGCAGGTCGCGCTCGCCACCGGCGTGCCGGCGACCTTCGGCGTCATCACCGCGCTGAGCGAAGAGCAGGCGTGGGCGCGGGCCGGCGGCGACGTGGGCAACCGCGGTGAGGAGGCCGCCGAGGCGGCCCTGCACATGGCCGAGTGGATCCGACAGCTCGGGAACGGTCGAGCGGTTCGGGGTCCCCGCCGCGTTGACATGTCCGGCGCCGGCAAACGGGCGAGTCGGAGCCACGTGCGCCTCTCTCAGGCCACCCGCGATCCACGGCGGCCTCACGGCACCCGATAAATGGGCAAGCGCCGGAAGGCTCGCGAGGTCGCGCTCCAGTTCCTGTATCAGCTCGACCTCAACGGTGACGACGATCCGACTCCCCACGACGTGGAGTTCTGGGCGCGTCACCCCGTCGACGGCGACACCCGTGCGTTCGCCGACGCCCTGGTCCGCGGCACCAAGTCGAACCAGGCGAAGATCGACCACGCGCTCGCGCAGTTCGCGGAGCACTGGGACCTCGAGCGCATGGCCGTCGTCGACCGCAACATCCTCCGGCTGGCCGTCTACGAGCTCCTGTGGAGCGCGGAGGTGCCGCCGAAAGTCGCGATCAACGAAGCCATCGAGATCGCCAAGAAGTTCGGCACGAAGGAGTCGAGCCGATTCATCAACGGGTTGCTCGACCGCATCCACAAAGAACTCCGCCCGACGTTCTGAGCTCGCCCGTGCGGTACGCGGTGCTTTCCGACATCCACGGCAACCTCGAAGCCCTCCAGGCGGTGCTCGCCGACGCCGCGTCGCGCACCGACGCGCTCCTCTGTCTGGGCGACCTCGTCGGCTACGGCGCCGACCCGGTCGCCTGCGTCGAGATCGTCGCGGAGCGGGCGCAGACGATCACCTGCGGCAACCACGAGCACGCGGTGGCCGGGCTCCTCGACCTCGACTGGTTCAACCCCCAGGCCCGGGCCGCCGCCGAGTGGACGCGCGAGCGGCTCGACGGCGATCACCTGACGTATCTGGCCTCGCTGCCGCTCGTCGCCCTGCTGGGCGACGCCACGCTCGTGCACGCCTCGCCGGACCGCCCGGACGAGTGGGAGTATCTCCTGACCGCCCAGGACGGCTTCGACGCGTTCGGGGCGTTCGCCACGCGGCTGTGCTTCGTGGGCCACTCGCACCTGGCGGGTGCCTGGTCGCTCGGGTCGTCGGGGCCGGAACACCGGGCGGGACCGGTCGATCTCGAGCTCGAGCGCGGCCGCCGGTACCTCATCAACGTCGGCAGTGTCGGTCAACCTCGCGATCGGGATCCGCGCGCCGCCTACGCGATCTGGGACGCCGAACGGGGAACCGTCGCGGTCCGGCGCGTCGTCTATGACATCGCGACGGCGCGCGAAAAGATCCTCGCCGGAGGATTGCCGCGGTTCTTGGCCGATCGGCTCGCGTGGGGCTCCTGAGTCTGCGCCCGTCGTTCTTCCGCGCCGCGGTCCTCGCGACGAGCGCCTTCGGCATGGCGCTGGCGTTCCCCCGCACCGACTGGGACGGGGTCGTCTGGGTCGTGCTCCTGCCTCTGCTCGTGGACGCGTTGCGCCGCCCGGTGCGGGTCGCCTTCGGCTGGGGGTGGCTCTTTGGAACCGTGTTCTTCCTGGTGCTGCTCCGGTGGCTCGATTTCACCTTCAGAACCTACAGCGACATCCCCTGGCCGCTCACCTGGGCTCCGACGTGCGCCCTCGCGGCGTACTGCGGGCTCTACGTCGGCGCCTTCAGCGCCGGGGTCTCGTGGCTGGGGCGGCGCTCGGCGGTCTGGGCTCTCTGCGCGTCGCCGTTTCTCTGGGTGTCCGGAGAGTGGGTGCGTGGCCACCTCTTCGGCGGCTTCCCCTGGGGCCTTCTCGGCTACTCGCAGTACCTGCGCCTGCCCGTCATCCAGATCGCCGAGCTCGGAGGCGTCTATGGCGTCTCGCTGGTGATCGTCGCGGTGAACGCCGCGCTCGCCGGTTGCCTGGTGCTCTCGTGGCGCTCGGCGCTCGCCGGAGTCGCGCTGGCGGGGGGGGTGCTCGGAGGGACGTTGGCCTTCGGGGCCTGGCGTCTGGGCGCCCCGCCGCCGCCGGGCGAGGCCACGGTGGCCATCATGCAGCCGTCGATCGAGCAGCCGCTGAAGTTCGAGCCCGGCCACGCCGCGACGACCCTCGGGATCTACCTCACGCTCACGCGGCGTGCCGGCGCCGAGCATCCCGACCTGATCGTGTGGCCCGAGACCGCGCTCCCCACGGTGCTGCGCCGCGACCCGGATCTCTTGAGAACCCTCGGAGCCCTCTCCGGCGCGCTCCACGTCCCGCTGCTCGTCGGCTCTATCGACGTTGATGCGTCGACTCCACCAAAGCCACGTAACAGCGCGTTTCTCCTTACCGAACGTGGGATCGTCGGGAGGTATGATAAGATCCACCTCGTTCCGTTCGGCGAGTACGTTCCGCTGTCGGGATTGATCGGATTCGTCAGGAGCTGGGCCGAGTTCATCGCCGAGCTCGAGCCGGGCTCTCGCGCGAGCGTCTTCCCGGGCCCGCCAGCTCCGTTCGGAGTCGTCATCTGTTACGAGGGGATTTTTCCCGAGCTCGTCCGTGAATTCGTGAGAGGTGGGGCGCGCCTGATCGTGAACATGACGAACGACGCATGGTTTGGTCGGACGAGCGGCCCGTGGCAACATCTCGCCATGTATCCGTTCCGCGCGGTCGAGCACCGGGTCGCGGTGGTCCGGGCGGCGAACACCGGCGTGTCGGCGTTCATCGCGCCGACGGGCCGGATCGTTCGTCGCGTGTCGCTCTACGAACGAACCACAGCGACCGAGCGAGTGCCCCTCCGCAGCCGGGAGACGATGTACTCGCACTTCGGCGACTGGCTCGCGTACCTGGCGATCGCCGTCTCGGGCGTGTCGTTGGCGGTGCGCGCGCGGAATCGAGCCGCGTGATGCTAAGCGATTTCAAGCGCGACGTGACCGCGCTCACGAGCCGCCTGACCGAGCTCCGGGGGCATCTTTGACGTCCCCGCCAAGGAGCAGCGGCTCACGGCCCTCGACGCCGAGATGGCGCAGCCGTCCTTCTGGGAGGACAACCGCCGCGCTCAGGAGGTCATCCGCGAGCGGACCGAGCTGTCTCGGGTCGTCGCGCGCCTGAAGGAGCTCGGCGCCAAGGCCGAGGACCTCGGGGTGCTCCTCGAGCTCGCCGAGGAGGCCACCGACGGGAGCCTCGACGCCGAGATCGCCGACGGCATCGCGGGACTGACGAAGGACCTCGACGAGTACGAGCTGAAGATCATGCTCTCGGGGCCCCACGACACGAAGGCCGCGATCGTGTCGATCCATCCCGGGGCAGGGGGCACCGAGTCGCAGGACTGGGCGCAGATGCTGCTGCGCATGTACCTCCGCTGGTGCGAGCGCGCGGGCCTGAAGGCGGAGGTGGTCGATCTGCTTCCCGGCGACGAGGCCGGGATCAAGTCGGCCACGGTCGAGGTGTCCGGCGAGTACGCCTTCGGCTACCTGCGCGGCGAGATGGGGGTCCACCGTCTGGTGCGGATCTCTCCCTTCGACGCCTCGCGCCGCCGGCAGACGAGCTTCGCGTCGGTCGCGGTCGTTCCCGAGGTCGACGACGTCGAGGTCAACGTGCGCGAGGACGAGCTCCGCGTGGACGTGTTCCGGGCGTCGGGACCGGGGGGGCAGGGGGTCAACACCGCCGACTCGGCCGTGCGCATCACGCATCTGCCGACGGGGATCGTCGTCCAGTGCCAGAACGAGCGCTCCCAGCTCAGGAACCGTGACACCGCGATGCGCATCCTCAGGGCGAGGCTCTACGAGATCGCCGAGAAGAAGCAGCGCGACGAGCTGGCCGAGCTGAGCGGGCAGAAGAAGGAGATCGCGTTCGGCAGCCAGATCCGCTCGTACACGTTCCACCCCTACCAGCTGATCAAGGACCACCGGACCGGGCTCGAGGTCGGCAACGTCGAGGGCGTCATGGACGGTGACCTCGACCCCCTGATCAAGGCATACCTGCTCTGGGCGCGGGGCCGCGAAGCATGAGGGGCCCCGCCGTCCGAGGCGCGAGGTGAGCCTTTGAACAGTCCAGACGACAACGAGCTGGTCCGGCTACGCCGCGAGAAGCTCGAGGCGTTGCGCGCCCGCGGGACCGATCCGTTCGGCGGGCGGTATCCCGTGACCCACTGGGCGCACGGCCTCGCCGAGCGGCTCGGCGACGCGAACGACGAGGAGCTGAAGGGCTTCGGACCCGTGAGCCTCGCCGGCCGCGTCGTGGCGATGCGCCATCACGGCAAGACGTGCTTCGCCCACCTCATGGACCAGACCGGGCGGATCCAGCTCTACGCGCGCGCCGACGGGCTGGGCGACGCGTACAGGCACTTCGTCGAGCTCGACACGGGTGACTTCGCCGGCGTGACGGGCGAGATGTTCCGCACGCGGACGGGCGAGCTGACGGTCGCCGTGAAGACCTTCGCCTTCCTGGCCAAATCGTTGCGACCCCTTCCCGAGAAGTGGCACGGCCTGAAGGACGTGGAGACGCGCTATCGGCAGCGGTACGTGGACCTGATCGTCAACGCCGAGGCGCGTGAGATCTTCCAGATGCGCGCGCGGCTCATCCGCGCGATGCGCGCGTTCCTCGACGCGCGCGGCTTCCTCGAGGTCGAGACGCCGATGATGCAGCCGATCCCCGGCGGCGCGATCGCCCGGCCGTTCAAGACCCACCACAACGCGCTCGGCATGGACCTCTATCTCCGCATCGCCCCTGAACTCTACCTCAAGCGCCTCCTGGTCGGCGGCTTCGAGCGCGTCTACGAGATCAACCGGAACTTCCGGAACGAGGGGATCTCGACGCTGCACAACCCCGAGTTCACGACGCTCGAGTTCTACCAGGCGTACGCCGACTACTCGGATCTGATGGAGCTGACGGAGGCGCTCTTCGTCGAGCTCGCCCACACGCTGCGCGGCTCTCCGGTCCTCGCCTGGGGCGAGCACGCCCTCGACCTCAAGCCGCCCTGGAGGCGGCTGGCGTTCTTCGACGGCCTCTCGCAGGCCCTCGGGCTTCGCGTGACGCCCCAGACGGAGGTCGAGAGCGTGGCGCGGGCGGCGGCGGCGCGCGGGATCGTCCACGACGCGGGGCCGGCCTGGCAGCTCTGGAAGGACGTCTTCGAGACCCTGGTGGAGCCGACGCTCGTCCAGCCGACCTTCGTCGTCGACTTTCCGACCGAGCTCTCCCCGCTCGCCAAGCGCAAGCGCGACAACCCGCTGCTCGTCGATCGGTTCGAGCTGTTCATCGCGCGGCACGAGATGGCCAACGCCTACAGCGAGCTGAACGACCCGGTCGACCAGCTCGCGCGCTTCCGCGAGCAGGCGGCCCTGCAGGCGCGCGGGGACGCCGAGGCGCACTGGCTCGATGAGGACTATGTCCGGGCGCTGGAGTACGGCATGCCGCCCGCCGCGGGCGAGGGGATCGGTATCGACCGGCTGCTCATGATGTTCGCGAACCAACCGTCGATCCGCGAGACAATATTATTCCCGCTCCTGCGGCCGGAAGGCGGCCGCGCGGCGGGCCCGGCCGAGGGGGAAGAGGAGGGACGAGAAGAGGGATGATGAAGGGAGGGCTGCCGTTCGAGCTTCTCCTCGGGTTCCGGTACCTCCGATCGCGCGGGCAGCGGACGAACCTCTCGCTCTTCGTCTGGATCGGCCTGGGTGGAGTCTTCCTCGGAGTCGCCGCGCTCATCGTGGTGCTCGCGGTGATGACCGGGTTCCAGGACGGGATCCGGGATCGGATCATCGCCGGCAGCCCGCACCTCTTGATCTTCCAGAGCGGGGCTCCGGGACTCGACGACGCGGACCGGATCGCCGGCCGCGTGAAGGCGATTCGGGGCGTCCTCTCGGCCACGCCCTTCGTCCACCAGCAGGCGCTCTTCACCACGGCCGGCGGAGGGGCGCGCGGCGGCCTGATCCGGGGCGTGGACTTGACGACTCCGGCGGTCCGTGAGGACGTCCGATCGCAGCTCCGTCAGGGCACGATCGATCCGCTCGCCGACGGCGCGCCTGCGATCCTGCTGGGGCGCGAGCTGGCGCGAAGCCTCGGCGTGTTCCCGGGCGACGCCGTGACGGTGATTTCGCCCGAGGGCGCCGTGACGGCCGTCGGCATGGTCCCCAAGATGCGGCGCTACACGGTGGCCGGCACGATCGAGATCGGCATGCACGAGTACGATTCCTCGATCGCCTACCTGAGCCTGCCCATGGCGAAGGAGTTCGCGGGGCTCGCGGGGGTCACCGGGATCGAGGTCAAGCTCAACGACCCGTTCGACGCCAAGGGCGTCGGCCGGCTGGTCGCCACCCAGCTGGGCTTCCGCTACTGGGTGCGCGACTGGATGGAGATGAACCGGAGCCTCTTCGCCGCGCTCCAGCTCGAAAAGCTGGCGCTCTTCGTCGTCGTGACGATCATCGTGCTGGTCGCGGCGTTCGCGATCATCGGTCACCTCGTGTTGCTCGTCGCCGAGAAGCGCAAGGAGATCGGGATCCTCAAGGCGGTCGGTGCATCCTCGCGGTCGATCACGATGGTGTTCTTCGCGGTCGGCATGACCATCGGTGTGGCCGGCACGGCGGCCGGTGCCGCCGTGGGCCTCAGCCTGATCTGGGCGCAGAACACCTACAAGGTGATCCGGCTGGCGGGCGACGTGTACCAGATCGACCACCTTCCCATGAAGCTGACGCTGAGCGACGGGCTCATGATCATCGGCGCCACGCTCATCCTGTCCTTCCTGGCGACGATCATCCCGGCCAAACGGGCGGGGTCGTTGGTCCCGGTGGACGTGCTTCGCTATGAGTAACGACGCGGGCACCGCGCTGCTCGTCGGTGAGGAGCTCGAGAAGGAGTACCGGTCGGGACCAGAAGTCGTTCGTGTGCTTCGAGGCGCGACCGTGACGATCGGGCCCGGTGAGTTCGTCGCCCTGATCGGGGCCTCGGGCGTCGGAAAGTCGACGCTGTTGCATCTGCTCGGCGGGCTCGATCGGCCGACGGCCGGACGGGTCCTGTTCCAGGGCGAGGACCTCGCGACGTGGGGCGAGACGGGCCTGGCGCGCTATCGTCGCCGGGACGTGGGATTCGTCTTTCAGTTCTACAATCTCCTGGGCGACATGAGCGCGCTCGAGAACGCGATGATCCCTGCGCTGATCGAACGGAAACCCGCTCGGGAGGTCAGAGAGCTCGCGGCGGCCGCCCTCGCGGAGGTCGGGCTCGGCGACCGGCTGAATCACCGACCCGGCGAGCTCTCCGGCGGCGAGCAGCAGCGGGTCGCGATCGCGCGGGCCCTCATCAACAAGCCCAAGGTGATCCTCGCCGACGAGCCGACGGGTAACCTGGACCCGAAGACGAGTGAGGTCATCTACGATCTTTTTCTCCGGCTGCAGGCGGAACGAGGCCTCGCCTTCCTCGTGGCGACCCACAACCCCGACCTCGCCCAAAAAGCCGAGCGGGGCTATCGCCTCGTCGAGGGGCGTGCGCGCGAGATTCGAGGGGAGTCGATAGCGATCGGGTAAGGGTTTCGCAGAGTTAGTCCGCCGGGGAGAAAAAGGCTAGCGGCCATGGAGGCCGTGGGCTATACTGAAGTCGCAGTCCGGTAACTAGCCGTCAGCGCAAGTAAAATTCGCATCCCGCGACCTGCGGAAGGGGTGGGGCACGCCAGTGTTTGAACGATTCACCGAACGGGCGCGACGGGTCATCATCTTAGCGCGCGAGGAAGCGGGTCGTTTCCGCCACGATTTCGTCGGAACGGAGCACGTCCTTCTCGGCCTGATCCGCGACGGCGAAGGCATCGCGACCGCGGTGCTCCAGCGTCTCGGGCTCCGGCTCGAGACCGTCAAGGCGGAAGTCGAGCGCGCTCTCGCGGGATTCCCCAAGACGCTCACGTTCGGGGAAGTGCCGTTCACGCCCCAGGCCAAGCGGGTTCTCGAGCTCTCGATCGAGGAAGCGCGTCAGCTCGGTCACAACTACATCGGGACCGAGCACCTGCTCCTCGGCCTCATGAAAGAAGGCCAGTCGATCGCCGCGAAGATCCTGGAGTCGCTCGGCGCCCGACTCGACGAGGTTCGGCAAGAAACCCTCGCCCTGCTCGGCGACCAGTACTATCCGAGACCGAAGAAGCGGTCGCAGACGCCGGTGCTCGACGAGTTCGCGCGCGATCTGACCCAGCTGGCCCGTGAGAACAAGCTCGATCCGGTCATCGGCCGCGAACAGGAAATCGAGCGCGTCATCCAGATTCTCGCCCGCCGCACGAAGAACAACCCCGTGCTGATCGGTGAGCCCGGCGTCGGCAAGACCGCGATCGTCGAAGGGCTCGCCCAGAAGATCGTCAGCCACGACGTACCCGACGTGCTGGTGAACAAGCGGCTGCTCCAGCTCGACCTGGGCGCCCTCGTCGCGGGCACGAAGTACCGCGGCCAGTTCGAGGAGCGGCTCAAGGCGGTGATGAAGGAAATCCGCCAGTCGGAGAATGTGGTCCTCTTCCTCGACGAGCTCCACACGCTCATCGGCGCCGGCGCGGCCGAGGGCGCGATCGACGCCTCGAACATGCTCAAGCCCGCTCTCTCGCGCGGCGAGATCCAGACGATCGGGGCGACGACCCTCGACGAGTATCGGAAGTACATCGAGAAGGACGGAGCCCTCGAGCGGCGCTTCCAGCCGGTCATCGTCAAGGCGCCGACCGTGCCGCAGGCGATCGAGATCATCCGGGGGCTGCGGCACAAGTACGAGGCGCACCATCGGGTCAAGATCAGCGAGCGGGCGATCTCGGCGGCGGTGCAGCTCGCCGACCGCTACATCACCGACCGCCAGCTACCCGACAAGGCCATCGACGTGATCGACGAAGCCTCGTCGCGGACTCGCCTCATGGCGCTGACGCCGCCGCCCGAGCTCAAGGAGATCGAGAAGGAGCTCGAGCGGGTGATCCGTGAGAAGGACATGTACCTCGAGGCCCAGGAGTTCGAGAAGGCGGCGTCGCTCCGCGAGAAGGAAAAGGTGCTCCGCCACCGCGACGAGGAGTTGAAGCGCGAGTGGGAGAAGAACAAGGGGAAGGGAACCCAGTCGGTCGAGGAAGAGGACATCGAGTTCATCGTGTCCCGCTGGACCGGCATCCCGCTCTCAAAGCTCGAGGAGAAGGAGTCCGAGAAGCTCGCCCGGATGGAAGAGGCGCTGCACGGACGCATCATCGGCCAGAACGACGCGGTCGCGGCCGTTGCGCGCGCGATCCGTCGGTCCCGGGCCGGTCTGAAGGACGCCAAGCGCCCGGTCGGATCGTTCGTGTTCCTCGGACCGACCGGCGTCGGCAAGACCGAGCTGGCCCGCGCGCTCGCCGAGTACCTGTTCGGCGACGAAAACGCCCTGATCCGCGTGGACATGTCGGAGTACATGGAGAAGTTCTCGGTCTCGCGCCTGCTCGGCGCGCCTCCCGGCTACGTGGGCTACGAGGAGGGCGGGTTCCTCACCGAGAAGGTGCGGCGGCGGCCGTATTCGGTCGTGCTGTTCGACGAGATCGAGAAGGCGCACCCGGATGTGTTCAATATGATGCTCCAGGTTCTGGACGACGGACGGCTCACCGACTCGCTCGGTCACGTCGTGGACTTCAAGAACACGATCCTGATCATGACCTCGAACCTCGGCACGAGCCTGATCGGAAAGCGCGTCTCTCCTGGGTTCCTCCAGGAGACCGACGAGTCGTCCTACGAGAAGATGAAGGAGCGCGTCCTCGAGGAGATGAAGCGCGCGTTCCGGCCTGAGTTCCTCAATCGCATCGACGACATCATCGTCTTCCATGCCCTGTCCCTGGATCACATCAAAGAGATCATCGGCTTGATGATCGCCCGGATCAACAAGCAGCTCGCCGAGAAGGGTATCGAGCTCGTGCTGACGCCGGCGGCCGAAGCGGCGCTGGTGGAGAAGGGGTACGATCAGACGTACGGCGCACGGCAACTACGGCGGACGATCCAGAAGCACATCGAGGATCCCCTGGCCGAAGCGATCGTTCGGGGCCAGGTCGCGGAGAGCGCCCGCATCGAGGTGGATGTCGAGGGGGCGAACTTCACGTTCCGCGAAGCGCAAGCTGCCGACGCGCCCCTCGAGCTTGCAGAGCACTAGCACGCCGTCCCCACCCGTCTGAGAGCCTGGTGACGACAGGGGGCCGGGTGTGTCTCACGATTGTCGTTGTTCTCACGGCAGGCCTCCTCATCGCTTCGACGGCGCGGGCGCAGCAGCCCCAGCCGCCGCCCATCGTCATCAAGGACGTCCACGTCGAGGGCAACCGGCGCGTCCAGGACGCCGTGATCCTCGGCCGCGTCAAGAGCACCGTGGGCTCGGCGTTCAACCCGACGCTTCTCGCTGAGGACATCCGCTCCATCTTCGGCCTCGGCTTCTTCGACGACGTCCAGCTCCGGGTCGAGGACTTCGAAGGCGGGGTGAAGGTCGTCTTCGTGGTGACCGAGCGTCCCTTCGTGCGCGACATCGATTTCGTCGGCAACAAGAAGGCTGACCGCGACACGCTGCAGGAGAAGATCGACATCAAGCTGGGGAGCGTCTACAACCCGGTCGACGTGCAGCGCGCCGTGGACAAGCTTCGCGACTACTACGAGGACGAGGGGTATTTCGAGGTCCAGATCACCCCGACCGTCGAGAAGTTCGCCGACGGGGACGTGCGTCTGATCTTCAACATCGTCGAGGGGCGCCAGATCACCATCGACAAGATCGTGTTCCGTGGGAACAAGGGGCTGACGGACGCGCAGCTCAAGGACGCGATGGAGACGAAGGAGCGCCAGTACTTCATCCTGCGCGGCAAGGTGCAGCGCCAGCGCCTCGAGTCGGACATCGACCGCATCATCGCCCTGTACAACGACAACGGCTTCATCCAGGCCCGCGTGGAGTCGCACGACGTCGCCATCGATCGCGAGCAGGCGCGCGTGACGATCACGATCGTCGTCGTCGAGGGCCCCCAGTTCCGGGTCGGGGAGGTGAAGGTGACCGGCGTCACGCTGTTGCCGGAGCTCGAGGTCGAGCGGCAGATCCTGCTCAAGCCCGGCGACGTGTTCTCGTTGACCAGGGTCCGCGACAGCGTCCAGGGGATCCTGAACCTCTACAGCACGATCGGCCGCGCCTCGGCCGAAGTCACTCCGAGACGCGACCAGCTGACGGAGATCAGCCAGATCAACCTGACCTTCGAGATCACCGAGGGGCCCGAGGTCTACGTCGAGCGCATCAACATCAGCGGCAACGTCCGCAGCGAGGACAAAATTCTGAGAAGGGAGCTGCCGTTGCACGAGGGCGATCTCTACACGCTCCAGAAGAAGGACCGCGCCCGCCAGAAGCTCGTCAACCTGGGCTACTTCGAGAGCGTCAACGTCACGACGCAGCCCGGCTCCGACAAGACCAAGATCATCGTGAACGTGGAGGTGGTGGAGCGTCCGACGGGCATCTTCAGCATCGGCGGCGGCTACTCGTCGGCCGACTCGCTCGTCGGCACGATCGATCTCGCCCAGCGCAACTTCCTGGGCCGGGGCTGGGAGGTCGCGATCCGGATCCGCGCCGGAGCCACGACGCAGCAGGGGACCATCAGCTTCACCGAGCCCTGGCTGTTCGACCGTCCCCTCTCGGCCGGGTTCGACATCTACAAGAGCATCCGCAACTACCAGGACTACACCTACGACACGACCGGGTTGAATCTCCGCCTGAGTCATCCCTTCGCGGAGTACTGGCGCTGGCTCCTGGGGTACCGCGTGTCGCAGGACGACATCAGCAATCTCAGCGACACGGCGACGCCCGAGCTGGTGGATCAGAAGGGCACAACGATCACGTCCGCGGTGAGCGGCTCGCTGACCCGCGATAGCCGCGACGTGGTCGCGGCCCCCACCAGGGGCGGGCAGACGACGCTCACGATGGACTTCGCCGGCCTCGGGGGCGACTCGCAGTTCTTCAAGGCGACCGTGCTCCAGACCTACTTCAAGCCGCTCTGGTTCGGCCATGTCCTCGGGACGCGGGCCGAGGCCGGGTACGGGACCGGCTGGGGAGGGCAGGACTTCCCGCTCTTCGAGCGCTTCTACCTCGGCGGCCCGAACACGATCCGTGCCTTCAAATTCCGCAGCGTCTCGCCCGTCGACTCGGCCGGGTTCAAGACGGGCGGGACGAGCGAGGTCCTCGGCAACGTCGAGTACGTCGTCCCCCTGCCCTTCGGCCTGCGGGTCGCCGCGTTCTTCGACGTCGGCAACGTCTACGGGTTCGGGACCTCGTTCGATCCCACGGATCTACGCTATGGGCCGGGCGGAGGTATACGATGGCAGTCGCCGTTTGGCCCCATCCGGGTGGACTATGGCTTCAATATCGACCGGAGGGCGGGCGAGGGGCCCGGGGCGTTTCACTTCTCCGTCGGCTCGCCGTTCTAGGAGGGTTGGATGAAGCATTGGCGTGGCGCGCTCATCGCGGTAGCTGTGCTCCTCGGCTGTGCCGTGGGCCCGGTCGCGGCCCAGGGGCCCGCGCCGGCGTCGGCCCCGGCGGCCTCCGGGTCGGCAGCCCGGATCGCGTACATCGACGTGCAGCGGGTTCTGGCCCGATCGTCGGCCGGTGTGGCGGCGCGCGAGCAGCTCGAGCGTGAGAAGGTGGTGATGCAGCGCGAAATGGACGGCAAGCGCCAGGAGCTCGAGAAGCTGCGCGACGAGCTCGAGAAGAAGGGGCCGCTGCTGGCGGCCGACGCGCGGCGGGAGAAGCAGGAGCAGTTCGAGCGTAAACGCCGCGACGCCGCGCGGCTCATGGACGACTTCCAGAAGGAGCTCGAGAAGAAGGAGCAGGCGCTGCTCCAGCGCGTCCTGCAGGAGCTCTCGGGGGTCATCGAGCGGGTCGGCAAGGAGCGCGGCTACTACCTCATCGTGGAGAAGCGGGGCGCCTCGGTCCTGTACGCCTCGCCCGACGCGGACCTGACCGACGAGGTGATCCGCGCGTACGACCAGCAGGCCCCGGCGAAGAAGTCGCCCTGATGGGGACGCCCGCCGGGTTCACGCTCGGTGAGCTCGCCGCGACCCTCGGCGCGACGCTCGAGGGCGACCCCGGCCGGCGCGTCACCGGCGTGGCACCGCTCGAGGCCGCGGGACCGGAGCAGATCTCCTTCTTGATCGACGCCCGGTACCGGCCCGCCGCCGAGGCCTCCCGCGCCGGCGCCTTGCTCGTCGCCGAGAGCGTGTCGGGCTTGCCGGGGCCGTTGCTGCGCTCCAGCACCCCGCAGCAGGCCCTCATCGCCCTGCTGACCCTCTTTCATCCGTCGGCGCCGCCGCCGCCCGGCATCGATTCGTCGGCGATCGTGGCGCGCGACGCGCGCATCGATCCCAGCGCGTCGATCGGTGCCCTGGCGGTGATCGGTGCGGGCGCTGTCATCGGGCCGCGCGTGCGTGTCCATCCTTTCGTCTACGTCGGACCGCACGTCGAGGTGGGCGAGGGATCGGTGCTCTACCCGCGGGTGGTTCTGTGCGAGGGCGTCCGGCTGGGGTGCCGCGTCGTCGTCCAGGCCGGCGCCGTCATCGGCGGTGACGGCTTCGGCTACGTCTTCGACGGGGGTGCTCACCGCAAGATCCCGCAGGTGGGCGTCGTCGTGATCGAGGACGACGTGGACATCGGCGCGAACACGACGATCGATCGCGCCATGCTCGGCAAGACGATCATCCGCCGCGGGACCAAGATCGACAATCTCGTTCAAGTCGGCCACAACGTCGAGATCGGCGAGCACTCGGTCATCGTGGCCCAGGTCGGAATCTCGGGCTCGTGCCGCCTCGGCCGCGGCGTCGTCGCCGCCGGCCAGGTCGGCTTCGCGGACCATCTGACCATCGGTGACGGGGCGGTGCTGGGCGCCCAGGCGGGAGTGGCCGCGGACGTGCCGGCCGGGGAGAGGCGCCTGGGCACGCCGGCCATACCCATGGGACAGGCCAAGCGGGTCTTCGCCGCGCAGAAGCACCTGCCCGACATGTCCCGCCGCCTTCGCGCCGCGGAGCGCCGTCTCGAGCGGCTGGAGAGCCGCCTCGGGATCGCGCCGTCTCAGGCGCCTGCGCCGGAGGCGGTCGATGACCAGGCCTGATGGCGTGCATCCGACCGCCGTGGTGGACGCGAAGGCGACGCTCGGCGCGGGCGTGCGGATCGGAGCGTTCTCGATCGTCGGCCCTGAGGTGACCATCGGCGCCGACGCCGAGATCGGTCACCACTGCGTGCTGGAGGGCCGCGTCGAGATCGGCGAGCGCGCGAAGGTCGGCCACGGATCGCTGCTGGGTGGACGGCCCCAGGATCTCAAGTTCAAGGATGGCACGCCGTCCGGCGTCAGGATCGGCGCCGACACCGCGATCCGGGAGTACGTGACGATTCACCGCTCGACCCGTGCCGGGGGATGGACCGAGATCGGCAAGAGATGTCTCGTCATGACGATGAGCCACGTGGCCCACGATTGTCGGCTCGGTGACGGCGTCGTGCTCATCAACTACACCGGGGTCACGGGGCACTGCGAGATCGGCGAGAGCGCGACGATCGGTGGCCTCACCGGCCTCGTGCCGTTCACCCGTGTCGGCGCATACGCGTACGTCGGAGGCTGCTCGAAGGTCACCGCCGACGTCCCACCCTACGTGCTGGTGGACGGGAACCCGGCGGCAGCCCACGCGATCAACCTCGTCGGGCTCAGACGGTCCGGCATGACCGCCGCGGATCGCCGTCTGCTGCAAGACGCGTATCGGCTGCTCTACCGCAGCGGGCTCACGCCCCAGCGGGCTCTCGAGCGGATCCGCCAGGAGCTGCCGGCGGCCGCGCCGGTGATCCGCCTGCTCGACTTCATCGCCGGCTCCCGCCGCGGCATCTGTGGTCCCGCGCAGCGGGCAGGCTCGATGCCGGGCGATCGGGAGGACGTGTTCCCGCGTCCCGAAAGCGAGCCGGTGTGATGGCCGTGCGAGCCGCCGACGAGCGAAGGCTGCGCGCCGGCGTCGTGGGCGCGGGGCACATGGGGCAGTACCACATGCTCGCCTACGCTGAGCTCTGGGACATCGAGCTGGCCGGCGTCGTCGACGTCGATCGCGACCGAGCCGCGCAGATCGCGGCCTACTACGACACTCTGGCGCTCACCGATCACCGGGACCTGATCGGTAAGGTCGACCTCGCCAGCGTCGCCGTGCCGACCGAGCAGCACTTCCAGGTCGCCGCCGATCTCCTGGAGGCGGGCGTAGGCGTGCTCGTCGAGAAGCCGATCACGCCCACCCTCGAGGAGGCGCGCGAGCTCTTCGCCATCGCCCGCCGCACCGGTGCCGTGCTGCACGTCGGTCACGTCGAGCGGTTCAACGGCGCGGTGCAGGAGCTGAAGAAGATCGTGGAGCGCCCGATCCTCATCGAGTCGCGCCGCCTCGGCCCCTTCGCCCCGCGCGTGCAAAAGGACAGCGTGGTGATGGATCTCATGATCCACGATCTCGACATCGTCCTCGGGCTCGTGGACTCGCCGCCCCGGCGGCTCACCGCGATGGGGTCCTCGGTCCACTCCGCCGCGAGTGACATCGCGAATGTCCAGATCGGCTTCGAGTCCGGCACGATCGCCCTCATCACCGCGAGCCGGGCCACCGAGGAGAAGATCCGGATCCTGGCCGTCACGCAGCCGGACGCCTACGTCGTGCTGGACTACTCCGAGCAGGACATTCGCATCCACCGCCGCGCCGCGCAGGAATACACGCTCAACCGGGAGTCGATCCGCTACCGGCGAGCCTCCTTCGTCGAGCACGTGCAGGTGCACAAGGACAACCCGCTCAAGCTCGAGATCCTCCATCTGGTCCGGGCCGTCCGGCGGTCGCGCGCCGGTGAGAAGATCGTGCTGGCCGAGACCGAAGATCTGCGATCGCTCGCCATGGCTCTCGAGATCGAGCGAATGATCCGGGACGGCCGCTGCGAGGCGGCGTACTCGACCACCCCCCCGTGGAGCGCGCACTCGGCCTGATCTGCGGCGCCGGCGTGCTGCCGGCGCGCATGGCCGGCGAGGCGCGGCGCCGCGGGTGGCGCGTGGTTGCGTTCACCTTCGCCGAGGCGCCCGGCGTGACCGACCACGCCGACCGGACCATCCCGAGCCGAGTCAACGAGGCGGGCGCCGTGCTGGCCGCGCTCGAGTCCGAGCGCGTCGGTGCCGTGGTGTTCTCCGGCAAGTTCTGGATGAAGGACTTCCTGCACGGGAACCGCCCGGACACCGCCCTCGCCGAGATCACGGCGCGGGCCGGGACGATGATCGACGCGAATCTCGTCCAGGCGGTGGCGGCGACCCTCGGCCGCATGGGCATCGCGCTCCTCGATCAGCGGCCCTTCCTCGGCGACTGGCTGGGCCCGAGCGGCTGCTGGTCGGCCCGAACGCCCAGCGACGCCGAGTGGAGCGACGTGCGCCGAGGCCTCGCGGTCGCGCGGCTTGCGGCCGACGCGGGCGTCGGCCAGACCGTCGTCGTCAAGCGCGGCGCCGTCACCGCTGTCGAGGCGATCGAGGGCACGACCGAAGCGATCCGCCGAGGGGTTGCGCAGGCGGGGCCGGGCGCCGTCGTGGTCAAGGCGGCGGCGCGCGAGCACGACTACCGGTTCGATACTCCGGGCGTCGGCCCGGACACCATCGAGGTCGCGGCCGCCGGCGGCGCGACCGTCGTCGCCGTCGAAGCGGAGCGGGTCTTGGTTCTGGACAAGGAGGAATGCCTCCGCATCGCGAACGGGGCCGGGATGGCCCTCGTGGGCGTGGAATGATGATCTCCCGGTCGCCGGCGGTCATGCTCGTCGCCGGGGAAGCCTCCGGCGACCTTCACGGCGCGGCTCTGTGTCGGGCCTTGCGCGGGCTCGACCCGCGCTGCCGGCTCTTCGGGATGGGCGGGGCGCAGATGGCCGCCGCGGGAATGAACCTTCTGGTAGACGTGACGCGAGCCTCCGTCGTGGGCGGGAGCGAGGCGATCGGTCAGGTGCCGCGCCTCTACCGCGCCTACCGCGGGCTTCGTGCGGTCCTCCGCGGCGCCGACCGTCCCGCAGTGCTCGTCCTGATCGACTTTCCGGAGTTCAATCTTCGCCTGGCTCGAGCCGCGCGGCGCGCCGGCGTCCCGGTCGTGTACTTCATTCCGCCTCAAGTGTGGGCGTGGCGTGGCGGCCGGGTGAAGACGATCAGGAGATTTGTCTCGCTCGTGCTCGCGGTGTTCCCGTTCGAGCCGCCTCTGTACCGCCGGGTCGGAGTGCCCGTGGAGTTCGTCGGGCATCCTCTGCTCGACCAGCTGCAGGCGGCGCCGACCCGCGAGGCGGCGCGCCGGAGCCTCGGGATCGACGACCGGACGCCCGTGGTCGGGCTCCTGCCGGGTAGCCGGCACCAGGAGGTCATTCGCGTGCTCCCGGTAATGCGGGATGCCGCGGCGCAGGTACTGACCGCCGCGCCCGGAACTCGGTTCGTGCTCGGCCTGGCGCCCACGATCGAGCGGCGCCTCGCCGCGCATCACCTCGACGGCGGTCCGCCCGTGGAGATCGTCGATGGCCGGACGCACGCAGTCATCCGCGCGGCCGATCTACTGCTCGTCACCTCCGGCACCGTGACGCTGGAGGCCGCGTTGCTCGGCACGCCGATGGTCGTCTGCTACCGCCTGTCGCTCGTGAGCGAGCTGCTCGCGCGCTTGCTGATCCGCGTCCCGTGGGTGAGCCTCACGAACCTCACGCTCGGGCGCGCCGTCGTGCCGGAGCTGTACCGTCGGACGACGACGAGCGCGCGCCTCGCCCGCGAAGCATTGCGCCTGCTGACCGATGCCGGCGCCCGCGAGATCCAACGCGCGGCGTTCAGCGAGCTCGCCGGGCAGCTCGGTGAGCCCGGCGTGGGGATGCGCGCTGCGCACCTCGTCCTCGCCCAGGCGGGAGTCACCCGCCTGATGGCACCCACGGTGAGCCGGTGACGAATCCACTGATCGCGCTCGGCCCGCCGGTCGCCGCGGCGCTGGTGCGGCTGCTCGGCACGACGCTGCGACTGCGCGCCGAGGGGATCGACGCCCTGGCCCCGAGCTGGACGGCTGCGCGTCCGCTCATCTATTGCGTCTGGCACGGACGAATCCTCATGGTGCCCTGGCTCAACGCCCGCCTGCGCCGGACTCACGGCGCCCGCGAAGTCAGCGTGCTGGCGAGTCGATCGCGCGACGGCGGCATCGTCGGGGACTACGCGCGCCGCTTCGGCCTCGACGTGGTCCGAGGCTCGTCGTCGCGAGGCGGTGCTCTGGCGCTGCGTGCGCTGGTGACGGCCGTCGGGGCCGGTCGTGACGTGGCCCTGGTGCCCGACGGCCCGCGGGGCCCGCGCGGTCGACTCGGGCCCGGCGTCGTCGCGCTCGCGGCGCTGACGGGCGCGCCCGTGGTCCCCCTGGGATTCGCCGCTCGGCCGGCCTGGCGCCTGGCGACGTGGGACGAGTTCCAGATCCCGTCGCCCTTCGCCCGAGCGGCGCTGGTATTCGGCGCCGCGACCGCGATCCCCCGCGACGCGGACCGCGAGCGCGCCCGCAAGGAGATCGAGCGGAGCCTCGACGAGGCCACGGCCGCGGCGGAGAGGCTGGTGAGCACCTGATGTACGCTCTCTATACCGCGGTGGCCCTGATCGGCCTCGTGACGGTCTGGCTTCCTCTGGCATTGCTGAGATGGCTCACGCGGGGCGTGCCGCTCAATGCGCGAGCGCGCCTGGGCGGGGCCGCGCCGAGCGATGCGGGCCGGCCCTCGGGCTGGCTGCACGCGGTGTCCGTGGGCGAGGCCATCGCCGCCGCGCCGCTCGTCGAGGGGCTCCGGCGCCTTCATCCCGAGCTGCCGCTGGTGATGACGACGGTCACGACCACCGGGGCCCAGATCGTCCGGGAGCGGTTTGCCGGGCTCGTGACCCATCGCTTCTTTCCGCTCGACTTCCCCTCGGTTGCCCGGCGCGTGGCCACATCGATCAACCCGGCGTTCTTGATCTGCATGGAGACGGAGCTTTGGCCGAACATCTTGCGGGCCCTGGCGTCCCGCGGCGTCCCGGTGATGATCGCCAACGGAAGAATCTCGGATCGGTCCTACCGCCGCTACCGGCTCGTGCGGCGCTTCCTGACGTCCGTCCTCGCCGACGTTCGGGTCTTCGCCATGCAGTCGGACGAGGACGCGCGGCGGATCATCGCCCTCGGCGCCGAGCCCGAGCGCGTCGTCGTCACGGGCAACATGAAGCTCGACGCCCCCGTCGCCGACCCGGCGGGCTCGGTCGATCTCTGGCGGCGGCTCCTGGGCCTCCGCCCCGGGCAGCGCGTGTGGATCGCGGGAAGCACGCACGCGGGCGAAGAAGAGCCGGTGCTGGAGGCCCACCGCGCCGCCCTCGCCGCGTTCCCCGAGCTCGTGCTCGTGATCGCGCCGAGGCATCCGGAGCGAACGGGCGAAGTGCTCGCACTTCTGGCCCGACGCGGCTGGCCGTCGGTACGCCGTAGCGAGCTCCCGGCCGCGGTGACGAGCACATCCGGCCCCGTGCCGCCCGTCGTCGTCCTCGACACCGTGGGTGAGCTCGCGATGCTCTACGCCATCGCCGACGTCGTGTTCGTAGGCGGAAGCCTCGTGCCCGTGGGCGGCCACAACGTGCTCGAGGCCGCGCAGCGCCGCAAGCCCGTGCTGGTCGGGCCGCACACCGCGAACTTCCGCGAGGCCGCCAGCCTGCTCGAGTCGGCCGGCGCCGCCCTCGTCGTCCGCGACGCGTCCGAGCTTTCCCGCGAGCTGTGGCGGCTTCTCGTCGACCCGGACCTCCGCCAGAAGCTGGGCGACGCCGGGTACGAAGCCGTCGCCTCCCGCCACGGCGCCGTCCTCGAGACGCTCGACCTTGTCGGCCAGTATCTCTATCCCGGCGCCCGCTCGTGAAGTCGCGGGAGCGCTTCGTCCGCGGCTGGGAAGAGGGTTTCGGCTCGGGCCCGGCGCGCATGCTCGCGGTCGCCGGCGGCGGTTATCGCGGCCTCCTCGGCGCGCGCGAGTGGCTCTACGGACGGGGAATCTTGAGATCGCGCGCGTTGCCGTGCCGCGTGGTCTCCATCGGAAATATGACCGTGGGGGGGACGGGGAAGACTCCCGCCGTCGAGGTGGCCGTCCAGGCGCTGGCGGGCCTCGGACATCGACCCGCGGTCGTCAGCCGCGGCTATGGGCGCAGCACGCGTGGTGTTCAGGTCGTCGCGGACGCCGCCTCGATCCGTCTCGATCCCGAGGAGTCGGGCGATGAGCCCTTCCTGCTCGCGCGCCGGCTGCCGGGCATCCCCGTCGTGGTCGGCTCGAACCGCCACGATGCCGCGCGCGTGGCGATCGAACGGTTCGGGGTGACCGCGATCGTCCTCGACGACGGGTTCCAGCACCGGACGCTCAGGAAGGACCTCGAGATCGTGATGGCGCGCGCGCACCGGCCGTGGGGCAACGGGCATTTGCTCCCGGCCGGCCCGCTGCGAGAGCCGCTCGGGGCGCTCGCGAGAGCCGATCTCGTGATCGCCACTGGCGCTCTCGACCTCGGCGACGCGCGCGAGGTGGTGGACGCTGTCGACGAGTACGCCCCGAGAGTGCCGGTTCTCACGGCCACACTGGTCCCCGCCGAGTGCTGGGAGGCAGGCCGAATGCGCTCCGTCCGCCTCGCCGAGCTGGCCGGAAAGCGCCTCGCCGCCTTTGCGGGGATCGCAGCGCCCGCGGCGTTCGCCGAGACCCTCCGGAGCACGGGCGGGGTAGTGGAGGAAATGTCGGAGTTCGCGGACCATCACTGGTACTCGACCGACGACGTGGCCCGGCTCGACGCCCGGGCGGCCGAGCTTGGAGTCGAGGCGCTCATCACGACCGAAAAGGACTGGGTCCGTCTCCGCCGACTTCGCCTGCCGCGCCGGCCCCTCTACGTCCTGAGCATCCGGCTCGTCCTGCAGACGGGCGAGACCGCCTGGCGGCAGGCCTTTCGGCGCGCGTGCCCGTGAAGATCGCCGTGCGGCTGCCGAACTGGCTCGGCGACACCGTGATGGCGGTGCCGGCGATCCGGTCGCTGCGTGAGACGTTTCCCGACGCCACGATGCTGCTCGCGGGGCCGTGGGCCGCGCTTCTCGCGGGTCAGGGGCTCGGCGACGTGCTCGTCCCGTATCCGCGATCATGGACCGGAAGGCTCCGCGCCGCCGACGCGGTCCGGAGCTTCGCCGGCGACACCGTGGTGCTCTTTCCCAACTCCTTCGAGGCGGCCGTGGCCGCCGCGTACTGGGGAGGGCGGCGCCGGATCGGCTTCGCCGGCGACGGGCGTCGCTGGCTCCTCACGGACGCGCCGCCCTTGCCCGAGCCACGACTCCACCAGGTCGACGAATACCTGCGACTCGTTGCGCTCCTCGGCGCGGCCCCGGCCGCGCGCGAGCCGAAGCTGACGCCGCCCGAGCCGCACGCCGACACTCGGCAGCAGGCGCGCGAGCTTCTCCGCCGGAGCGGAGCGCCTGAAGGTAAGCCGAGGGTTGGGGTCCACCTCGGCGCGGCCTACGGACCCTCGAAGATCTGGGTGGGCGAGCGTGTCGTCGAGTTCTGTCGGCTCGGACAGGCGCGGGGCATCGTGCCCGTGCTGCTCGGGGCGCCCTCGGATGCGCCCGCCGCGGCGGACGTGCTGGAGCGGACGCCCGCGGTGAGCCTCGTCGGGCGCGACGGCCCTGATCTCCTTCCGGCGGTGCTCGCGGAGATGGCCGTGCTCGTCTGCGGCGACACCGGGGTCGCACACCTCGCGGCTGCGCTCGGCACGCCGGTCGTCGCGCTCTTCGGGCCGACGGATCCGGCGCTCAGCGCGCCGCTCGGACGGGTGGCCGTCGTGCGCCACGCCGTGCCGTGCGCCCCGTGCTTCTACCGGACGTGCCCCATCGACCATCCCTGCATGCGCGGGATCGCCGCCGCCGTCGTGGGCGAGCGAGTCGCGGCGCTGCTGACCGGGACGTCGTGAAGCCATTGTCGATCCTGCACCTGGCCGCGAACCGCTGGTGGACGGGCAGCGCCGATCCGGTCATCCACCTCGTCTCCGGGCTCCGCGCCCGCGGCCACCGCGTCCTGCTCGGCGTCATCCCGGGCGACCGGTTCGAGGCCAAGGCGAAGGGGGCCGGGCTCGATTTGGTCGACGGGCTTCGCATGGACTCTCGCCTGGGACCGCGCGCGCTCGCGCGCGACGTGCTGCGACTGCGCGCGCTCATCCGCGACGAGGACATCGACGTGGTGCACACGCACCACTCCCACGACCACTGGCTCGCGGTTCTCACCCGGCCCAAGCGGGCTCGGGCCGGCCGCCCGCCCGTCGTCAGGACCTTCCACAACTTGCGCTCGGTCAGGCGCGACCGGCTCGTCTCCACGCTCTACCGCCGCACCGCGGCGGCGTTCGCGGTGTCCCGGGTGATCGAATCTCGATGCCGCGAGGTGGGGATTCCGCCGGAGCGGGTCTTCTGGATCCCGGGCGCCGTCGACCTGACGCGGTTCACGGCCAACGCGGACCCGAGGCCGATCCGCGAGGAGTTCAAGCTCGGCGACGCGCCGGTCGTCGTCTCGGTCGCGCGCCTCGCGACCAACCGAGGCCACGAGCTCTTGCTTTCGGGCTTCCGCCTCCTCGTCCGCGGGCTGCCGCGAGCGCGACTCTTGCTCGTCGGAAAAGGGGAAACGCGCGCGCGGCTCGAGCAATTGGTCGCCGATCTCGAGCTCGGCGGTCACGTGATCTTCACGGGCTATCGCGACGCCGACCTTCCGTCGGTCCTCGCCGCCGCGGATTGCTTCGCGCTCATGGCGGCGGGCTCGGACGAGTCCTGCCGCGCCGCACTCGAGGCGATGGCGGCGGGACGGCCCGTCATCGCTCGGCGGATCGGCGCGCTTCCGGAGACGGTCGTGCACGAGGAGACCGGGCTCCTGATCGACGACGACGAGCCGGAAAGTGTCGCCCGCGCGCTCGAGACCATTCTCGGGGATCCGGCGCGAGGCCGGGCGATGGGGGGCGCGGCACGCGCCAGCGCGGAGGCGCGCTTCAGCGCCGAACGCTCCGTGGAGACGGTCGAGCGCGTCTATCGGGGCCTCGGGTGAAGATTCTCCAGCTCATGTCCTGCCGCGGGTGGTCGTCCGACGCCTACTGGGCGGCCCGGATCACGCGAGAGCTCGAGCGGCGCGGTCACCTGGTGACGCTCGGCTGCCGCGCCGGGACGGAGGCCCGCGTGATCGATCGCGCGCGGCGTGAGGGGGTGCAACGCGTGACCACGCTGGCGCTAGCGAGCGGCGCTCGGCCCCTGGCGGATGGACGCGACCTGCGCCGCCTGCGCGCCCTGATGCCGGGCGCGGACGTGGTCCACGTGCATCGCGGCAAGGAGCACTGGCTGGCCGCCGTGGCGAATCGCCTGATCTCGACGCCACGGCCCGTCGTGAGGACACGCCACATCGCGCAGGCCGTGAGGCCCCACGCCGCGAATCGCTGGCTCTACCGGCACGGGACGGCGTTCGTCGTGACGGTGACTGAGGCCATCCGAGG
Source organism: Binatia bacterium (assembly GCA_035635995.1). Lineage (GTDB taxonomy): Bacteria > Methylomirabilota > Methylomirabilia > Rokubacteriales > CSP1-6 > AR31. Next base: position 33,259 of record DASPZZ010000110.1, on the reverse strand, counting down.
GCAGTACGTCGCCTCGGGCCTCGTCGACCCGGACCGCGTCGCGGCGCTGCCCGGCGGCGCCGATACCGAGCGCTACCGTCCGCTGCCGAGAGATCCCGAGGTGTACGCGCGCCTCGGCGGGAGGCCGGACCGCCCGCTGGTCGGCATGATCGCGGGCCTCCGCGTCATGAAGGGCCACGAGGTCGTGATCGAGGCCGCCGCCCGGCTAGGCGCGCGCGGTGTGCGCCCGCACTTCGTCTTCGTCGGACGCGGGCCCATGGAGCGCGCGGTGCGAGACGCGATCGATCGGGGCGGGCTCGGGGGGCAGTTCACCATCGGCGGCTTCGTGGACGACCTGCCGGCGACCCTCGCCGCCCTCGACGTGGCGCTCTACGTGCCGCTCGATTCGGACGGCATGTCCCGCGTGATCTTCGAGTACCTGGCGGCGGGGCGGCCGTTGATCGCGTCGCGGGTGGGGGTCGTGCCCGAAGTGCTGACCGACGGCGAGCACGCCGCGCTCGTGCCGGCCGGCGACGCCGAGGCGCTCGCGGCGACGCTGGAACGGCTCGTGCGAGACCCCGCGGCGAGCGCGCGGCTCGGCGAGGCCGGGCGCCGGCTCGTCGCGCAGCGCTACTCGGGCGCCCGCGTCGCGGCCGCGCTCGAGAGTCGCTACGCGAGTCTCGTCGCGGCCGGGGCTGCGTGAAGATCTCCGTCCTCGCCGCCGACCTGTCGGACAACTCGACGGGCCGCGCGGATCTGCTCGCGAGTCTCCTGTCGTCGCGCTACGCGGTCGACGTGGTCGGGCCTCGGTTCGGGGAGGGCATCTGGGCCCCGGCCAGGGATGGGGCGATCGCGCACCGCAGTGTGAGGGCCGGGCGCTATCCCGGGTTCGCGCGGCACGTCCCCGAGCTTCTCGAGCTCATCGACGGCGAGATTCTCCTCGCCTCCAAGCCGCGGCCCACGAGCTTCGGATTGGCGCTGCTCGCTCGGGCCCGACGCCGGCGGCCGCTCGTGCTCGACATCGACGATTGGGAGACCGGGTTCTTCTATCGCTCGGGCCCCTGGGGCCGGATCGGTCGCGCCCTCAACTTCGCCAATCCGAATGGGCTTCCGTGGACGTGGCTCGCCGAGAAGCTCGTGCCGCGCGCGGACGCGGTCACGGTCGCGTCGCGCTTCCTGGAGCGCCGCTTTGGTGGGACGCTCTTGCCGCACGTGCGCGATACCGAGGCCTGGGATCCCGCCCGCTACGATCGGGCCGGCGCACGCGCCCGACTGGGCGTGGGCGCCAGCAAGGTCGTCATGTTCCTCGGGACGCCCCGGGCCCACAAGGGCGTCGACGACCTGGTCGCCGCCGTCGGCTCGCTGGGGCCCGGGGTCGTCCTGGCGCTCGTCGGCGTCGACGCCGCCCGTAGCGGCGCGCCGCGCTGGTCCGGGCTGCCGCACGTGCGGGTGACCGGCGAGATCCCGTTCGACGACGTGCCACGCTACCTCGTCGCTGCCGACGTCGTCGCGGTGCCGCAGCGGGACACCAGCGACACCGCGGGGCAGGTGCCCGCGAAGCTCTTCGACGCGATGGCGCTCGCGCGTCCCATCGTCTCGACGTCCGTCTCGATGATCCCCGAGATCCTGGACGGCTGCGGCCTCGTGGTCGCGCCCGGCGACGTACCCGCGCTCGCCCGCGCGATCAGGCGCCTCCTGGACAACGCCGACGAAGCCTCGATGCTCGGCCGTCGCGCGCGCGAGCGCTGTGAGACCCGCTATAGCTTCCGAGTCGCCCGCGCGACGCTGTTCCCCTTGATCGAAAAGCTGACCGAGAAGCCACTCGAGAAACCGGGCCGATGAGATCGGACGTGTCGGAGCCCCCCGAGTCCCCAACGCCGCGGGCGAGATCGGGTGTGTCGGAGCCCCCCGCTCCTGTCTCAGGCCACCCTCGGTCCAAGCCGGCCTCAAGGCCCCCGCTCCAATGAAACTCCTGATCATCGCCCGCCCATTCGTCTTCCACGGAGGCGTCGAGCGCGCGACGGTTGGTCTCGTCACAGCCCTCGTGGAGCACGGCTACGACGTCCATCTGCTGAGTCTGCGTGGTCAAGCGCCGGTGCGCGGGGTGAGGCTCCACACCCTGTGGCTCCCGCCGCTGCCGTCGGCGGCCCGCGTCCTGGCGCTGGCCATGAGCGCGCGGCTCGCGGTCAGGCGCGGCACCTGGGACGTGGTCCAGAGCCACGAGCGCACGCTCTGCCAGGACGTGTATCGCGCCGGCGAAGGATGTCACCGGGCGTACCTCGCGAGCCTGGAGCGGCCGCGCGCGCGCGGACTCTATCATCGGATCGTCCTGGCGCTCGAGCGCCGCGTCTTCGCGCGCACGCCGAGCATCGTCGCCATCGCCGACGCCGGACGGCGCGAGATCGAGACGCTGTACGGCGTGGCGCCCGAGCGCGTGACGGTCGTCTACAACGGGGTCGACCTCGAGCGCTTCCATCCGCTGAATCGCACGAAGTATCGCGAGACCGCCCGGGCCGAGGCCGGGATCGCCCCGGGCGCGTTCACCGTCCTCTTCGTCGGAAGCGGCTTCGCGCGCAAGGGGCTCGCGACCACGATCGCGGCGTTCGCGGCGCTCTCCGATCGCGAGAGCCGCCTGGTCGTCCTCGGCAGGGGCGACGCTCAGGAGTACCGCTCCGGGGCGGCGCGCCTCGGTGTCGGCGAGCGGATCGCCTGGCTCGGAGCCCGGGCGGATCCCGAGCGCTGGTACGCCGCGGCCGACATCGTCGTGTTGCCGAGCCGCTACGAACCCTTCGGCAACGTTCACCTGGAGGCCCTCGCCTCCGGGGTGCCGGTCGTCGCCAGTGCCAGCGCCGGCGGCGCGGAGGTGATCGCGGATGGAATCAACGGCGCGGTCGTGAACCCGACCGACGTCGCGGGGATCACGGCGGCGCTCGAGCGCTTCCGCGACCGATCGGCGGACGACCTCGCCCAGGCGGCGCGCCGCTCGGCCGAGCCGTTCACCTACGCGGCTCAGGTCGGCGGATTCGCTCGGATCTACAGTCGGTTCACGCACGCAACGTGCGATTTTCCTTGAGAAATAAGCCCTTCGGGCTTACACTTCGCGCGTGGGTCCCAGGCCCGCGGTCTTCATGGATCGTGACGGGACGCTCACCGAAGAAGTGGGTTACGTCAATCATCCCAATCGGCTTCGAGTCCTTCCGCAGTCGGCCGAAGCCATCCGTCGTCTCAACGCGGCCGGGATCGCCGCTGTCGTCGTGACGAATCAGGCCGGCATCGCGCGCGGCTACTTCTCGGGCGAGGTGCTCGCCGCGGTGAACGCGGCACTGGTGTCCCAGCTCAAGGACGGTGGAGCACACCTGGACGGCGTCTATGTGTGCCCGCATCATCCGACCGAAGGCGAGCCTCCCTATCGGCTGGTGTGCGATTGTCGCAAGCCCAAGCCCGGCCTCCTGCTGCGCGCGGCCTCGGAGCTCGGCCTCGACCTCGGGCGCTCGACGCTCGTCGGCGACAAAGCCTCCGACCTCGTCGCCGCTCGCGCGGTGGGGGCGCGGTCCGTCCTCGTTCTCACGGGCTACGGCCTGGGTGAGTGGGAGTACCGGCGGAGTACCTTTCCCGCGCCGCCCGACCACGTGGCCGAAGACCTCCTTGGCGCGGTCGACTGGGTGATCGAGGGGCTGCGTCCGTGACCGAGGCGGCGAAGGCGATGCGCGCGACGATCGACGGCTTCGCTGGACGGACGGTCGTCGTCGTCGGCGATCTGATCGTCGACGAGTATCTCTTCGGCAAGCCGGCCCGGATCTCCCGGGAGGCGCCGGTGCTCATCCTGCGCTTCTCGGAGCGCCAGGTTCTGCTCGGGGGCGCGGCGAACGCGGCGAACAACGTCCACGCGCTCGGCGCCCGGGTGATCCCGATCGGCGTGATCGGGCGGGACGGCGCCGGGGAGGAGCTGGTGGCGCTCTTCGGTGCGGCCGGGATTCCCACCGACGGCATCGTCACCGAGAACGGGCGGACGACGACGGTGAAGACCCGCATCATGGCGGGCGGCTACCAGGCGACGCGTCAGCAGGTGGTGCGCCTGGATCGCGAGCCGGCGGGGGAGCCGCAGCCGACCAGCGAGGACGCGCTGCTGGCGCGACTCACCGCGCTCGGAACGCGCGTCGACGCGGTCGTGATCTCCGACTACGGCTACGGGACCGTCACGCCGCGGCTCTTCGAGCACGTCAAGGCGCTCGCGCGCCGCGCGAACGCGATCGTCAGCGTGGACAGCCGCTACCAGCTTCCCCGGTACGTCGGCGTCACGGCGGCCACGCCCAACGAGGCCGAGCTCGAGCAGCTCACCGGCGTGCCCGCCGACGACGAGCGAACGGTCGAGAAGGCCGGACGCCAGCTGCTCGAACGGCTCGACGCGCGGATGCTCCTGGTCACGCGGGGCAGTCGGGGGATGGCGCTGCTCGAGCGCGACGGGGCGACGACCTTCGTCCCGATCCACGGTACCGACGAGATCGCCGACGTCACCGGCGCGGGCGACACGGTGATCAGCACGTTCACGCTGGCGCTGGCGAGCGGCGCGTCGCCGTTCCAGGCCGCGACGCTGGCGAACGTCGCGGGTGGTGTCGTCGTGATGAAGCGTGGCACCGCGACGGTTTTGCCCTCGGAGCTCCAGCAGGCGATCTCCCTGCATGACTCTTGACGAAGCGGTCGCGCTGGCCGATCGGCTCCGGGCCGCGCGCAAGCGCATCGTGCTGGCGAACGGCTGCTTCGACCTCCTCCACGTCGGTCACGTCCGCTACCTGCGCGCCGCCCGGGAGCTCGGCGACGTCCTCTTCGTGGGGATCAACTCGGACGCGGCGGTGGCCCGGCTGAAGGGGCGGGGCCGGCCGCTGATGCCGGCGACCGAGCGCGCCGAGATCTTGTCGGCGCTCCGGGAGGTCGATCACGTCGTCGTGTTCGAGGAGGACACCGCCGACCGGCTGATCGCGTCCCTGCGGCCCGACGTGCACGCCAAGGGGACGGACTACCGTCCCGGCGCCGTCCCGGAAGAGGCGACGGTGCGGGCGATCGGCGGGCGGGTCGCGCTCGTCGGCGACCCCAAGAGCCATTCCACACGCGACCTGATCACCCAGATCGTCGAGCGGTTTCGATGAACATCGCGCTCGTCAAGCTCTCCTCGATCGGCGACGTCGTGCACGCGCTCCCGGTCGCCGAGGCGCTGCACGCCGGCCTTCCCCAGGCCCGCATCGTCTGGGTCGTCGAGCGCCGGGAGGCCGCGGTGCTGCGCGGCAACGGAGCGCTGAGCGAGGTCGTGCCCGTCGACACGCGCGGCTGGCGCCGCGCCCGCACCCCGCTCGCCGTCGCGGAGACGGCCGGCGCGCTGGTCGCGCTGAGGCGCTACCTTCGGGCCGCGCGATTCGACGTGGCGATCGACCTCCAGGGGCTGGTCAAGAGCGGAGTGATCACCGCGGCGACGCGGGCGCCGCTCCGGATCGGCTTCGCCGCGGCGCACTGTCGGGAGCCCTTGAACGCGCTGTTCACGAACCGGCGCGTGACGCCGCCTCCGTCGGCGCGCCACGTCGTCGACCGATACCTGTCGCTCGTGGAGCCGCTCGGCGCGCGCGCCCGTTCGGTCGAGTTCCCGCTGCCGGCCGACGGCGAGGCCGAAGCGCGTATCGACGAGTTCCTGATGGGCGCCGGCCTCAAGCCGCGAGACCGTCTCGTGGCCCTCAATCCTGGAGCGGGCCGGCCCGACAAGCGCTGGCCGATCCCGAGCTTCCGCGAGCTGGCGCGCCGGCTCGTCGACGAGGCGGGCGCCTCGGTGCTCGTCATCTGGGGCCCGAACGAGCTCGGCGAGGCGCGCGCGATCGTGGGGCCCGGGCCGGCCGCCCGCGCGGCGCTGGCGCCGCCGACGAGCCTCGACGAGCTGCTGGCCGTGCTCCGCCGCGCGAGCGTCGTCGTGGCGGGCGACACCGGCCCCTTGCACCTGGCCGCGGCGCTCGGCACGCGGTGCGTCGGGCTCTACGGCCCCACGTCGATCGAGCGCAACGGGCCGTACGGGCACACGCACCGGCCGCTCGAGAGCCCGGACGGCACCATGGCGTCGCTCGGCGTCGACCCGGTGTTCCGGGCGGTCGTGGCGATCCTCGATGGGCCCGCCCCCGACCCGGCGCGCCCCGGGGTTGCTCGGTGACGCGGCCGCGGCTCTCCGTCGTCGTCGTCACGCTGAACGAGGAGGAGCGGCTGCGTGCTTGCCTGGAGAGCGTGGCGTGGGCGGACGAGGTGATCGTGGTCGACGCCCTGTCGCAGGACAAGACCGTGCAGATCGCCCGCGAGTTCACGGACCGTGTGATCGTGCGACCCTGGCCCGGCTTCGCGGCGCAGAAGAACTTCGGCCTCGCCGAGGCCGGCGGCGACTGGATTCTCTCGCTGGACGCCGACGAGCAAGTGTCGCCGGGGCTGCGTGACGAGATCGCCCGCGTCCTGGCGGACGACGGGCCGCACGACGGCTACCGCGCGCCCCGACGCAACGTCTTCTGGGGGCGGTGGGTCCGGCACGGCGGCCTCTGGCCCGACTGGCAGCTGCGGCTCTTCAGGCGAGGCTGCGGGCGGTTCGTCGAGCGCGCCGTCCACGAGTCGATCGAGGTGACGGGCAGCGTCGGTCGCCTCGAGGGGCCGCTCGTCCACCGGAGCTACCGCGACGTCGCCGACTTCCTCGCGCGCGCCGACCGCTACTCGACGCTCGCCGCCGGCGAGCAGGTGAGGAGCGGCCGGCGCGTGCGGGCGCGCGACCTCGTCCTGCGGCCGGCCGGCCGGTTCCTGTCGATGTACGTGCTCAAGCTCGGATGCCTCGACGGAGGCCCAGGCTTCCTTCTGGCCACTCTCTATGCATACTATGTGTTCATCCGGTCCGTGAAGGCGTGGGAGCGGGTGCGGGAAACGGCCAGAGAGAGAGAAAGTCACTGATGGCGAAACCGGCGAAGGAACGCGTGCTGTCGGGGATGCGGCCGAGCGGCAAGGTGCACCTGGGGAACTACCTTGGCGCCCTGGCCAACTGGGTGAAGCTGCAGGACACGCTGGACTGCTACTACTTCGTCGCCGACTGGCACGCGCTCACCGACGACCTGGACACCTCGGACGTCCCCGGCAACACCGTCGAGATGCTCGCCGACTGGCTCGGGGCGGGGCTCGATCCCGAGCGCTCGACGCTCTTCATCCAGTCGCTCGTGCCCGAGCACGCCGAGCTGCATCTGCTGTTCTCGATGACCACGCCGGTGACCTGGCTCGAGCGCGTGCCGACCTATCGCGAGCGCATCGAGGAGCAGCACCTGGAATCGCCCTCCTACGGGCTGCTGGGGTACCCGCTGCTGCAGTCGGCCGACATTCTGATGTACAAGCCTCGGTGGGTCCCGGTCGGCATCGATCAGGCGCCCCACGTGGAGCTGACCCGGGAGGTGGCGCGGCGGTTCAACAACGCGTTCGGCCCCGTGTTCCCGGAGCCGGAGGTGAAGCTGACCGAGATTCCGAAGGTGCCGGGCACCGACGGACGGAAGATGTCGAAGTCCTACAACAACACGATCGACCTCGCCGATACCGCCGAGACGATCGCCCGCAAGATCCGGCCGATGGTGACGGATCCCGCACGCAAGCGGCGCACGGATCCGGGTAACCCGGACATCTGCCCGGTGTTCGACCTGCACGAGATCTTCACGCCGGCGCCGGATCGCGAGGCGTGCGCGACCGGGTGCCGGACGGCGGCGATCGGGTGCCTCGACTGCAAGGACGTGCTGCTCAAGCACATGCTCCCGCCGCTGGCGGCGATCCGGGAGCGCCGGCAGGTCTTCGCGGAGAAGCCCGCCACGATCGTCGAGATCCTGCACGAAGGATCGCGGCGCGCGCGCAAGGTCGCCCAGGCCACGATGGACGAAGTCCGCGCGGCGGTCCACCTGACTCCATGAGCGCCGGCGACAACGTCGTCGACGCCTCGCGCGACCTCACCCTCCGCGTCGGAGCCTTCGAGGGGCCCTTCGATCTCCTGCTGCATCTCTGCCGCACCAGCGAGATCGATCTGGCCGCTCTCCCGGTGCGCGCCATCACCGACCAGTATCTCGCCCACCTCGAGGCGATGGAATTCCGCGATCTCGAGGCGGCGGGCGCCTACCTGGTGATGGCCGCGACGCTGATCTACCTCAAGTCCAGGCTCCTGGTGCCGCCCGACGAGACGGAGGAGGAGCAGCTCGACGAGGACGGCCTGACCCTGCGCCTCGAGCTCGAGGCGCGGCTGCGCGAGTACGCGCGGGTCAAGACGCTCGGCGAGTGGCTCGCCGCGCGAGAGGCCGCGCAGGGCCTGATCTGGGGCCGTCCCGGCAGCACGCTGCCGCCGCCCGAGGAGGTGCCGCTCGAGGACCTCAGCGTGCACCTGCTCGAGCGCACGTTGAGACGGCTGATCGAGGACCAGGCCCGGCAGCGGCCGCGCGAGATCGAGCCGAACCCGCCCTCGGTGCTCGAGCGGATGACGATGATCCTCTCGGTGCTCCGCGACACCTGGTCGCTGCTCTTTTCGTCACTGACCGCGGGCGACCGCCGTCGCTCCGAGATCGTGGTGTCGCTGCTGGCGGTGCTCGAGCTGGTCCGCCTCGGTCGCATCAAGACGCAGCAGACGGAGCTCTTCGGGGAGATCGTCATCGAACGCCAGACCGCGATACCGAATGGAGAGCCCACCCGTGCCGACTCCAACTGACGTCGTCGAAGCGCTCCTGTTCGCCTCCGATACGCCGCTCGAAGCCGAGCGCATCCGCGAGGTGCTCGATCTGGGCGACGTCCGCGAAGCGCGCCAGCTCGTCGATGAGCTCCGAGCGCGCTACGAGGCATCGAGCCAGGGGCTCCAGGTCGTCGAGGTGGGCGGCGGCTACCGGATGATCACCCGGCCGGAGGTCGCGCCCTGGCTCGTGCGGCTGGCCCGCGCCCGGACGCGGACCCGCCTGTCGCGCCCCGCCCTCGAGGCTCTGGCGATCATCGCGTACAAGCAGCCGGTGTCGCGTCCCGAGATCGACGCGGTCCGCGGCGTGAACTCCGAGGGCGTGCTCGACAACCTGCTCGAGCGGCGGCTCGTCCGCATCACCGGTCGGAAGGAAGCGCCCGGCCGGCCCTACCTTTTCGAAACGACGCGCGAGTTCCTGGTCGCGTTCGGCCTGCGGGACGTCGGCGATCTGCCGAAGGTCGAGGGCGAGCTGGTCGTCCCTGAGCTGGCGGCCGTCGCCGAGCATGGCGAAGCTGAGACTCAACAAGATCCTGGCGCAGGCGGGGCTGACCTCTCGACGGGGAGGTGACCGCCTCATCGTCGACGGCCACGTCGCCGTCAACGGTGTCGTCACACGCAGTCCCGCCACGCTGGCCGATCCGGACCTCGACGCCATCGCGGTCGACGGCCGCCCGTTGCCGCCGGCCGAGGCGAAGCGGTACGTGCTGCTCAACAAGCCCCGCGGCTACGTCACCACCCTCAGCGATCCGCAGGGGCGCCCCGTCGTCGCGGACCTCGTGGCGGCGGAGGTCCGGCTGTATCCCGTCGGGCGTCTCGACTGGGACGTCGAGGGCGCGCTGCTGCTCACCAACGACGGGCCGCTCACGCACCGGCTTCTCCACCCGCGGTACGCCCTGCCGCGCGTCTACGACGCCCTCGTCGAGGGCACCGTCGCCCGCAGCGAGCTCGACCGCTGGCGGCGCGGTGTCAGGCTGGACGACGGGCCGGCCGTGCCGCTGGTCGTCGAGCTCGTGCGCGCGGCGCCGCGCGAGAGCCGGCTGCGCCTGACGTTCGCCGAGGGGCGCAAGCACGAGGTCAAGCGCTTCTGCGAAGCCCTGGGCCACCGCGTGCGGGCGCTGCGCCGGATCGCGTTCGGGCCGGTCGCCCTCGGGGCGCTTCGACCGGGCGAGTCGAGGCCCCTGACGGGGCGGGAGGTGAGCGCGCTGCGCGCCGCCGTTGCGGCGCCGGCCGGTCGGGCCGGGAGCTGACTTGCTCTTGTGTAGGGCGCAGCCTATAATCCGCGATATCCCGAGAGCCAGGCAGTACTGGGAGTCCCTATGAACCTGGACGATTGGCGTTCCAGGATCAACGACCTCGACAACCGAATCCTCCAACTCCTCAACCAACGCGCCGAGGCCGTCCTCCAGATCGGAGACCTCAAACGAAGGCAGGATGCGCCCTCCTATGCCCCGGAGCGTGAGGCCGAGATCGTCCGGCGCCTGACCGAGACCGCCGGGCCGCTCCCGTCCGAGGCGATCGGCGCCATCTGGCGCGAGATCCTCTCGGCGTGCCGGGCCCTCGAATCCGCGCTGACCGTCGCCTACCTCGGGCCGCGAGCCACCTTCACGCACCAGGCCGCCCTCCAGCGCTTCGGCGCGGCCGTGAGCTATCGGCCGTCGCGGTCCATCGCCGAGGTGTTCGACGACGTGGAGCGAGGGCGGGCCGACTTCGGAGTCGTGCCGGTGGAGAACAGCACCGACGGCGCCGTCAACGTCACGCACGATCGGCTCATCGACTCGGAGGTGGTCATTTGCGGCGAGCTGCGCCTGGACATCTCCCAGCAGCTCCTCTCGCGGGCGGCTGAGCTCGCGGAGGTCAAGCGTGTCCTCTCGCACCCGCAGGGGCTGGGGCAGTGCCGCGCCTGGCTCGCCGAGCACATGCCCGAGGTCCCCACCGAAGAGGTCCTGTCCACGGCCCTGGCCGCCGAGATGGCGGCCACCGACGCCACGATCGCCGCGATCGCCTCCGCGCTCGCGGGCGAGCTCTACGGCGTGCCGATCTTGCGGGCGCGCGTCGAGGACAATCCGCACAACTCGACCCGCTTCCTGATCATGGGCCGCCACCCGAGCGGCCCGACCGGACGCGACAAGACGTCGATCCTCTTTGCGATGCGTAACGAGCCCGGCACGCTCTACCGGATCCTCGAGCCGCTGGCGCGGCTGGGGATCAACCTCACGAAGATCGAATCGCGCCCGGCCAAGCGGGGGCCCTGGGAGTACGTGATCTTCGTGGATCTCGAGGGCCATCGCGACACGCCCATCGTCTCGTCGGCGCTGCGCGAGATCGCGGAGCGGACGCTGTTTCTCAAGGTCCTCGGGTCGTACCCGGCCCTCTAAAGGAGCGCGCATGCCAACGCAGTGGGAGTCACTGGCGAACGAGCACATCCTGGGCATCGCCCCGTACGAGCCCGGGAAGCCGATCGAGGAGCTCGAGCGGGAGCTCATGATCGCGAACCCGATCAAGCTCGCGTCGAACGAGAATCCGCTGCCGCCGTCCGACCGGGTGCAGAAGGCGATCCTCGCCGCGCTCGCCGCCCTCAACCGGTATCCAGACGGGAGCGGCTTCTACCTCCGGCAGGCGCTGGCCAAGAAGCACGGGGTGATGCCCGATCAGGTCGTGCTCGGCAACGGCTCCAACGAGCTCATCGAGCTGCTGGTGCGCTCCTTCCTGCGTCCCGGCGACGAAGCGGTGGTGCCCCACCCGTCGTTCGTCGTCTACCCGATGATCGTCCAGGCGGCCGGCGGCGTGCGCGTCATGGTGATGCTGCGCGACTTCCGGCTGGACCTCGACGCGATGGCGCGCGCGATCACGCCGATGACGAAGATCGTCTTCGTCGCGAACCCGAACAACCCGACGGCCACGATCGTCACGAAGGACGAGGTCGAGCACTTCATGGCCCGGGTTCCCGAGCGCACGATCGTCGTGTTCGACGAGGCGTACATCGAGTTCGCGATGGGCCCCGACTTCCCCGACATGCTCTCGGCCGTCAAGCAGGGGCGCAAGGTGGTCGTTCTCCGCACCTTCTCGAAGGCCGCGAGCCTCGCGGGGCTGCGCGTCGGCTACGGCATCGCCGACGCGGACGCGATCGCGCTGATGAACCGGATCCGCCAGCCGTTCAACGTGAACTCACTGGCGCAGGCCGCCGCGCGCGCCGCCCTCGACGACGACGCACACGTCCTCGAGTGCGTCCGGATGATCGAGGCGGGCCGGCACTTCCTCTACGACGAGTTCAAGAGCATCGGGCTCCAGTACGTGCCGTCGCGCGCCAACTTCATCCTGGTCGACGTCGGCCGGAGCGCGGCCGACATCTACCAGAAGCTCCTTCACCACGGCGTGATCGTGCGCCCGATGACACCCTTCGGGCTGGAGACCGCGCTGCGGATCACCGTCGGAACGCCCGAAGAGAATCGAAAGCTCGTGAAGGCGCTCCGCGCGGTGCTGGGGAAAACCCCCGCGTGATCCGCGAGCTCGCGATCGTCGGCGTCGGCCTGCTCGGCGGCTCCGTGGCGAAAGCGGCGCGGGTGGGAGGGCTCGCCCGCCGGATCATCGGCGTCGGGCGCGACCCCGCGCGGCTCCGGCCGGCCCTGGACGACGGCACGCTCGACGCGGCGGTCACGGACCTGGACGCGGGCGTGCGCGCGGCCGATTTCGTCCTGCTCGCCGCGCCGGTCCTGGCGATCGAGGGGCTGCTCGAGCGGGTGTGGCGCGCGGCGCCCGACGGGTCGCTGATCACCGACGTGGGATCGACGAAGCGCAACATCGTGCGCGCGGCCGAGCGCCTCGCCGCCGGGCGTCCCCTGGCCTTCGTCGGCAGCCACCCGCTCGCGGGCTCGGAGCAGAGCGGCTACCGCGTCGCCCGCGCCGACCTCTTCCGCGGCGCGACGGTGGTCGTGACCCCGACGGAGGGAACCGAGCTCGCCGCGCTGAAGAAGGCCACCGAGTTCTGGGAGGCGCTGGGCGCGCGCGTGAGCGCGCTGGATCCGGAGACGCACGACCGGACGGTCGCGGCGATCAGCCATCTGCCGCACCTGATCGCGTGCGCGCTGGTCGACGGCGCGGGCCGCGTCGAGCCGGCGGCGCTCGAGCTGGCGGCGCGCGGGTTCCGGGACACGACGCGCATCGCCGCCGGCGACCCGGACATGTGGACCGAGATCTTCCTGGCCAACCGCGACGCGCTCTCGGCGAGCGTCGAGGCCTTCCGCCAGGCGCTCGCCGACCTCCAGCGCGCCATCGACGCCGGCGGCGCCGATGCGCTGCGGGCGGCGCTGACCCGGATCAAGGCGACGCGGGAGGGCTTGCGGTGAAGTTCCGCGTGCGTCCGGTTCGACGGCTCGGCGGCTCGGCGGAGGTGCCGGGCGACAAGTCCATCTCGCATCGTTCGGCGCTGCTGGGGGCGCTCGCCGACGGTGCCACCGAGATCCACGGATACCTCGAGGCCGAGGATTGCCTGCGGACCATCACGGCGATCCAGGCCCTGGGCGCCGCGGTCACGCGCAAGGGGCCGAGCCACTACCGGATCGAGGGCGCAGGGCGCCACGGTCTGCACGAGCCCGGGGACGTGATCGACTGCGGTAACTCGGGCACCACCGCGCGGCTCCTCCTGGGCGTTCTCGCGGGCCAGCCCTTCTGGACGATGCTCACGGGCGACGAGTCCCTGCGGCGCCGTCCGATGGGGCGCGTCGGCGAGCCGCTCCGCCGGATGGGCGCGGCGGTGGTCGGCCGGTCCGGCGGGAGCAAGCTGCCCCTGGCGGTGAAGGGGACGCGGCCGCTCCGCGCGATCACCCACGACTCGCCCGTCGCCTCCGCCCAGGTCAAGTCGGCGGTGCTGCTGGCCGGACTCTACGCCGACGACCCGGTGTCGGTCATTGAGCCCGCGCCGTCCCGCGACCACTCCGAGCGGATGCTGCGGCAGTTCGGAGCCCGGCTCCTGATCGACGAGCGGTCGGTCACGCTGACGCCGGGCGATCTGCACGGCACGACCGTCTCGGTCCCCGGCGACGTCTCGTCGGCGGCGTTTCTGCTCGTCGCCGCGACGCTGCTCGGCGACCCCGGCGTGCGGATCGATCGGGTGGGCGTGAACCCGACGCGGACCGGAGTCCTCGACGTCCTCGAGGCCATGGGCGCCCGCCTCGGGCGCGAGCCCGTGAGCTCCGCCGACGACGCGGAGCCGGCGGCCGCGCTGACGGCGTCGGCGTCGGAGCTCAGGGCGACCGCGATCGGCGGCGCGCTCATTCCGCGAGTGATCGACGAGATCCCGGCGCTCGCCATCGCGGCGGCGTGCGCCCGCGGCGTCACGACGATCGGCGATGCCGCGGAGCTCCGCGTGAAGGAGTCCGACCGGATCGCGGCTCTCGCGCGGGAGCTCGGCAAGATGAGCGTCAGGGTGGAAGAACGGCCCGACGGCATGACGATCGCGGGGCCCCAGCGCTTCCGCGGCGCGCGCGTGGCGAGCGGCGGCGACCATCGAGTCGCGATGGCGCTCGCGATCGCCGGCCTGGTCGCCGAGGGGGAAACGGTCGTCGAGGATACCGCGTGCGTCGCCACCTCGTTTCCCCAGTTCGCGGCCACGCTCAATGCGCTGGCCGGCACACCCGTAGTCCTCGTCGAAGACTGATGGCACGCAAGGATCCGGTGATCACGATCGACGGCCCGGCGGGCGCGGGCAAGAGTACCGCGGCCCGACTGCTGGCCGAGCGGCTCGGCTACACGCTGGTGCCCACCGGCGCGATGTACCGCGCCCTGGCGCTCAGCGTCATCCGGGCGCGCGTGCCCGCGCGCGAAGGGCCGGAGCTCCGCGCCCATCTGGCGCCGCTCTCGATCGTGGTCGCGGCCGGGCACGTCTACCTCGACGGCGAGGACGTGACCGAGACGATTCGCAGCCGGGAGGTCGCCCAGGTCACGTCGGATATCACGCGGCTCGCCTCGGTGCGCGCCAAGGTCACGCCGCTGCAGCGCCAGCTGGCGGCCGAGGGCGGTGTGGTCCTCGAGGGGCGCGACACCGGGACCGTCGTCTGCCCGGACGCCGAGGTGAAGTTCTATCTCACCGCCTCGCTCGAGGCCCGCGCCCGGCGCCGGCAGGCCGAGCTGGCGGCGGCGGGGACGGAGGCGGCCGTGCATGCGATCACGGCCGAGCTCGCCGCGCGGGACACCCAGGACGAGACGCGCGAGCTGGCGCCGCTCCGGAAGCCGCCCGGCGCGATCGAGCTCGACACGTCCGACCTCACGGCCGATCAGGTCGTGGAGCGGCTGCTCGCGGCGATCGAGCGGCAGCACGGCCGTGCCGAGCCCCGGACAGCGGCGCCGCCGCGCGTGAACCGGCTGTACGTGGTCATGAGGCTGCTCGCGGTCGCGATCATGCGGCTGCTGTTCCGGATGGAGTCGAGCGGACGCCAGAACGTTCCGGCGCGGGGACCGGTGCTGCTGGTCGCGAACCACTCGAGCCTCCTGGACCCGCCGCTCGTCGGCGGATCGGCGCAGCGGCAGCTGACCTTCCTGGCCAAGGCGGAGCTCTTCGAGATCCCCTTGTTCGGCGCGCTGATCCGGCGGCTCAACGCGCGTCCGATCCGGCGGGAAGGGGCGGATCCCGGCGCCCTCCGGACGGCGATGCGCGTGCTCGAGGAGGGCGGGGCGCTCCTCATCTTCCCGGAGGGCACGCGCGGCGACGAGGGCGTCATCCGGCCCGCCAAGGCGGGCGCGGGCATGCTGGCGGTGTTGAGCGGCGCCGCAGTGGTGCCGGTCTACGTGAGCGGCTCGGGGCGCGCGTGGCCCCGGGAGCGACGTTTCCCGCGCCCCGCGAAGGTGACGGTGACCTTCGGCGAGCCGCTCCGGTTCGAGGCCGAGCGCGGCGCCGATCGCAAGCGCCAGTACGAGGTTGCCAGCCGCGAGATGATGGACGCCATTTCGCGGCTCCGGAACGGTATCATTGCCGGCACCGGTCGGGGCCGGCCCGAGTCGTACGCGGTTCAGGGCAAATAAAATGACTGGAGGAACGGGCGGTATGAAGAAGGACGAACCACGGCAGGACCTCGGCGCGCCGCGTGAGGAGGGCGGAGAGGCGGCCGAGGAGCGCATGGAGGACTGGTACCAGAGCGGTGTGACCGAGTTCGAGGAAGGCGAGGTGGTCCGCGGTCGCGTGGTCCACGTCGGCTCGAGCGAGGTCCTCGTCGACGTCGGCTACAAGAGCGAAGGGGCGATCCCGATCGAGGAGTTCCACCGGCACGGCACCCTGCCGAAGGTGGGCGAAGAGATCGAGGTGTACCTCGAGGCCAAAGAGGACTCCGAGGGGCTCATTGTCCTTTCCAAGGACAAGGCCGACAAGATCAAGGTCTGGGACGCGATCACCCAGGCCTACGAGAAGGGCGCGCCGGTGGAGGGCCGGGTGGTCGAGGTCGTCAAGGGCGGCCTCGCCGTCGACGTCGGGGTCAAGGCGTTCCTGCCGGGCTCCCAGGTGGACCTCCGCCCGGTGAAGAACCTGGCCTCGATGGTCGGCCAGACGATCCGGTCCAAGGTCATCAAGCTCAACCGCCGCCGCGGCAACGTCGTGCTCTCGCGCCGCTCGGTGCTCGAGGAGGAGCGCGAGGAGAAGAAGAAGCACACATTGCAGGTCCTCTCCGAAGGCATGGCGCTCACGGGCACCGTCAAGAACATCACCGACTACGGGGCGTTCATCGACCTCGGCGGCATTGATGGCCTTCTCCACGTGACCGACATGAGCTGGGGTCGAGTGGGCCACCCCTCGGAGATCTTCCAGGTCGGCGACCAGGTCGAGGTCGTGGTCCTCCACTTCGACCGCGAGACCGGCCGGGTGTCGCTCGGCTACAAGCAGAAGTCGTCGGATCCCTGGGAGCGCGTCGAGAAGACGTACGCGGCCGGCACCAAGACGCGGGGCAAGGTCGTGAGCCTCACCAACTACGGCGCGTTCATCGAGCTCGAGCCCGGCGTGGAGGGGCTGGTCCATGTCTCGGAGATGTCGTGGACCCGTCGCGTCCGGCACCCCTCGAAGCTTGTCAACGTCGGCGACGAGGTCGAAGTGATCGTGCTCGACGTCAACCGCGCCGCCAAGCGGATCTCGCTCGGCATGAAGCAGGTGGAGCCCGATCCCTGGGCGACGATCGAGGAGCGCTACAAGCCCGGCGCGCGGATGCTGGGACGCGTGAGGAACCTCACCGATTTCGGCGCATTCATCGAGCTCGAGCCGGGGGTCGATGGACTCCTGCACATCTCGGACATGTCCTGGACCCGGAACGTGGGCCATCCCTCGGAGATCCTCAAGAAGGGGCAGGAGATCGAGACGCAGATCTTGAATCTCGACCGCGAGAACAAGCGCATCTCGCTCGGGCTCAAGCAGATCCAGCCCGACCCGTGGACCACCGTCGCGCAGCGCTACCCGATGGGCTCGCGGGTCACCGGGAAGATCGTCCGCCTCACCGACTTCGGCGCGTTCGTCGAGCTGGAGGCGGGCGTGGACGGCCTGCTCCACATCTCGCAGATGTCCAGCCGGCCGATCGGCCGGCCCGACGAGCTGGTCAGCGTCGGCGACGAGCTGACGCTCCTGGTCATCCGGGTGGACGCGAACGAGCGGCGCATCGGCCTGTCCTTGAAGGAGCTGGCGCACGCCATCGAGCCGCCGAAGGAGACGGAAGAGCGCGGCGGCGGGCGTCGCGGTGCCCGGCGCGGCGGTAAGCACCGTGACGACTACGACGACGACGACGAGGAATAGGCCGGTCCGTCGACGGACCATCGTCGTCGCGGCGCTCGCGATCTACCTCGGAGTCACCGTCCTCTTCGTCGCCGCCCTGTCGGTGGCGCTGGCACCTGCGGGCGGCGGAGCCCTCTTCGGCGCGCGCGTCGCGGTCGTGGAGCTCGAAGGGCCCATCGTCGACGTCGAGGAGCTCATCCGCGATCTGCGGGCGCATCGCGACAATCCGCTGGTCAAAGCCGTGGTGATCAGGATCAACAGCCCGGGCGGCGTCGTCGGCCCGACCCAGGAGCTGCACGCGGCCATCATGCGGTTGCGCGAGTCCGGAAAGCCCGTGGTCGCGTCTCTCGGCGCTGTCGCCGCCTCGGGCGGCTACTACGTCGCGGTCGCCGCCGACAAGATCTACGCCAATCCGGGCACCCTGACCGGGTCGATCGGCGTGATCTTCCAGTTGGCGAACCTGGACGGTCTCATGAAGAAGGTGGGCGTCGACTACGTCGTCGTGAAGGCCGGTCGGTACAAGGACATCGGCAACATCGCTCGGGCGATGACGCCCGAGGAGCGGCGCCTGCTGCAGGCCCTGCTCGACGACGTCCACGCGCAGTTCATCGCCGCCGTGGCGGCCGGGCGAAAGCTCGACCAGGCTCAAGTCCTCGGCTTCGCCGACGGGCGCATCGTCTCGGGCGCCCAGGCGAAGACCTTGAACATGGTCGACGCCCTCGGTGGTCTCGAGGACGCGCTCGACGGCGCGGCCACGCTCGCCGGGCTCCCGAAGCCTCCCAAGGTCATCGGCCCGCGCCGGCGGCTATCGATCATGGATCTCCTGCGCAATCAGCTCGATCTCCGGGGGTGGACGAGCTTCTCGCCCGGGTTGTCGGTCTTCAAGACCCCGCTCTACCTGATGGATTGAGAGTCACGATTCTCGCCAAACGCTCAAGCCCCGTCCCAGAGACCTGGTGTCAAGGTCCAGCCGAATCGAGGGAAATCGATGTTGCCGCATCTTGGCCCCGAGACTCGACCGGCGGCCAACACAGCGTCGCGGCGACGTTTCTCGACCTGAGGCCCTCCGCGTCGAGGGCGCCGCGGGGATGGTCTCTAACTCCCTACGATGGTGGACATTATCGTCGGCGACGTGCTAAGTTGCTATCGAGTTCGAGCCCGGGTCACCCCAGAATTGGGACGGGAGTAGACGATGACCAAAGCCGACCTGATCGACGAGGTTTCGAAGATCTCGAGCCTGACCAAGAAGGAGACGGAGACAATCGTCAACACCGTCTTCGACAACATCACCGATGCGCTGTCGAAGGGGGACAAGGTCGAGCTCCGGGGTTTTGGAAGCTTCAGGATCCGTCACCGGAACTCCCGGAAGGGGCGCAATCCCAAGACTGGGTCGAGCGTGGACGTCCCGCAAAAGCGGGTGCCGTTCTTCAAGGTAGGCAAGCGACTGCGAGAGCTCGTCAACGGCTGAAGTCTCTCCGGGGCCGGGGCCTCGCCGCGAGCCTCAGGGCGGCGTGAAACACCTCTGGGCCCCCTGGCGCATGACCTACATCGGCGCCACCAAGACGTCCAGCGGATGCGTGTTCTGCGAAGCCCTCTCCGAGTCGGATGACCGGAAGAGCCTCGTTCTCACGCGCCGAGCCCGGGCGTTCCTGATCCTCAACCGCTACCCCTACGCGGCGGGCCACCTCATGGCCGTCGTGAACCGGCACATCGCGACGCTCCCCGAGACGACGGGAGACGAGACGGCGGGCGCCATGGAGCTGGTCAACCTGGCGGTCTCGATCCTCACGGCCGAGTACCGGCCCGAGGGCTTCAACGTCGGACTCAATCAGGGGCGGGTTGCCGGTGCCGGAATCGTCGACCACCTGCACGTGCACGTGGTGCCCCGGTGGAACGGCGACACCAACTTCATATCGGTCGTGGGCGACGTGCGTGTCCTCCCGGAGTCGCTCGAGACGACGTACGATCGGCTGAAGGGCCGCCTCGAGTGACTGACCGCGACGACCTCACGCCGATGATGCGGCAGTACCGCGACCTGAAGCGTCGCTATCCCGACCACGTCCTCCTGTTTCGGCTGGGCGATTTCTACGAGACCTTCTTCGAGGACGCCGAGCTCGCCGCCCGACTCCTCCAGATCACCTTGACGGCGCGCCAGGGGGCGCCGATGGCGGGCATTCCCCACCACGCCGCCGACGGCTACATCGCCCGGCTCGTGCATGCGGGCCAGAAGATCGCGGTGTGCGAGCAGCTCGAGGCGCCGGGCCGGGAGAAGAAGCTCTTGCGCCGCGACGTCGTGCGGGTCATCACCCCGGGCACGCTCACGGACACGGCCTACCTCGAGGGGGCCGCGAACAATTTTCTCCTGGCCGTGGTCGTCGGCCGAGCCGCGACCGGCGTGGCACTCGTCGACGTCTCGACCGGCGAGTTTTGGGCCGGCGAGGACGTGGCACCGGCGACGGAGGTCCTGGCGGCGGCGCTCCTGCGGCGCCCCGCGGAGATCCTCCTGCCGGACTCCGTCCGCGCCGACCCGGTCTTCCTGGCGCGCCTGCAGGCGACAGGAGCGGCCCTGACCTTCTGCGACCCCCAGACCTTCGCGCCCCGCCGTGCCGCGGCCGACCTCTGCGCCCAGTTCCGCGTGGAGTCGCTGGTACCATTCGGTGTCGCCGATCTGATGGCCGGCCTGGGCGCCGCGGCGGCCGCCCTGGCCTATCTCCGCGCGACGCAGGGCGACGCCCTGGGCCACCTGACGCGTCTGCAGCGCTTGACCGCCGCGGACGCGATGGTGCTGGACGAAACGGCCGTCGTCACGCTCGAGCTCCTGGCGTCGAGCGGAGGCAGCGTCCGCGACTCGCTCTTCGGCGTGCTCGACGAGACGGTCACGCCCATGGGCGCCCGGCTCCTCCGCCAGTGGCTCCTGCGGCCGCTTCTCGATCCGGGCGCCATCGCCGCGCGCCAGACCGCGGTCAGCGCTCTGGTCGACGCGCCGGCGGAGCGGACACGCCTGTCGGCGCTGCTGCGACGGATCGGCGACCTCGAGCGGCTGACCAGCCGCGCAACCCTCGGCCAGGCCCACGCGCGCGACCTCGTGGGCCTGCGCGGATGCCTGGCGCCGCTCCCGGACATCCGACGGCTCGCGGCGGCGATCGCCGCGGCCCCGATCGAGGAGGCGCTCAGCGAGCTGTCGCCGTTGGACGACCTCCTCGACCTCTTGACGGCGGCGCTCGAAGACGAGCCGCCCCTCGGGCTCCACGACGGCGGGCTGATCCGCGAGAGCTGGCACGCAGAGCTCGCTGCGATCGTCCGCGACGCCCGCGAGGCGCGGGCCTGGATCGCGGGCCTCGAGGAGCGGGAGCGGGCGCGAACAGGCATCCCGAGCCTGCGAGTCCGCTTCAATCGGGTCTTCGGCTATGGCATCGAGGTGACCCACGCCCACGCCGCGCGGGTGCCGGCCGAGTACGTGCGGCGCCAGACGCTCACGGGCGCTGAGCGCTACGTGACCCCGGAGCTCAAGGAGTACGAGGCGAAGGCGCTCGGCGCCGACGAGCGGCGCCGCCGGCTCGAGTACGAGCTATTCGAGGAGGTGCGTCGCCGCGTTGCGGCGCGGGCGGCGGACCTCCTGACGACCGCGCGCGCGCTGGCCCGGCTGGACGTCTTCACGTCGCTGGCCGGGGTGGCTCACGGCCGGGGCCACGTGAGGCCGATCGTCGAGGCGGGCGACACGCTGACCATCGTCGAGGGCCGTCATCCCGTGCTCGAGGCCCGCGCGGGAAGCCCGGTCACCCCGAACGATCTGCTTCTCGACCGTGACGCGCGCATCGTCATCCTCACCGGTCCGAACATGTCCGGGAAGTCCGTCTATCTCCGGCAGACCGCGCACATCACGATCATGGCGCAGATCGGGGCCTTCGTCCCGGCACGGCAGGCGCGCATCGGCGTGGTCGACCGCGTGTTCACGCGGGTCGGCGCGCAGGACAACTTGGCGCGCGGCCAGAGCACCTTCCTCGTGGAGATGATCGAGACCGCGACCATTCTGAACAACGTGACGCCGCGGAGCCTGGTGCTGCTCGACGAGGTGGGGCGGGGGACGTCGACCTTCGACGGCCTCGCGATCGCCTGGGCCGTGGTGGAGGCGTTGCACGATCGCGCGCACGGCGCGAAGGTCCTGTTCGCGACGCACTTCCACGAGCTCACGCGCCTCGCGGGTCGGCTCGGCGCCGTGCGGAACTTCCACGTCGCGGTCCGCGAATGGAACGACGAAATCGTGTTCCTCCACAAGGTGCAGCCCGGCGGCACCGATCGGAGCTACGGCATCCAGGTCGCGCGGCTCGCGGGGCTGCCGGCTCCGGTAATCGCGCGGTCCAAGGCCCTCCTGGCCGAGCTCGAGGAGGCCGGTCAGCTGCGGACCGACGCCAGCGACGCCGTCCAGCTCGGTCTCTTCGCTCCCGCGGCGCCCGATCCGTTGCTGGCGGAGCTGGCGAGTCTCGATCTGGCCCACCTCACACCGCTCGAGGCGCTGAACATCCTCGCGAAATGGCAACAGCAGACACATGCGCATCCGGCGACTTCCTGACCATCTCGTCAACAAGATCGCCGCCGGCGAAGTCGTCGAGCGTCCGGCCTCCGCGGTCAAGGAGCTCGTCGAGAACGCGCTGGACGCCGGGGCCGCGACGGTCACGGTCGACCTGCGCGATGGCGGGACCGTGCTCATCCGAGTCACGGACGACGGCATCGGCATGACGGCGGAGGAGCTGCCGCTGGCGCTCGAGCGTCACGCGACCTCCAAGCTGGCGCGCGATGAAGACCTCGATGCGATCGTGACGCTCGGGTTCCGGGGCGAGGCCCTCGCCGCGATCTGCGCCGTCTCGCGCTTCACGCTGACGAGCTGCGCGCGCGGGGCGTCGGAGGGCCTCCGGCTGGGCGGCGAAGGCGGAACGGTCAAGCAGCGGCTCGCGGTGCCCGCCGATTCCGGCACGAGCGTCGAAGTCCGCGACCTGTTCTTCAACACGCCCGCCCGGCTCAAGTTTCTCAAGTCGCCCGCGACCGAGCTCGCCGCGAGCCTACGCGGCCTCACCCAGTTGGCCCTGGCGCATCCGCACGTGCACCTCCGGGTGGCGAACAACGCCCGGGCCGTGCTCACGGCCCCCGCGGCGGCCGACCTGCGCCCGCGCGTCGGCGCCGTGTGGGGCCACGACCTCGCCGAGCGCCTGCTGGCCGTCGATCGGACGGAGCACGGGGTCGGTGTCCGCGGACTGATCAGCCCGCCCGATCTCACCCGCGGCAACCGCGAGGAGATCGTCGTGGTCGTGAACGGGCGGCCGGTGCGTGACCCCTCGCTGCTCCAGGCGACGCTCGACGCCTACCGGCCCCTGTTGCCGCGCGATCGGTTTCCGGTGGTGCTGCTCGCGATCACGCTCCCTGAGGTCGACGTGGACGTGAACGTCCATCCCACGAAGGCGTGGGTGCGGTTTCGGCACCCGCGGCTGGTCTACGAGATGGTCGCGGCCGCGACCCAGGGGGCGCTGCGCCGTCCGGCCGTGATTCCCGAGGTGGACCTCCGCGGCGGAGGCGAGATTCGGCTGGGCGAGCCTTCGCCGAGCGGGGTGGCCGAGCAGACAGCCCTCTTCGGCGGGCCGGTCGCGCTCGAGGCGCGGGCGCTCTTCGGACGGGTGCTCGGCCAGGTGCAGGACACGTTCGTCGTCTCGACCTCTGACGACGAGGTGTTCTTCCTCGACCAGCACGTGGCCCACGAGCGCGTGCTGTTCGAGCGTCTGCAGCGCGAGATCCTGGACGGCATGCCCGCCGCCCAGGCGCTGCTCTTCCCGGAGCCGCTCGAGCTGCCGCCGGCGGCCTGCGCGCTCCTCGAACGCTGGCGCGCGCCCCTGGAGCGGCTGGGCTTCGCGTTCGAGGGCTTCGGCACCATGGCGATCGTGGTGCGCGCGGTTCCGGCGCTCCTCAAGGGCAGTGAGCCCAAGCGACTGATCGAGGCCGCGGTGGACGAGTTCGCGGGTTCAGGCGCCGGAGAGCCGGCCTTCGACCGGGCGCTCGCGTTCGTGGCGTGCCGGGCTGCGGTGAAGGCCAACGTGCCGCTCGAGCGCGAGGAGATGGAACGGCTGGTCGCGGAGCTCTCCGTGACGCAGACGCCTTACTTCTGTCCGCACGGCCGGCCTATCGTCAGCCGCGTTTCGCTTCACGACATTCGGCGGGAGCTCAAACGAACCTGGTAGCGCGGGTCGCGGCGGCCGCCGAGCCCCCGAGCTCTCCGGTCATGCTCATAGCTTGGGTTGGCGGTGGGAAGGACGAACGGCCGGAAATCGGGCTGATACACTGGGGTTGGTGAGCGAGAGGGTGAGGGTGCCTGTGGTCGTGATCGCCGGACCGACCGGCGTCGGGAAAACCGCTGTGGCGGTGGCGCTGGCTCGGCGCATTCCGATCGAGGTCGTCAGCGCGGATTCTCGGCAGGTCTATCGCGGCATGGACGTGGCGACTGGCAAGCCGACGCCTGAGACGCGTCGGGCGGTCGTTCATCATCTCGTCGATGTCGTGGATCCCGACGACCGGTATCAGGCTGCGCGCTTCCGCAACGACGCCTCGGCGGCGATCGAGGCGATCCGCGCGCGGGGCCACCTGCCGGTCGTCGTCGGTGGCACGGGGCTCTACATCCGCGCGCTCTTGCGGGGGCTGGATCCGGCGCCGCCGGCCGACCCCGCGTTCCGGCGCGAGCTCGCGTCCATCGCGGCCGCGGAAGGCCGCGCGTCGCTCCACGCGCGGCTCAGCGTCGAGGCGCCCGCGGCGGCGCAGCGGCTCCACCCCAACGACCACGTGCGCGTCATGCGCGCGCTCGAGGTGGCCCGGGCGGAAGGGATCGTGCTCCCGCAGGCGAGCTGGCAGGAGGCGGTCGTACCCTACGACGTGGCCTACTTCGGCCTGACCATGGACCGTGAGGCGCTGGCCCGACGCCTCGCGTCGCGCGCCGCGGCGTTCGTCGGCGCAGGCCTTCAGGAGGAAGTCGAGCGGTTGCTGGCGCGGGGCTACGACCCCTCGCTGCCGTCGTTCCAGTCCATCGGGTATCGCGAGTTCGTCCAGGTGGCGCGCGGCGTCCTCCCGTCCGCGGAGGCGCTGCGCCTCATGCAGCGGGACACGGCGCGCTATGCCAAGCGGCAGTGGACCTGGTTCGCGCGCGAGCCGGGCATCGAGTGGATCGACGTCGAGAAGGCCGGAGGCGCCGATGGCACCGCCGGCGCGATCGCGTCGGCGCTCGCGCGGGGAGGCGTCCTGGGATGAGACGTGCGGCGAACGGCACTCGAAATGGGCGGGAGCGTGCCGTGATCGGCGCGTTGCGGCGCCCCGCACAGCGGCGCTGGCAGGTCGACGAGTCGCTGGCGGAGCTGGCCGGGCTGGTGGCGGCGGCCGGAGGCACCGTTGTGGGCCGTATCACGCAAGAGCGGGCCGCGCCGGCGCCCGGCCTCTTCTTCGGGCGCGGCAAGATCGACGAGATCGGGGAGACGGCCCGCGCGGCGTCCGCGGTTCTCTTTGTCTCCGACGATCCGCTGTCGCCGATCCAGGAGCGGAACATCTCCCAGGCGCTCGGCATCAAGGTCATCGACCGGACGGCGCTGATCCTCGACATCTTCGCCCAGCGCGCGCGCACGAGCGAGGGCAAGCTCCAGGTCGAGCTCGCGCAGCTGACCTACCTCTTGCCCCGGCTGGTGGGCCAGTGGACCCACCTCGAGCGGCTGGGCGGCGGCATCGGCACGAGGGGACCTGGCGAGACCCAGCTCGAGTCCGACCGCCGGGTGATCCGCCGGAAAGTCATGCAGATCCGCCGGCAGCTCGAGGGCGTGCAGGTCCATCGGCGCCTGCAGCGCCAGGGGCGCCGCCGGGCGGGCCTGCCCGTGGTCGCGCTCGTCGGCTACACGAACGCGGGGAAGACGACGCTGCTGAACCGCCTGGCAGGGTCTCGGCTCACCGCCGCCGACCAGCTGTTCGTGACGCTCGACCCGGCCGCCCGCCTGGTACACCCCGACGGGAGCCGGCGGTTCGTCCTGACCGACACCGTCGGGTTCATCCGCAAGCTTCCGCACGAGCTCGTGGCGGCGTTCCGCGCGACGCTGGAGGAGCTGGCCGACGCCGACGTGCTGCTGCACGTGGTGGACGCGAGCCACCCGGCGATCGACGAGCACATGCGGGCCGTCGACGATCTCCTGGGCGAGCTCGGCGTCGCCGATCGTCCCACCGTGCTGGTCATGAACAAGATCGACCAGCTCGAGACCGACCCGGCGGTGCTGGCGGCGCGGCAAGACGCGGTCGCCATCTCCGCGGCCGACGGCACGGGGCTCGAGACGCTCCTGGCCGCCATCGAGCGTGCGCTGCCGCCCGTGGGGAGCCTGACGCTCCGGATCCCGCACGCCGAGGGCGCCGCGCTGGCCCTCTGCTACGAGCGTGGCCGCGTGCTCGCCCGCCGCGACACTGCGGGGCACGTCGAGCTCGACGTCGATCTTCCAATCGGGCTACTCGGGGCACTGGCGCGCTACCGCGTCGCGGATCCCCAGCCCAGTGTCGGGATGGAGTAGACTGAGCGCTCCCCATGGGACTGGCCAACTGGCTGACTCTGCTCCGGATCCTCCTGATCCCGGTGTTCGTCACGCTGCTGGTCTACCGGCGGCCGGGCCTGGCGCTGGTGGTCTTCTGCGTGGCGGCGCTGACCGATCTGCTCGACGGCTGGGTGGCGCGACGCTGGAAGGACGAGAGCACGCTCGGCGCGTTTCTCGATCCGACGGCGGAC
Source organism: Binatia bacterium (assembly GCA_035635995.1). Classification (GTDB taxonomy): domain Bacteria; phylum Methylomirabilota; class Methylomirabilia; order Rokubacteriales; family CSP1-6; genus AR31. The sequence goes on along the minus strand of DASPZZ010000110.1, from coordinate 7,009 downwards.
AAGCTCCTGCTCACCGCGTCGTTCATCACGCTGACCTACCTCAAGGCCCTGCCGTTCTGGATCGCGGCCCTCGTGATCAGCCGCGACGTCATCCTGGTGGTGGGCGCGCTGCTGATCTACATGCTGGGCGGCCGCATCCGTCCGCGCCCGACGTGGGCGGGGAAGGCGGCGACCTTCTTCCAGGTCCTCGCCGTCCTCACCGGCCTGCTGGCGCGCTTCTTCCAGTTCGAGCTGGCGCCCAGGCCCGTGCTCTGGTTCGCGGCGGGGTTCACGATCATCTCGGGCCTGCAATACATCATCCAGGGCATGCGGTTTCTCAACGCCTCCCCCGGAGTGGAGCGGGAGGACTCTCCTGAAGACGCCCTGCTCCGCTGAGCCGAGTGGCAGTGCGAAGCCGCAGGGCGGCCGCGCCCGAGGCGAGCCTGTATGTGGCAGTGCGAAGCTGCAGGGCGTCCCCGCCCGAGGCGAGCCTGTGACAGGCGTTACGGTCGCCGCGGTCACCGCGCGCACGCCCGCGGCGGCGGCGGGTCTCGCCCGCGGTGACCGCATCGTCGCGGTCAACGGCCATCCGCTCCGCGACGCGATCGATTTCCAGTTCCACGCGGGCGACGAGCGGCTCGAGCTGGCGGTCGAGCGCGACGGCGTCACCGCCGTGAAGCGGCTTCGGCGCCGGGGATCCGATCTCGGCCTCGAGCTGGCGGCGCCGCGCCCCGGCGACATCGCGACCTGCGCGAACAAGTGCGTGTTCTGCTTCATCCACCAGCTGCCGAAGGGCATGCGCAGAAGCCTCTACGTGAAGGACGACGACTTCAGGCTGTCGTTCCTGCACGGCAACTACATCACGCTCAGCGATCTCGACGAGGCCTCGTTCGAGCGGATCATCGAGCAGCGTCTCTCGCCGCTCTACATCTCGGTCCACGCCACCGACCCAGACCTGCGGCACGCGCTCCTCGGCCGGCCGCGGCACTCGGCCGAGATCCTGCCGCGGCTCGAACGACTCGCCAAGGCCGGGATCCGGATGCACGCGCAGATCGTTCTCTGCCCCGGCCTCAACGACGGCCAGCACCTCGAACGGACGGTCTTCGAGCTGGCGCCGCTCCACCCCCAGGTCGCGACGACCGCGATCGTTCCGGTCGGGTTGACTCGGCATCGAGAGCGACTTCCCGTCCTGCGAAGCCTCTCGCCGGAGGAAGCGCGGGCGCTCGTCGCGACCGCCGACCTGTGGCAGCGGCGATGGCGCGCCGAGCTCGGCAGCCGGTTCGTGTTTCTCGCCGACGAGATCTATCTCCTCGCCGGTCTGCCGCTGCCCGCGGCGGCGGCCTACGAAGGCTTCCCGATCGCCGAGGACGGCATTGGCCTCGTCCGGAAGTTCGAGGACGAATTCGGCCGCGCGGTGGCCAGACGGCGGCGGGCCCTCCCGAGCGACGCCGTGACCGTCGTGACGGGGGAGATGTTCGCCCCGCGTCTGAGCGCGTTGCTCGCCCACGCCAGGTTCGACCCGGCGACGATTCGCGTCGCCGCCGTGCCCAACGACTTCTTCGGCCCGGCGATCGGTGTCGCCGGGCTGCTGACCGGGCGCGACATTCAGCGCCACCTCGCGACGCAGCCGGACCTCGGCCGGGCGGTGCTGGTGCCCGCCGTGGCGCTGCGCGACGTCGACGGGATCTTCCTCGATGACCTGACAGCCGCCGACCTGGCGCGCGACCTGGGCGTGCCCGTCAAGGTCGTCCAGGCGACGCCGGGCGCGCTCCTCAAGGCGATCCGCGATCCCTGACCGGGAGTCGACTCGCATGATCCGTCCGATCATCGCGATCGTCGGTCGCCCGAACGTCGGCAAGTCGACACTCTTCAACCGTCTGGTCGGCAGGCGCCAGGCGATCGTCCGTGACACCCCGGGCGTGACGCGCGATCGGCTCTACGGCCGCGTCAGCTTCGAGCGCTGGCAGGCGACGGTGATCGACACGGGCGGCTTCGATCCGTCGTCCGAGGAGCCCTTGATCGAGGGCGTCCGCCGCCAGGTGCTCACCGCGGTCGAGGAGGCGGACCTCGTCGTGTTCGTGGTCGACACGCGGGAAGGCCCCACGGCGCTCGACCTCGAGATCGCGGGGATTCTCCGGCGCGGCAGCCGCGCGGTCGTGCTGGCGGCGAACAAGGTCGACGTCGGGGCGCAGGACGGTGCCTTGGCGGATCTCTACCGATTGGGTCTCGGCGATCCGGTGCCCGTCTCGGCCGAGCACGGGCGCGGCGTCGCCGAGCTGCTCGAGGTCCTGCGCGCGCGCTGCCCGGCGCCCGCGGCGCCCGCGATCCGGGCGGAGGTGCCGGTGCACGTCGCCGTCGTGGGGCGCCCCAACGTGGGCAAGTCTTCGCTCGTGAACGCGATGGTCGGCGCCGAGCGCGTGCTCGTCCACGAGGCGCCCGGAACGACACGCGATGCCGTCGACACGACCCTGGTCTACGAGGGGCGCACGTACGTGCTCGTGGATACCGCGGGCATCCGCCGCAAGGGACGGGTGCAGGAGCCGCTCGAGAAGCTCGCGGTGGTCATGGCGCTCAAGAGCCTCGAGCGATGTCAGGTGGCGCTGGTGGTGGTCGACGCCACGGAAGGCGTCGCCGCCCAGGACGCGCACATCGCCGGCTACGCCAACGAGGCCGGTCGCGCCGCCGTCGTCGTCGTCAACAAGTGGGACCTGGTGCCTCGCGGCATGGTGCGGAAGGCCGAGGTGGTCGAGCAGATCCGCGACCGGCTGCCGTTCCTCGACTACGCGCCGGTGTGCTTCACCTCGGCCACGCGGGCCGAAGGCATTGCCGAGCTCTTCGACACGATCACCCAGGTGGCGGCGGAGGCGCGGCGGCGGATTCCCGGGAGCGCCGTCACCGAAGCCCTGCGGGCGGCGGTCGCTCGCCGCCCGGTGTCCCTGCGCGGTGACGCGCTGACGATCCAGTCCGCCTCGCAGGTGGCCGTCGAGCCTCCGACGTTCGCCTTGCGCGTCAACCGGCCCAACGAGATCCACTTCTCTTACGAGCGCTACCTCGTGAAATCGCTCCGGCACGCGTTCGGCCTCACCGGGTCGCCGATCCGGCTGTCGCTCCGGAAGGCCACCGGGTCGAGGACCCGCGCACGCCGAGTGCGCCGGTGAACCTCAGAGAGTGGTGGGCGCGGCTCGGCACCTGGCGGCTGTCCATCGTCCTCCTCGCCCTGCTGGTCAGCGCGATCGCGGTGTGGTCGACTCCGCGCCTTCGGGGCTCGTACCTCGGGCAGGGGACGGCATCGCGGGACGAGCGGGCCGGCGGAGCCCTCGCCCGATCCCCGTCGAGGCCCGCGGCGGGAGCCTCGACGGCCGCGGCGTCGGCGGGCGCCGGTGGGGCACCGGGGAAGCGCTTGCCGCTCCTCGACGCCGAGGGCCGCATCCGGCTGCGCGTCGCCGACCGCGTTCCGTCCCGACTGCCGGTCGAAGGCATCCCGGCGGGCTGGATTGCCAAGGAGTTCGCGGGACGGGCATCGGTCGAGCTCGTCCGGGACGAGACGCGCCTGGCGCTCCGGCTCCGGAGCGAGCGCTCGTCGTTTGCCCTCTATCGGGACGTCGTCGTCGATCTCAAAGAGTTCCCGTTCCTCTCGTGGTCCTGGAAGGTCATCCGCCTCCCGGCCGAGGGGGACGTGCGCGAGCGCGCCTCCGACGACCAGGCCGCGCAGCTGTACGTGATCTTCCCGCGCTGGCCCTCGCCGGTCAAAAACAGCGACGTGATCGGCTACGTCTGGGATAGCCGGGCGCCGGTCGGCACTCGGGTCACCAGCACGAAGGCCGGGAACGTCAAGATCATCGTGGTCGCGTCGGGCCGCAGCCCGCGCGAGACCTGGCGCGTGGAGCAGCGCCACGTCGCGCAGGACTACGCGGCGCTCTTCGGTCGCCAGCCCCCCAGGGTCGGCCAGGTCGCCGTCATGATCGACACCAACGACACCCGGGGGGTGGCGGAGGCCCTCATCGGCGACCTCGTCTTCTCCAGGAGGCCCGCTGAAAGCATGGAAAGCCCAACGTCTATGCTAAGATGACGCGCATGGCGGATCCTGAGCGACCGCACGACGATCCCGAATACGACGACGAGCGGTTCGAGGACGAAGGACGGCGCTCGATTTTTTCGGCACTCTGGTTCCGCGCGATCCTCGTCGTGATCGTGCTCGGCGTCGTCGCCGCCGTCGCGGTCCCGTATGTGCTCGAGCTGGCGAATCAACCGCCGCCGAAGTCGACGGCGCTCGTGAAGCCCGAGTCGCCGCCGCCTTCCGCGCCCGTCGCACCGCCGCCGCCGGTGGCGAGCGTGCCGGCGCCCACGCTCGAGAAGCCGCCCGCGGCTGAAAAGCCTCCCGCGGCGGAAAAGCCGTCGGCAGTCGAGAGGCCCGGATCGACTCCGACGCCGAGGACGCCGGCCGAAAAGCCGGCGGTGGTCGCCAGGAAATCGGACGCGAGCCAGAGCGCCAGGGCGAAGGAACAAGCCGCGCCGCGTTCGGCGAGAGCGCCGTCGCCGACCGGCGCCGTCGCGTCGAGCGGTGCGTACTTCGTCCAGGTCGGCGCCTTCAAGAATCACGAGACGGCCAAGCGGCTCGCCGTGCGCCTGCGTGAGATGAAGTACAACGTGGAAGAGTCGTCGATGAGCGGCACCAGGCCCGCCCGCGCCGCTGCGGCGTCGCCGAGCTCGAGCGCGGCCCCGACGGGAAGCGACCGGTACGACGTCTACGTGACCGGCGCCGCCCCCGCGGAGATCAACTCGAAGCTCACGCCGAAGGGACTCACCGCCGAGCCGTCCGGCGGCGGCGTCGTCGTGAAGCCGAGCTTGCCGCTGCGCGACGCCGTGGCGCTTTCCAAGGATCTCGCGGTCGACGGCCTCAAGGTGCAAGTCAGGCGCGCCGGCGGCGCCCCGGCGCCCGCGCCGGCGACGTCGGGGGGCGGCGCCACCGCGACGAGCGACGGCACGGTCTATCGGGTACGCGTCGGGCCGTTCGACGATCGGACGACCGCGACGTCAACGCTCCGCGAGCTCGAGCAGCGTGGCTACACGCCGTTCATCGCGCGAGGCGGGCAGTGACCGCCGGGGACGCGCGGGTTCGCCGCGCCGCGTTCCCAGGGGGAGGTGACTTCCAACCGTGACGAAGAACGATCTGGTCAACGCCGTGGCGAACCACGGGCTCTCCAAGCGGCAGTCGTCCTCGGTCGTCGAGTCGGTCTTCGACATCATCTTCCGATGCTTCGAGAAGGGTGAGGACGTGAAGATCGTCGGCTTCGGTCATTTCCGGATCCGTCGGAAGGCGTCGCGGCGCGGGCGCAATCCCCAGACCGGCGCGTCCATCGAGATCACGGCGCGCAAGGTGCTCACGTTCAAACCGAGCAAGGGGCTCAAACAACGGATCAACGCTCCGGCGTGACAACGGAAGTCGCGGAGAAGCTCTACTACCGTATCGGCGAGGTGGAGGCGATCACCGCCATCCCGGCGTACGTGCTCCGCTACTGGGAATCGGAGTTCAAGCTGCTCCGCCCGAAGAAGAATCCGGCGGGCCAGCGCCTGTACCGCCCGCGCGACCTCGAGCTCGTCCAGCGCATCAAGACCCTCCTGTACGAAGAGCGGCTGACCCTCGAGGGCGCCAAGAAGCGTCTCATCGGCGAGTCGCGACGGTCCGAGCAGCTCGAGCTCGGCATGAAGGAGGTCGCCTACGCCGAGGCGCTCCGGCGCATCCGCGATCGCCTCGGCGTGCTGCGCGCGCGTCTCGGTTCTTGAAGGGCCCCGCGATATCTGCGACAATCCACGCCTAGCGGTCGGGGCGTGGCGCAGCCCGGTAGCGCACATGACTGGGGGTCATGGGGTCGCTGGTTCAAATCCAGTCGCCCCGACCATTTTTCTCCTCTTTGATAGTCGCGCCTCGGCCGGCGGGACCCCAGCCCCGCGACGGCCTGCAGCGCGAACAACCGTTTGATAGTCGCGCCTCGGCCGGCGGGACCCCAGCCCCGCGACGGCCTGCGGCGCGAACAACCGCTATGTCTGTCCTGGTGCTCACCAACGATGATGGCGTCCACGCCCCGGGTCTCGCAGCGCTCGAGAGGGCGCTCGCCGAGCTGGGCGAGGTCTACGTCGTCGCCCCCGAGCGCGAGCAGAGCGCCTGCGGGCACGCGCTGACGCTGCACCGGCCGCTACGGCCGCACCGGCTCGGCGAGCGCCGGTTCGCGGTCAACGGCACGCCGTCCGACTGCGTGAATCTCGCCGTCCTCGGCTTCCTGCCGGCGCCGCCCGTCCTGGTGGTGTCGGGCATCAATCATGGCGCGAACCTCGGTGACGACGTCACGTACTCGGGCACCGTCTCGGCCGCGATGGAGGGCACGCTCCTGGGCGTCCCGTCGATCGCGGTGTCGCTCGTGGACGGAGGCGACTTCGAGGTCGCCGGCCGCGTGGCCCGCCTGGTCGCCATGCGCGTGCTGGTCGGGGGATTACCCGGCAACACGCTGCTCAACGTCAACGTGCCGGCGCAGCCGCCCCACGGAATCCGCCTGACGCGCCTGGGGCACCGGGTGTACTCGGACAAGATCGTCGAGCAGGCCGATCCCCGCGGACGGAGCCACTACTGGATCGGCGGGGGCGCCGCCCGCTGGGACGACCTCGACGGCACCGATATGGGCGCGGTGCACGACGGCTACGTCTCGCTCACGCCGCTCCATCTCGACCTCACGAACCACCGCGCGCTGGTGCAGCTCAACGACTGGCCGGGCGGCCTGAACGCCCAGTTCCTGAGCGAGACCGGGCGAGCGCCCCGCCGAGCGCCCGGGGGCGCGCCGAAGAGGAAGCCACGGAGAGGGTAGTGGAGCGGACGCGCGACGCGTACGACACGGCCCGCGCGCGGATGGTCGAGGAGCAGCTCGCGCACCGCGGGATCACCGACGAGCGCGTGCTCGCCGCGATGCGGCGGGTGCCACGCCATCTCTTCGTCGAGGAGCCGCTGCGCGACCGCGCCCACGGCGACCATCCGCTGCCG
>DASPZZ010000109.1:0-3585 GCA_035635995.1 Binatia bacterium | reverse complement strand
CGGGCTGTCGCAGGACGTGCTCTCGAGGTCGTTCGAGCGGCTCAAGGGCGCCGAGTTTCTCTACGAGACGAGCCCCGGGCCGGAGACCGAGTACACCTTCAAGCACACGCTGACTCACGAGGTCGCGTACGGGCGGCTTCTGACGGAGGCGCGGCGCACCCTGCACGCTCGAATCACGGAGGCGATCGAGCGGCTGTATCCCACCCGGCTCGCCGATCACGTGGAGCGGCTCGCCCACCATGCCTTCGAAGGGGAGGTGTGGGGCAAGGCGCACGAGTACCTCCATCAAGCCGGCACGAAGGCCTTCACCCGCTGCGCGCACCAGGAGGCAGCGGTGTGCTTCGATCGGGCCCTGGAGGCGCTCGGCCGGCTTCCCGAAACCCGGGAGCGAAACGAGCGCACTGTCGATCTGCGGTTCGATCTGCGCAACGCGCTCCAGCCGCTCGGCGAGTTCGGGCGCATCCTCGAGTGTCTTCGCGAGGCCGAGGGGCTGGCGCGGGCCCTCGGCGACCAGCGGCGTCTCGGTGAGGCCTTGGCGTACCTGACCGACTATTTCAGGCTGATGGGCGACCAGGAGCGCGCGATCGAGTACGGCCATCAAGCCCTCGCGGTCGCCGACGCGGTCGACGAGTTCCCCCTTCGGCTGCGCGCGAACACCTATCTGGGGCAGACCTACTACGCCCTCGGCGACTATCGGCGCGCGGCCGGCTTCCTGGTGCGTAACGTCGACATGCTCGACAACGAGCGGATGCTCCGGTCCTACGGGTTCGCGCAGCTGCCGTCGGTCCACTCGCGCACGTGCCTGGTGTGGTGCCTCTTGGAGCTCGGCGAGTTCGACGATGGCGTCAGGATCGGGCGCGAGGCCATTCGGATCGCCGAGTCGGTGGACCACCCGTTCACCCTCGTCACGGCGCACGCCGGAATCGGGGCCCTCCACGTCCGGCAGGGAAATCTCGAGGCCGGGCTCCCGATCCTCGAGCAAGGCCTCGAGCTCTGCCGCACCTGGAAGCTCTCGCTCTGGTTCCCGCCGATCGCCTCAGCGCTGGGTATCGGCTACATGCAGTCCGGGCGGGTCGGCGACGCGCTCGCGCTCCTGGAGCGGGCGGTCGAGCAGTCGGAAGGTATGCGGCTCGGAGGATGGCACTCACGCGTGCTCACCGCACTCGGCCTGGCCTACCTGCTGGCCGGGCGCGCCAACGACGCGCTCCAGGCGGTCCGTCGCGCTCTCGGCCTGGCGCGGGAGCACAAGGAGCGGGGTCACGAGGCATGGTCGTGGCGGATCCTCGGCGAGATCCCCCTGCGATCGGAGCTCGAGGTGCCGGATGCCGAAGAGGCTCTGCATCGGGCGCTGACCCTGGCGACCGAGCTCGAAATGCGTCCGCTCGCCGCCCACGTCCGGCTCGGCCTGGGTCGATGGTACCGGCGCGCCGGACAGCGAGCGGACGCAGAGGAACACCTGCGCGCTGCCGCGGCTCTCTTCGGCGAGCTCGCGATGCGGTCCTGGGCGGCTCAGGCCGAGTCGGCGCTCGAAACTCTACGCTGAGCGGCCGTCCGCTTTCGTCCTCGCCGTCTCGATCTGCAGATCCTTGATCCGGCCGTAGCGCTTCGCGAGGCGGCGAATCTCCAGCTGGAGCGCTTCGGCGTCGTGGGGATCGAGAATCCCCACGATCCGAATGCGATCCACGCGTGCCGGGTGCCTGCGCTTCATCCCTACTTGCTGAGCGTCGCCTTGAATCTCTTGGCGAGGGCCCGGACGCTCTTCTTGAAGCTCGCCATCTGCTTCCTGGTCAGCTCGCTCCTGAACTTGAGCGTGATCTTCCGCGACTGACCTTTCTTGGGCGGTGACTTGAAGGGCATATGGGTTCCTCCTTGTGTGGTCGGGTTTCGGAGACGAGCTCTATCCGCGTGCGTCCACGATCTTATCGAACAACTCGTCGGCGTGGAAGACTCCCGTGAGCGTGTCGAGGTCCCTGACGGTGTAGTAGCCCTCGGCGGGGTCGTACGCCTCGCGCAGCCGGACCGACTCGTCGAGGGCGACGCGGACGAACGTCGCCGCCAGGTTGGAACGGCCCGTCAGGTCGAAGATGTTGGTTCCCGACGCAAACCGGCCCGCGTTGATCTCGGTGAGGCACGGAACGCCGCGCGCGTTCTCGCGCAGGTCGAAATTGAACGTGCCCGACGCGCGTGGATCGATCGCGCGGATGGCCGCGGTGCACACCGCCACGACCTCCGGCGCGAAGACCGTCTTGGCGAGCTGGGAGATCGACGACGTCCCGCTCGGGTTGCCGCCGCCGCCGAAGTACGAGAGCCGCTCGCAGGTCTTCACGAGGACGAGCGCGCCCGACTTCCAGACGGCCTGGCACGAGAAGTCGCGGCCGGGCAGGTACTCCGAGAGGATGAACGACGTCGCCGGGACACCGCGCATCTCGGTCCAATATGCGATCCAGCTTCGGGCCTGCTCGGGCCGCGCCACGGGGATCGCACCCGTCGAGCCGCTTCCGGTCCGCACCCGGCACCAGACCGGACGGGGGAGGCGGGCGAAGATCGCGTCGAGGGCGCGAAGGCTGCTCACCGGATAGGTCGCGGGGACCGGCACGCCACGCGCGCGCAGGGCGACGTTGAGTCGGTACTTGTCCTGGCACAGGTCGACGACGGCCTTGCGGGGCAGGAAGACCCGGCACGGGAGCCTGGTGCGAGGCCTCGTGAAGGCGCGGACCTCGGCGTCGGTCGTCGGAATCAGCAGATCGACGCGCTCGCGCGCGATCACGCGGCGCAGGGCCGGGAAGTAGCCGGGATGCGCCAGCGCCGGCACGAGGTAGTTGCGATCGGCGGACGACTTCTTGAGCAGGAAGCGATCGCTGTGACAGCCGACGACCGTGAGCCCCCGGTATCCGGCCCGGAGGCTTCGGACCAAGTTGCTCGTCGCCGCACCTCCGGCTCCGGTGAGGAGCAGGCGTCTCCTCACGGGCGCGCGCCCCTCACCGCGATCTGCCGTCTGGCGAACGCGCGCCGGATGATCGCTGTGTAGCGTCCGCGATTCAACCGTGCGTCGGCGGCGGCGATATTCGAGGCGACGCGCGAGAACGTGACCCCGGTGCGGCGGGCCATCCTCCACGCCGCCGCCAAAAGCCTGGCGAAGTCGGCGGTCGCCTCGCGGAGCGCGTCGGTGAAGCCGTCGGGATTCGCCTTGAACTGCGCCGCGAACTCGCGGCGAATGGCCGGATGCCCCTGGGCGGTCGCGTGAGTCGAGCGGTCGGCGAGATCCTGGCAGATGAGCCCGCGCCGGACGAGGCGCGCCTCGTAGATCTCGACCAGGATGTCGAACCCGGCGCCCAGCAGCGGTCGGGCGAACACGTACTTGTTCCCTTTGCGCCGGGCGCGGGCGACCGCGCGCATCGTCTGGTTCTGGAAGAAAAACCGCCCGGCCCGCCGCCGCCCACGCCGCTCCATCCGGTACTCGCCGATCCGCGAGAGGATGTTCTTCGAGAAGAGCTTCCCCTTCGTCTGCCTGAGGACCGTGTCGACGACGCGGTCGAAGTGGAGGATGGTCACGAGCGAGACGAGGTCGGCGCCGGCTTCGTCGTG
>DASPZZ010000108.1:0-16891 GCA_035635995.1 Binatia bacterium | reverse complement strand
GAGCCCACCGCGGGGTCGATCCGCGTGGCCGGCCGCGCCGTCACCGGCGCCGGCGCCGCCGCGCTCCGCGAGGTCCGCCGGCAGATCGGGATGGTCTTCCAGCAGTTCAACCTCGTGCGCCGCGCCTCGGTCCTCGAAAACGTTCTCGCGGGACGGCTTGGCTACGTGCCGCCGGTGCCAAGCGTGCTGGGGCGGTTTCCGGCTGACGATCGCGCGCTGGCGCGCACGTGCCTGGCGCAGGTGGGGTTGGTCCACCTCGCGGCTCGGCGCGCCGATACCTTGTCGGGCGGCGAGCAGCAGCGCGTCGCGATCGCGCGAGCCCTCGCGCAGCGGCCCGCGGTCATCCTGGCCGACGAGCCCACCGCGAGCCTGGACCCCGCCCTCACGAGCAGCATCATGGACATCCTCAAGACGATCAATGTCGAGCATGGGCTCACGCTCGTCGTGAGCCAGCACCAGCTCGAGACCGCGCTGACCTACGCGACCCGCATCGTCGGCTTCCGTCGGGGCCGCGTCGCCTTCGACGGGCCGCCCTCGGCGGTCACGCCAACCGTTGCGCGCACGATCTACGACGACGGAGATGAAGGATGAAGCCGAGGGCCCCCCGCGCCGCCCTCTTCGTCGCGCTGGTCGTCCTCGCGTGGCTCGTCTGGGACACCGGCGCGGACCCGGTGCGGCTGGCCCGCGGCATGCCGTGGATTCTCGACTTCCTCCGGCGCATGATGCCGCCCGACCTGCGCGTGCTCCCGGCGGCGCTGCTGGGGGCGATCAAGACCGTCGAGATCGCGCTGCTCGGCACCGCGGTGGCCGCCGTCCTGGCGCTGCCGCTCGGCTTTCTCTCCGCGCGCAACGTGGCGCCGGGCGCCGTCTTCTACCCGGCGCGGGTCGTGCTCAACTTCTTCCGGAGCGTGGACACGCTCGTGTACGCGCTCGTCTTCGTGGCCGCCGTCGGGCTCGGTCCCTTCCCCGGCGTCCTCGCCGTCGTGGCCTACACGACGACCTCGCTCGCCAAGCTCTATTCCGAAGCCGTCGAGGGCATCGACCCCGGCCCGGTCGACGCCGTCACCGCGACGGGAGCCACGCGCCTGCAGATCCTGCGCTTCGGCGTGATCCCACAGGTCCTCCCGCTGTTCCTCTCCTACGTCCTCTACCGGCTCGAGACCAACATCCGCGCGGCCACCATCCTCGGGTTCGTCGGCGCCGGCGGCATCGGCTTTTATCTTCAAACGTATCTCAGGATGATCGACTACCCGGCGGCGTCCACGGTGCTGCTCGTGACGGTGGCGATGGTCATGGTGGTCGACGCGATCAGCTCGCGGCTGCGCGATCGGCTCGTGTGACGGTTCTGTGGCGCGCCCTGACAAAGGCCACCGTCTGGGCTAGAATCGCGAGCACCTCGCGAAGGGAGGGCCGCATGGCTCACAGGACACTCGTCAGGCTCGGCTCCGTTCTGCTGTGCGCCGCGATCGTCGCCGCGGCGATCGGGTTCGCGGCGACCACCGTCCGCGCCGCGAAGGCGACGCTGACGGTCTACACGGCCGTCGAGGCTGACGACCTCAAGAAGTACGCCGCCCGCTTCAACGAGGATCACCCGGACATCGAGATCAAGTGGGTGCGCGACTCGACCGGCGTCGTCACCGCCAAGCTTCTCGCCGAGAAGGCCAACCCGCAGGGGGACGTGATCTGGGGCCTGGCGGCGACGAGCCTGCTGGTGCTGAAGCCCGAGGGCATGCTCCTGCCGTACGCGCCCAAGGGCGTCGAGAAGCTCGACGCGCAGTTCCGCGACAAGGACAACCCGCCGGCGTGGGTCGGCATGGACGCCTGGGTCGCGGCGCTCTGCTTCAACACGGTGGAAGCGCAGAAGAAGAACCTGCCCAAGCCGGCCTCGTGGAAGGACCTGACGAAGCCCGTCTACAAGGGCGCGGTCGTCATGCCGAACCCGGCCTCGTCGGGCACCGGCTTCCTCGACGTCACGAGCTGGCTCCAGCTCTTCGGCGAGACCGAGGGCTGGCGGTACATGGACGCGCTGCACCAGAACATCGGCGTCTACACGCACTCCGGCTCCAAGCCGTGCACCATGGCCGGCGCCGGCGAGTACCCGATCGGAGTGTCCTTCGAGTTCCGCGCGGCCCGGCAGAAGCGGCAGGGCGCGCCGATCGACATCATCTTCCCGTCGGAGGGCTCCGGCTGGGACATGGAAGCGACCGCGATCATGAAGGGCACCAAGAACCTCGAGGCGGCCAAGACGCTGCTCGACTGGTCGGTCGGCGAGAAGGCCATGAAGCTCTACAACGAAGGCTACGCGGTGGTCGCCATCTCCAAGATGTCGCAGCCGATCGAGTACCTGCCGGGCAACATGCTGGACCACATGATCAAGAACGACTTCCAGTGGGCGGCCGTGAACCGCGCCAAGATCCTCGCCGAGTGGGAGAAGCGCTACGGCGCGAAGTCCGAACCCAAGAAATAACACAAAGGGTTGACGACGCCGACGCTGCCGCCCTACCTCCGCATCCAGAGCCTCACCAAGAAGTTCGGCGGCTTCACCGCCCTCGACAACATCTCGCTCGAGATCGCCGAGGGCGAGTTCGTCTGCTTCCTGGGCCCGTCGGGCTGCGGCAAGACCACGCTGCTCCGCGCGATCGCGGGCCTCGACATCCAGACGACGGGTCGCATCGAGCAGAACGGCCGCGACATCTCGGCCCTGCCGGCGTCCAGGCGCGACTTCGGCATCGTGTTCCAGTCCTACGCGCTCTTCCCCAACCTGACCGCCGCCAAGAACGTCGCCTACGGGCTCGAGAACACGCGGGCGAAACGCGCGGAGGTGGCCAGGCGCGTGCGCGAGCTGCTCGACATGATCGGCCTGGGCGCGCACGGCGCGAAGTATCCGGCCCAGCTCTCGGGCGGCCAGCAGCAGCGCGTCGCGCTCGCGCGCGCCCTGGCCACCTCGCCGGGGCTCCTGCTGCTCGACGAGCCCCTGTCGGCGCTCGACGCGAAGGTGCGCGTGCACCTGCGCCACGAGGTCAAGCAGCTCCAGCGACGCCTGCGGGTGACGACGATCATGGTCACCCACGACCAGGAAGAGGCGCTCACGATGGCCGACCGCATCGTGGTGATGAACCTCGGCGCGATCGAGCAGATCGGCACGCCGCTCGAGATCTATCGCGAGCCGGCGTCTCCGTTCGTCGCCGACTTCATCGGCGTGATGAACTTCGTCGCCGCCACCGTCGTCCGGGACGGCGCGGTGCGGCTCGGCCGGATCGAGCTCGCCTGCGAGGCGGACGGCTTCGCCCCCGGCACCGAGGTGACGCTGGCGATCCGCCCGGAGGACATCCTGGTCCAGGACGCCCCCGGGAGCCAGCCGAACACGCTGCGCGCGCGCGTGGAGGCGGTCGCGTTCCTCGGCTCGTTCTTCCGCGCCGACCTCGTCGGCGAAGCCATGGACGGCGTGCTCCTCCGCGCCGACCTGTCGGTCGATCTCGTCCGCCGCCTGGGGATCGCGGAGAAGAGCACGCTGTCGTTGCTCCTGCCGCGGGAGCGGATCCGGATCTACCCCGGGAGCACGGTCCATCGCTGACGCCGCGGTCATCCGTTCCGCGGACGTCGCCGCGATCGTCCGGCCCGAGGCGAGCCGGGACGACCGGCTCATGCGCGTCTTCATCGGCGTCATCGGCCTCTATCTGGTCGTCGCCCTCGCGCTGCCGCTCGGGCTCATGCTCGGCAAGAGCCTCCAGGGACCGAAGGACGAGTTCATCGGCCTCGCGAACTACGTCCGGTACTTCTCGACGCCGGCCCTCTTCCAGTCGATCGGCAACAGCCTCTGGGTCTCGGTCCTCAGCACGGTCATCACCGTGCCGGCGGCGTTCTTCTACGCCTACGCGCTCACGCGATCCCGCATGCCGCTCCGCGGGCTCTTCAAGAGCGTGGCGCTCGTCCCGATCCTCGTCCCCTCGCTCCTGCCCGGCCTCGCCCTCGTCTACCTCTTCGGCAACCAGGGGCTGATCAAGGGGGCCCTCTTCGGGCACAGCATCTACGGGCCGATCGGCATCGTGATGGCGGAGGCCTTCACGACCTTCCCCCACGCGTTGCTGATCATCCTGGCCGCCCTCGCCCTCGCCGACGCGCGGCTCTACGAGGCGGCGGTCGCGCTTCGCGCGTCGCGGCCGCGGATCTTCTGGACCGTCACGCTGCCGGGGGCGCGCTACGGCCTGATCAGCGCGACCTTCGTCGTCTTCACCACGGTGATCACCGACTTCGGCGCGCCGAAGGTCATCGGCGGGCAGTACAACGTGCTGGCGACCGACGTCTACAAGCAGGTGATCGGCCAGCAGAACTTCCAGATGGGCGCCGTCGTCAGCGTCATCTTGTTGGTGCCGGCGATCTTCGCCTTCATGGTCGATCGCGCCGTCAGGCGCCGGCAGGTGGCGCTCCTGTCCGCGCGGGCCGTGCCGTACGAGCCCCGGCCCCAGCGCGGCTTCGACCTGGTCATGCTCGCCTACTGCGTCGTGGTCGGCGTCGGCATCCTCAGCATCGTCGCGGTCTCCCAGTTCGCCGCTCTGGTGAAGTTCTTTCCTTACAACCTCACGCTGACCTGGGCGCACTACGATTTCGACCAGAAGGGGGGCGGCGGCTGGGCCTCGTACGGGAACTCGATCCGCCTGGCGCTCTTGACCGGCGTGGTCGGGACCTTCGTGGTGTTCGTGGGCGCCTATCTCGTCGAGAAGGCGCGCGGCTTCGCCCTGGGCCGCGGGCTCTTCCACTTCCTCGCGATGCTGCCGATGGCGGTGCCGGGCCTGGTCCTCGGGCTCGCCTACATCTTCTTCTTCAACGCGCCGGCGAATCCGCTCAACGGGCTCTACCGCACGATGACGATCCTGGTCATCAACACCATCGTGCACTTCTACACCGTCGGCCATCTGACCGCGCTGACCGCGCTCCGGCAGATGGACCCCGAGTTCGAGACGGTGTCCGCCTCGCTGAAGCAGCCCTTCTACCGGACCTTCTGGCGCGTGACGGTGCCGGTCTGCCTGCCCTCCACGCTCGACATCGCGATCTACATGTTCGTCAACGCCATGACGACCGTCTCGGGCGTCGTCTTCATCTACGGCCCCAAGACCGAGCTGGCCTCGATCGCCGTCCTGAACATGGACGACACTGGCGAGATCGCCTCGGCGGCGGCGATGGCGATGATGATCTTCTACACCAACGTTGGGGCGCGGGGGCTCCATCTGCTGCTGGCGCGCTGGCTCGAGCGCCGCACTCAAGCGTGGCGTCGGCGCTAGTGCTCGTCCCCGGAATCGGCTCGGCTGCGCATGGCGTCGGAGGCGCCCGGCGCCTCCGACATCGCGTGATCGTCGAACATGATTCCGGGGACGGAGCGCTGGGTCGGGCGTGGAGCGCGCCGTGAGGGACCAGGCCCGCGTCGTCATCGTCGGGGGCGGCATCGCCGGGTGCAGCGTCGCGTATCACCTGGCGATGAAGGGTTGGGTGGACGTGGTGCTCGTCGACAAGGGGGAGCTGACGAGTGGGTCCACGTGGCATGCCGCGGGAATGGTGACGCACTTCCATACGTCGCCGACGCTCATGCGCATGCGGCAGTACAGCATCGGGCTGTACCGGGGCCTGCAGTCGGAGCCCGGGGCAGCCGAGCACTGGCACGAGGTCGGCAGCCTCCGCGTCGCCTCGAGTCGGGATCAGTGGAGGTTCCTCCAGCGGCAGGTCGGGACGGCGAAGGCGATCGGTCTCGACGTGGATACGATCTCGCCGGTGGAGTCGCTTCACATCTTCCCCTTGATGTCGGGCGAGAGCCTCTACGGTGCGATGTATCTGCCGGGCGATGGCTGGCTCGATCCGAGCGGCGCCACGATGGAGCTGGCCGCACGGGCGCGACGGCTGGGCGTCGAGATTCGCACGGGCGTGCGGGTCACCGGGATCACGCGGACCGGGCGAGGCGCCGTCACCGCGGTCGAGACCGACCACGGCGCGATCCGCACGGAATGCGTGGTCAACGCCGGCGGCATGTGGGCTGGCCAGATCGCGGCCATGGTCGGCGTGAGCCTGCCGATCACGCCGCTGGTCCATCAGCACCTGGCCACGAAGCCGATCCCCGGGAACGAGCTCGCCCGCACGACGCCGTGTCTGCGCGACCCGGAGAACCTCGTCTACATGCGCGAGGAGGTCGGCGGGTTTCTCATCGGTGGCTTCGAGCGGAGCCCGGTCGCGTGGTCGGTCGGCGGCGTGCCCTGGGATTTCACGCAGCAGCTCCTGCCCTCGGACTGGGAGCTCTTCAACGAGATCCTGGAGGGCGCTATCCGGCGCGTGCCCGTCCTGGCGAAGGCCGAGCTGGCGCATCTCGTGAACGGCCCCGAAGGCATCACGCCCGACAGCCGTCCCCTGCTCGGTCCCGTGCCGGGCGTGCCCGGATTCTGGGTGGCGGCCGGCCTCTCGCACACGGGCTTCGGCGCCGGCGGCGCGATCGGCCACATCCTCGCCGACTGGCTCGTCGACGGCGAGCCGTCGCACGACGTGACGGAGCTGAACGTGCGGCGCTTCGGGCCCGTGTACGAGGACCGGGCGTACGCCGCCGAGCGCGCGCGCGAGTCGTACAAGTACTACTACACGCTGCGCTATCCCCACGACGAGAACGAGTGGGCCCGCGCGCGACGGCTGAGCCCGCTCGACGCGCGGCTGGGCGAGGCGGGCGCCGTCTTCGGCGAGAAGAACGGCTGGGAGCGCGCGAACTACTTCGCGCCCGGGGCGCCGGGCCGCCGCGCGGGCGCCGACCAGCGCCGGTGGGGCTGGGCGCGGCCCACGTTCTTCGAGCGCGTCGGGCTCGAGCACCGGGCGGTCCGCGAGCGCGTCGGGCTCTTCGACTTCACCTCGTTCGGCAAGCTCGACGTGAGTGGGCCCGGCGCCCTGGCGCTCCTGCAGCGCCTGGCCGACAACGACGTCGACCGCCCGGTCGGGAGCGTGATCTACACACAGTTTCTCAACCCGCGCGGCGGCATCGAGAGCGACCTGACCGTGACCCGCTGGGCCCCGGACCGCTTCCGGGTGACGACCGGCAGCAACTTCGTCGCGAGCGATCTCGGCTGGATCCTGATGCACCGCCCGGACGCCGGCGTGGAGGTGCGCGACGTCACCGACCGCTTCGCCTGCGTCGGCATCTGGGGGCCCGAGGCGCGCCGGGTGCTGCAGGCGGTCACCGCGAGCGACGTGTCCAACGCCGCCCTTCCTTATATGTCGGCGCGCCGGATCGAGATCGCCGGCGCCGCGGTCGGAGCGCAGCGGGTGACCTACGTCGGGGAGCTGGGCTGGGAGCTCTACGTCGCCACCGAGCACGCGGTGAGGGTGTGGGACGCGCTGCT
Organism: Binatia bacterium; assembly: GCA_035635995.1. GTDB lineage: Bacteria > Methylomirabilota > Methylomirabilia > Rokubacteriales > CSP1-6 > AR31. The sequence continues at coordinate 9,527 of DASPZZ010000108.1, read as the reverse complement.
GGCCGCCGGCCGGCCGTTCGGGATCGAGCCCGCGGGGTACAAGGCCGTGGACTCGCTGAGGCTCGAGAAGGGCTACCGCTACTGGAGCACCGATCTCACGCCCGCCGAGAATCCGTACGAGGCCGGCCTCGGCTTCTGCGTGCGCCCACAGAAAGGGGCCTTCATCGGTCGCGAGGCGCTGGCGCGCATCAAGGCCGACGGCGTCCAGCGAAGGCTCTGCACGGTCACCTTGCGGACACCGCTGCCCGAGGACGCCGACCTGTACGGGGGCGAGGCCGTGTACGTGGACGGCCGCGCGGTGGGCCGGCTCCGGAGCGGGGGCTGGGGTTATACGGTCGCGAAGCACATCGGCCTCGTCTACCTGCCGCCGGCGCTCTCGGCGACCGGCACGCCGCTCGAGGTGGAGGCGTTCGGCGCGCGCTTCGCTGCCGAGGTGGAGCCCGACGTGCTCTACGACCCCGGCGGCGCCAGGCTCCGCCTATAGTCCGCCTATAATAAGGAGGCGATGCCGAATCCGTTCCTGACGTCCTCCCGGCTCGCGGACGCTCGAGCGCTGCTCGACCGTCTGATCGTCGAGCACAAGCCCGGCTACGCTCTCCAGCGCGAGTTCCAGACCGACCCGGGGATCTACCAGCTCGACCTCGAGCGCATCTGGCGCCGCGGCTGGCTCTTCGCCGGACACGCGTGCCAGGTCAAGCGCCCGGGGGACTACTTCACCTTCGACGTCGACACCGACTCGATCATCGTCATCCGCGGCGACGACGAGCGGATCCACGCGCTGCACAACACGTGTCGCCATCGCGGCATGAAGGTCTGCCAGGCCGAGTCCGGTCACGTCGGGCGGATCGTCTGCCCCTATCATCAGTGGTCCTACGCGCGAGACGGCGAGCTGATGGCGTGCGGCGGGATGGACGGGGACGGCGACCTCGACCGCCGCGACTTCGGCCTGCACCCCGTGCACGTCCGCGAGGTCGGCGGGCTGATCTTCGTCTCTCTGGCCGACGCTCCGGGCCCGTTCGAGGGCGCCGAGCGGGCGCTCGGCGCGCTCCTGCCGCCCCAGGGCCTCGCGCGAGCCAAGGTCGCGGCGACGCGCAGCTACGAGGTGCGCGCGAACTGGAAGCTCGTGTGGGAGAACAACCGCGAGTGCTGGCACTGCAACGTGAACCATCCCCAGTACGTCAAGGCCAACTACGACAACGCGCCGATCGACGACGCCGCGCTCAAGCGGGAGATCGAGGCGCAGGCCCGCGCGACCTCGGCGCGGCTCGAGGCCGACGGGCTCGTGATCGACTACCAGGAGGCGGGCCTGGTGCCCTTCCCGTCGCCGGACTACTGGTGGTCCATCAACCGCACGCCGCTGGTAGCGGGCTGGGTCAGCGAGTCGATGGACGGCCGGCCCGTCGCGCCGCTGATGGGCGATTATTCGACCCGCGACGTCGGAACCCTGCGCATGCGCACGATGCCGAACTTCTGGAACCACGCGAGCGGCGATCACGCCGTGTCGACGCGCCTGGCGCCGTCAGGCCCGCAGAAGACGCTCGTGCAGGTTCAGTGGCTCGTCGACGAAGCCGCCGTCGAGGGCACGGACTACTCGCTCGACGCGCTCCTGCCGTTCTGGCAGCTCACCAGCGAGCAGGATTGGGACCTGTGCGAGAAGAACCAGGCCGGCATCAACTCCTCCGCCTTCACGCCCGGGCCCTACTCCACGAAGCGCGAGTACAACGTCATCCGCTACACGGAGTGGTACCTGCACGAGGTCGCCAAGCCCTGACGCGGTCCGGCGCGCTCGGCGCGGGTCAGCGCCCGTAAGCGAGCGACAACGTGATCAGGCCGGCGGGGCTCGCGTCACGCCGATCTTGTCGGAGGCCCGGCTCGTCGGCCGCGGCGCTCGCGCCGTTACTCGGGGAGCGCGTGCAGCGCGTACATCGCGAGCAGGAGGTTGCCGGGCGCGCCGAGCTTGCCGAACCAGCGGCCATAAATCTGCATGATCTCGCCCGACCGGTACAGGTTGGAGAGGACTCGGTTGACGGCCAGCCTGAACGGCGCGTCGCCTCGCCTCATCATGAAGCCGTACGGCTCGTAGGACAGGTAGTGCTCGGCGATGGCGAACTGCGCCGGGTCCTTGGCCGTCACCGCGAGCCCGATGAGAATGACGCGATCCGACGCGTACGCGTCGGCGCCGCCGCTTTCGAGCGCGGCGAGACCCTCACGGTGGTCCTTCACCGGGACGATCTGCGCGTTGACGAACGCCTTCTGGAGCGCCGCGCGCACCGCCGCGTCGGTCGTCGTGCCGGGAATGACGGCGATCTTCTTGCCGCCGAGATCCTGGAAGGACGCCAGCTTTTCGGTCCCCTTGACGAGGAGGCTGCCACCGTCGACGAAGGTCATGTGGCTGAAGTCGACCTGCTCCTGCCGGGAGAGCGAGTTCGTCGTCGAGCCGCACTCGAGGTCGATCGTTCCGTTGACGACCGAGGCGATCCGGGTTTCGGGAGTCACCGCGACCCACTTCACGTCGAGCTTCTGCAATTTGAGCTGCTGCTGAATGCCCGTCACGATCCGCTGGCAGAGGTCGATCGAATAACCCGAGGGCTTGCCGTCGTTGCCGCGGAAGGAGAAGGGCACGGACTGCTCCCGGTACCCGATCGTGATCGTTCCGCTGTCCTTGATCTTCTTCAGCGTGCCCTGAAGGTCCTGCGCCGGAGCCGAGCCCGGCAGCGACAGCGCCAGCGCGACCGTCGCCAGGATCCGGGTCAGGGCGCTCATTGCCCGGCCCGGTCGAGGGTGATCGCGAGCGCCTGGGTATAGATGAGCTCGACCACGTTACCGGCTTCGACTCCCTGGAGGTTCTTCGGGTCCTTCACCTTGATGGTCTCCGTGTTGCCCCGGGGGCCTTTGATGGTCACGGTCTGCGCCCTCTTGTCGACCGCGGTGATCGTGGCGGTCACGATGACCTCGCGGCCCAGCGTGGCCGATGGAGTCTCTCCAGGCTTGGAGGCGGCCCGCGCCTCCTGGACGCTCACGCCCGGCGCGCTGCCGACCTTCTTGACCTGGAGGGCCAGCGCCTCCATGTAGGCGGCGACGACCGGATCGCCGACGGCGACCGCCTCGAGCTTCTGCGGATCCTTCACGTCGAGCGTCACCGTGCCGCCCCGGGGCCCTTTGAGCGTGACGGTGCGGTTCGTCTTGTCGATGGCGTCGATCCACCCGCGGATCGTCACCATGGTGGCCTCGACCACCGTCTCGCTCAGGACGGGCGCTTCCTCCGCGCTGGGCGTGTCGGTCGACTTGCACGCCTGGATGGCGAGCAGCGCGGTGACGATGAGCGCCGCGATCACGGTCTTCATCGAGCTTCCTCCCGGTCGGGCGGGGTCGCAAAGGACATAGCACGGGGGCGCGGCGGGCCGAATGGGACGAAGGTCCTACATCGAGCCTTCTCGGGCCCGGTAGTCCGGTGACTAGCCGGACGAGCACTTGCCGAACATGAGGAAAACGCCATCGCGCGAGAGGACGGCGCTCGTCATGTCGCCGGTGTCCACGAAGATGGCCAGGCTCCAGCTCGAGCCCGTCTCCGTCCCGTAGATCATGAGGCGGCCGCCTTCGTGGCTCACCGCCGTGATCCTGGCGGTGCGGCCGGTCGCGGCGCCGCCGATGAGGCGTTGACCGACATCGACGCTGACGACCGGGGGCAGGTTGACCGTCGACGCGGTTCCGCGGACGCACACCTGCGGGTTGCTGCACACCAGCACGGGCCCGATCGCACACTGCAGGGGTGTCGACCCGTCGTACGGCGGCGCGGCGCTCGCGGCGACCGCGACCGTCAGCAGAGCGACGATCCATCCGATTCGGGGGCCGAGCACCTCAGCGAACCTAAGGCCGTAGCCGTCGTCTGACTAGTAAGACGAAGGTCCCATATGAGGAGACGTGGCTCTCCTGCTACCTGAATGTGGAGGGTAGCCATGACCAAGCGGACCACGATCGTGCTTCTCGCGCTGTTGAGCGTCGTCGCGGCCGGATGCGGGGCCGCCCGGAAGGCCGAGATGGCCTTGGCGAACGCGCCGACCGCCAACGTGGCCGGCGTGTGGACCGGAAGCGCGGGGACGGGCGGAGTGTTCATTCCCGTCACGATGACGCTGAACCAGAACGGTACCAACGTCACGGGCAACGTCGGCGTCGGTGGGCGTCCCGACCTCACCGGCGGCGTCAAGGGATCCGTGCAGGGCGAGCTGCTGTACCTGGCGCTCGAGCGCGTGACCCTCGGTGAGCTCAGGGTCAAGCAGGACACGATCACCGGCGAGGTCTCGGGCGGGCTCCCGCTCACGCTGCAACGCTCGAAGTAGGGTCGGGCCCGAGCGGGCCTCGGAGACAACCTCCATCGTGTAACATAGCGACCTCAGAGCCAACACCGGTCATCCGGTGTTCGGCGAAGGGAGCGCGATGTGAAGCCCTCGTTCGAGTGGCGCTCGTCAGTCCTGTCGTGGGCGCTCCTGGCGCTGCTGGTCGCAGCGCCGACGGCGAGGGCCGCCGACGGCCCGGCGCCCGTGGCCGAAGAGACCGGGCACCAGGTGAACGTCCTGCTGCTCTACGCCTCACCGCGGCTGACTCCCGCCCAGATCGCCCTCGACGAGGCGTTTCGCGCGACCCTGACGTCGCGCCTGTCCGACCCCGTGTACTTCTACACCGAGTACCTGGACCTGACTCTGTTCACGGGCGACGAGCCGCGACCCGAGCTGCGCGCGCTTCTCCGACAGAAGTATGGTCGGGTCAAGCTCGACCTGGTGGTCGCGCTGGGCAGCCGCGCCCTGCGGTTCGCGGTTCAAAACCGCGCCGACCTGTTCCCGGGCGCGCCGATCGTCTTCGCGAGCGTCGACCGAGCCGCGGTCGCCGACCTGAAGCTCGACGACGACGTCACCGGCCTGTGGCTGAATATCGACTGGGCGGGAACCCTCGACGCCGCCCTTCGCCTTCAGCCGGACACGCGCCGGGCGGTCGTGATCACGGGCACTGCGGCCACGGACCGGGTATGGCAAGCCGCCGCCCGGAGGCAGCTCGCGCCGTATCAAGGACGAATCGACGTGACGTACCTGACCGACCTCTCGGTCGACGAGGTCTTGAATCGCGTCGCCGAGCTCTCGAAGGGCACGGTCGTGCTCTTCGGAGCCTTTTCGCGTGACGCGACCGGCCAGGCTCTCATAAGCGCGCAAGTCGTTCCGCGGGTCGCCGCGAGCGCCGCCGTCCCCGTGTACGGTCCCGCCGAGACGTACGTCGGGGGCGGCATCGTGGGCGGGCACGTCGTGAGCTTCCACTCCCAGGGCGTGCGAGGCGCCGAGCTGGCCTCCAGCGTCATGCGCGGGAACCGGTCGCGACCCACCGATGCCGAGACGAACATCTACGTGTTCGACTGGCGCCAGCTCCAGCGCTGGGGGCTCGACGAGAAGCGGCTTCCGGCGGGGAGCGAGGTGCGCTTCCGGCAGCCGTCGCTCTGGGAAGCCTACCGATGGTTCGTGCTGGCCGGTGTCGCCGTGGTCGCTCTGGAGACCGCGCTCGTCGTCGGCCTGCTCGTGAACCGGGCCCAGCGGCGCCGCGCTCAGCGCGCCCTCGCCGACCGCCTCAGGTTCGAGACGCTCCTGTCCGAGCTCTCGGCCGCGTTCATCACCCTGCCCGCGCGCGAGGTGGCCGGACAGATCGAGAAGGCGCTCGAGCGGATCGTGGGGACGCTCAATCTGGACCGAGCGGTGCTCGCCGAGCTGGACGACCGGCGCACCGACGTCATCAAGGTCACGCATTCGTGGACGCGTGAAGGGACCGTCCCCATCCCCGGAGCGGTGGAGAAGAAGGCGTTCCCCTGGGTCGCCGCGCGCCTTCAGGCCGGTCATGTGGTCTCGGTGTCGCGGATCGACGAGCTTCCGAGCGCGGCCCAGGCCGACCGGCGCAGCCTGCTGGCACTCGCCACCCGATCGTTCGTGGCCGTCCCGCTGATCGTCGAAGGCGTCGCCGTCGGCGCGCTCGCGTTCAGCACGCTCCGCGCGGAGCGCGACTGGCCTGACGAGCTGGTCCAGCGGCTCCAGCTCCTGGCGGAGGTCTTCGCCAACGCCCTGGCTCGGCGTCGGGCCGAGAGCGCGGCGCGCGAGAGCGAAGACCGGTTCCGGCTGCTGGCGGACACCGCTCCGTTGATGATCTGGATGTCCGGGCCCGACGCCCGGCGCGCCTACTTCAACCGGCGCTGGCTCGACATGACGGGGCGTCGAGCGGAGGACGATCTGGCCAACGGCTGGATCGACAGCGTGAACCCCGACGATCGCAAGGCCGCGCTCGAAGCGTACGACCAGGCGGTGGCGGAGCGGAGGTCCTTCACGATCGACTACCGGTTGCGGCGCTGGGACGGCGAGGACCGGTGGATTCTCGATCACGGCGTCCCCCGGATCGGCGAGGACGGCACGTTCGCCGGCTACGTCGGCTCCGTGATCGACATCACCGCGCTGAACACCGCCCTGCAGGCGGTCCTCGAGAGCAACGCGCTCCGCAGCGCCATCTTCGGATCGCTGTACGGCCGGGTCGCCGCCATCGACCGCCACGGCGTCATCATCGCCGTCAATCGTTCGTGGACGCGCTTCGCCGAAGAGGACGCCGACGATCCGGCGCGCGGCCTGGCGGTCGGCGCCAGCTGTCTCGCCGTCTGGCGCGACGCGGCGGCGTCCGGCAACCTCGACGCGCTGCGGGCGTTCGAGGCCGTCACGACGGTCCTCGCCGGAACGAGCGAGGACGCCCGGCTCGAGTACGCGTGTCGTTCGCGGTCCGGCGAGCTCTGGTTCGAGATGGCGGTCGAGCCCTTCCGCCGTCCCGAGGGGGGCGCGGTGATCTCGTACATCGACATCACACGCCGTCGCAACGCCGAGGAGGAAGCGCGCCGGCAGCGCGAGGAGCTGGCGCACGCGCAGCGCGTCACCACCCTCGGCGAGCTGAGCGCCTCGCTCGCTCACGAGGTCAACCAGCCGCTGGCCGCGATCGTGACGAACGCGCAGGCGGCGATCCGGCTGCTCGGGCGCGAGGGCGTCGCGCACGCCGATGTCTCGGAGGCGCTGACCGACATAGCCGCCGACGCCAAGCGGGCATCCGCGATCATCCGCCGGCTTCGCGCGCTCTCGCGCAAGGAGCACGCGCCCCAGACGGGCATCGACCTCAACGAGCTGATCGACGATGTCGTGAGCCTGCTCCGCCACGACTTCGCGCGGAAGAGCATCGCGGTGCTGCGCACCTTCGATCCCGTGGTGCCCCTCGTCTCCGGAGACCCGATTCAGCTCCAGCAGGTGGTCCTGAACCTGCTCGTCAACGCCAGCGAGGCGATCGCGCACACCGAGGACGGCCGGCGTGAGGTCGCGATCGCGACCACCCACCGGACCCCCGGCCTGGTGCAGATCACGGTCCGCGACACGGGGATCGGCGTCAAGGAGGCGGAGATCGAGCGCATGTTCGAGCGGTTCGTGAGCTCCAAGCCCGGAGGCCTCGGCATGGGCCTGGCGATCAGCCGCTCGATCGTCGAGGCGCACGGTGGGCAGATCCGGGCCGTCGCCAATCCCGATCGCGGCCTCACTCTTCACGTCGAGCTGCCCTGCGAGGACGGTTCCGCTCCGCAGAACGGCCTCGCGCAGCAGGCACCCTGACCAGATCGGCCCAATCGTATGGGACCAACAACGCATGGCGGAGCGTATGCCGCAGGTCGTAGGGTCGAATCGACATCGACAGTGCCGCGGGTCGACTGGGCGAGCCCGAGAGAAGAAAGGGAGGACCGGTTGAGCTTCGCCGCGCTGCATCAGAGCGACGGATCGCCGCTCGTTTACGTGATCGACGACGACGAGTCGCTCCTGCGCGCGCTCCGGCGCCTGCTCGGCGCCGGTGGGTTCCGGGTCTGTACCTTCTCGTCGGCGGAGGACTTCCTGGAATCCGCGACGTCGACGCCGGGCTGCCTCGTGCTCGACGTGCACCTCGGCGGGCTCAGCGGATTCGAGCTGCACGACCGTCTCGTCGCCGCCGGACGGCGGATCCCGGTGGTCTTCATCACCGCGCACGACGACGCGGTGACCCGAGAGCGCGCCCGCCGCGCGGGCGCCGTGGACTACCTCCGGAAGCCCTTCAACGACGAGTCGCTGATCGCCGGCATCAACCGCGCCCTCGGCCAGGCCTGAGCGCGGGACGGGAAGCGCGCGGGCGGGCTCGCCGCGCGCTTCCGCGGTTGACGGCGCCTTTCCTCAGCGCTCCTTGATCAGGAACATGTCCCGGCGGTTCTTCGACCAGCAAGCTTCGTTGTGTTCCGTGCACACCGGCCGTTCCTCGCCGAACGAGACGATCGTGACGCGGTCACCCTTGACGCCCTGCGCCACCAGGTAGTTCATCGCGGATTTCGCGCGCCGGTCGCCGAGGGCGAGGTTGTAGGCTTCGGTGCCGCGCTCGTCGCAATGGCCCTCGATGAGGAGGAGATATCCGTCGTTCTTGGCTAGCCACGCGGCGCTCGCGTCCAGGACCTTGGCGTCCGCCGGACGGATCGTCGCCGAGTCGAACGCGAAGTAGATCGGCTTGAGCGCGTCGTCCGGCCGATACTCCTTCGGCGGCGCCGGACGAGGCGCCGGCGGAGGCGGAGGCGGCGTCGGCGCAACCACCACGGGGGGTGGCGGCGGCGCCGGAGCGACGGCCGGCGGCGGCGCCGCTGGCGCCGGCGCGGGCGCGGGCGCCTGGCTGACGGTCGCCACCGGGCGCTTGGCGCAGGCCGCGACGAGAAGGAGCATGACGATCACCGAAGCAAGGATGGAACGATCAAGAAGGGTGCGCACGATTGGTCCTCCGCTCAGGCTACTTTTCGCTACTCCTATACGACACGAGGCGCCTGTTCAATGGGACGTTGGTCGGATGACCTCGCGACTTTAACCACCGAAAGCCTACCATGTCCCGCCGTCCTCGCTGCCGGGAGTGGACCTTTACCTGGCGCGAGCAGACGTGACACAATCGCCGCGAGGTCGCAGCGTAAAGTATCGCATGAGGAAGATTCCAACCGGCAGCGCGGCGACGATTTTCGCGGCGGCGCTCGTGTGCCTCGGATACTTCCTCGGCGCCCGCATCGGCTTCGCGTTCACCATCCACCCGTCCCCCGTCTCGACGCTGTGGCCGCCCAACTCCATCCTGCTCGCCGCGCTGCTGCTGGCGCCGACGCGGTCCTGGCCGGTGCTGCTCCTGGCGGCGTTCCCCGCCCACCTCGCCATCCAGCTCGCGAACGGCGTTCCGGTCACGATGATCCTGCTCTGGTTCGTCAGCAATTGCTCGCAAGCGCTGGTCGGGGCCGTCTGCGTGCGCCGGCTCACCGACGGTCCGCTGCGGTTCGACGACTCGCGCCACGTCGGTGTCTTCGTCTTCGGCTCGATCGTCGGCGTGTTCGCGTCGTGCTTCCTCGACGCCGCCTTCGTGACGCTCGTGGGCTGGGGCGAGGGAACGTACTGGCACATCTGGCGGTCCCGCTTCTTCTCGAACGTGCTGGCGGAGCT
>DASPZZ010000107.1:0-27589 GCA_035635995.1 Binatia bacterium | reverse complement strand
GATCACCCGGGACGAGCACGATCGAGCCCGCCGCGCGCCGGTGCGCGTGCGCTCGCTGGCGAGCCCCGGACAGGCGGCCCCGTACTTCGTCGACTTCGTACGCCAGGAGCTCGAGCAGCGGTTCGACCCCGAGGTCTCCCGGGTGCGCGGGGTGCGCATCGTGACCACGCTCGACCTCAACCTGCAGCGGTTCGCCGAGGCGGCGGCCGCGCGCGGTCTCGACCGCCTCGAATCCAGCCTTCCGCGCGCGAGCCGCCGAGATCCCGGCCGGCGTCTGCAGGTCGCCATGCTTGTGGTCGAGCCGGGAACCGGCGAGATTCGCGCGCTCGTCGGCGGGCGTGACTATCTCGCCAGCCAGTTCAATCGCGTCACCCTGGCCCGCCGACAGCCGGGGTCGGCCTTCAAGCCGATCGTGTACCTCGCGGCCCTGCGCGCCCGCGACGGCGTGCCGTCGTTCACGGCGGCGTCCCGCGTGGACGACCTGCCGATCACGCTGGAGTCCCGCGGCCAGCCGTGGAGCCCGCGTAACTCCGACGATCGATACGAAGGAAGCGTGAGCGTGCGACAGGCGCTCGAGCGGTCCCTCAACGCCGCGACGGTCCGCATCGCGCAGGCGGTGGGGCTGCCCAACGTGATCGAGACGGCCAGGACCCTCGGCCTTCACGGCCAGCTGGCGCCGGTTCCCGCGATGGCGCTCGGCGCGTTCGAGGTCACGCCGCTGGAGCTGGCTCGTGCCTATCTTCCCCTGGCGAACGGCGGCATCCGGTTCTCCGCCGTCTCCGGGATTCGGACCGTTCAGTTCGGCGATGAACCGGTGAACCCGGCCGGCGCGGAGGAAGCCCTGCGAGTCATCTCGCCGGCCGAAGCCTGGCTGGTGACCTCTCTGCTCAAGGGCGTCATGACGTCGGGGACCGGCAGCGCCGCGCGGTCCAGTGGCCTGCCCGACGTGGTCGCGGGCAAGACCGGCACCACCAATGACGGCCGTGACGCGTGGTTCGTCGGGTACACACCGCGCCTGCTGGCCCTCGTGTGGGTTGGCTTCGACGGCGGCGAGTCTCACGGTCTGAGCGGCGCCCAGGCCGCGCTTCCGATCTGGGTGGACTTCATGAAGCAGGCGATCGACGCCTATCCACAGCCGGACTTCACCGTTCCGGCCGGAATCGCGTTCGCGGACATCGACGCCACGAACGGCAAGCGGGCCGCGCGCGCCTGCCCGGTGGTCGTGCGTGAAGCGTTCCTCGTCGGTACGGAGCCGCCGCTGTGCGACGAGCATCGCGGCGTCATCGATCACGTCGTCGAGGGGTGGAATCGCTTGACGGACTGGTTCTTCCGTCCCTCACGCGAGCCCGCGGAAGACTCCACTCCGGGAAATCCCGGAGATCGTTGAGATGTCCGTACGGCTGACGAGGTCCCGACGTTCATGTAAATCTTACTCCGTACTTCCTACGCCTGAGCATGTCGGGCCGATCAGCGTGACCGCCGATCTGGGCCTCAACTCGCTGCGAAGTCAGATGCTTAGGGATGGGCTGCAACCACTGGCACGACCGATGCTGTCCCGCCCTCGCAAGGCAGCGGAATCCCGATCGCAATGGGAGGGCACCGTGCGCGCACTCGTCTGGCTCGCGACCGCTTTACTGGTGACAGTGATATCCGTTCCATCCGCCTCGGCCCGCGTCGTTCGCATGGAGACCGTGGTAGCCCTGACGGATCGTTCTGACCCGTCCATCAAACAGGCCTTGATGGAGGCATTCGACACGTCCCTGCGAGGCGCCGTCGCGATGGGCTTCGCGCGCATCCGGGTGGACGAGGCCCGTGTACTCCAGGATGTCGTCGTGCTGGCGACGACCGCAACGGACGAAGACGACGAGGACAAGACTTTCGACCACGAGAGCGACGAATGAGCCCCACACAGACCATCGTCTGCCGACATTGCCTCGCGCTCCGGTGGGTCGAAGACTGGAGGGAGACGCGTGAGGAGATGATGTCGATCGTCCTCGGTCCCTGCGGCCATGTGCTCGAGCGCACGGCGCGCCTGGAGTGGGCCATCCCGACGCGCTCGCGGAGCGTCCAGATGCGGCTCGTCCCCGGGCGGCCCGCGCGCGCGTCGATCGCGACGTCATGAGCAAGAGTCCGCCGGGGTACACTGAGGTGTCGAGCGCCACCTCGCCGGCTGGGCCGCTGCACGACTGGGGCGTCCCCACGTCCGCGGCGGGGCCGTCAGCCACCGCGGAGCGTTTCGGCCGTACGGATCGGATGAAAGACCATCGAATCCTGGTCGTGGACGACGAGCCGGCCTCACGCAAGGGGCTTCAGGAGCTCCTGACGGTGTGGGGATACGACGTCAGTTCGGCTGGCGACGGTCAGGAAGCGCTGGAACGAGCGGCCGGCCGGGCACCCGACCTCGTGATCGCCGACCTCGTCATGCCCGGGATCGACGGGCTGGAGCTGCTGACCAGGCTCAAGCGCGACTTTCCGACCACCGCGGTGGTCTTCCTGACCGGCCAGGGGAGCATCGAGAGCGCCGTGCAGGCGATCAAGGACGGCGCGTACGACTACCTCACCAAGCCCGTGGACCCGACGCGCCTCCAGATCCTGCTGGACCGCGCCCTGGAGCGGTCCGAGACCGTGCGCGAGGTCCAACTCCTGCGCCGTCAGCTCCGGCAGCGCGGCGCGTTCGGACGGCTCCTCGGCAGCTCCCGGGGAATGATGGAAGTCATGCGGCAGGTCGAAGTCTCCGCGCCCACCGATGCAACGCTCTTCATCGCCGGCGAGAGCGGAACCGGCAAGGAGCTCGTCGCCCGCACGGTCCACGAGCTCTCGCCACGCCGGAGAGGGCCGTTCGTCGCGGTCAACTGCGCGGCCATCCCCGAGACCTTGCTGGAGAGCGAGATCTTCGGGCACGAGCGGGGCTCCTTCACCGGCGCCGTGGAGCGACGGCAGGGCTGCTTCGAGCTCGCAGACGGAGGGACCCTGTTCCTGGACGAGGTGGCCGAGATGCAGCCGGGAACGCAGGCCAAGTTCCTCCGGGTGCTCCAGGAAGGACAGTTCCGGCGGCTGGGCGCCAAGGCCGAGATCCGGGTGAACGTCCGGGTCGTCGCGGCGACCAACAAGGAGCCGATGAAGGCGCTCCAGGACGGCACCTTGCGCGAGGACCTCTATTATCGGCTCAACGTCTTCGCCATCGCGTTGCCGCCGCTTCGCGATCGCCTGGAGGATGTCTCCGACCTCGCCCAGGCGTTCGTCGAGGAATTCAACGAGCGCCACGGGCGTAACGTCCGGGGCGTGGACGACGGCGCCCTGGACGTCCTGCGGCACCATCGCTGGCCCGGAAACGTGCGCGAGCTCCGGAACGTGATCGAGCGGGCGGTCATCGTGTGCTCGGGCGATCTGGTCTGCCGCGAGAACCTGCCCGTGCTCGGTGCGCCGGTCGAGCCGGTCGCATCGGCGACCGAAGCCGAGCTGGTGCTCCCGGTCGGCACGACCGTCGAGGCGGCCGAACGCGAGCTCATTCTGCGGACGCTCAAGCAGACCGGAGGCAACAAGACCCGCGCCGCCGAGATTCTCGGCATCAGCCTCAAGACGCTTCACAACAAGCTCCACAAGTACAACGCCTGACGCGCATGCGTCTGACGCTCCGCGCGCGGCAGGTCCTGGCGCTCGCCATCGTCGTCCTGGTCGTGGTGGTGGCGTCGACCGTCGCGCACCTGGCGAACGTGGCGCGGATCGCGCTCGGCGCGGCGGTGGACGAGGGCGAGCTGATGGCGCGACAACTCTATCATCAGAGCTCGCGGGTGGTCGCCGCCTCGCCGGTCCCCTCACCGACCCTCCTGAACCAGGACCCGGGAATCCGAGCCCTGCTCGAGGGGATGGTCGGCTACTCGCATACCGTCGTCTACGCCGCCGTCGTGGATCCGACGGATCGCGTGCTCGCCCACAGTAACCCGAGGCTCGAGGGCGAGCTGCTGCCGCCGCGCGAGAGCCTGGAGCGCGTGAAGACCTGGTCGACGCTCAGGATCGTCGCGTCGCTCTTCGGGGAGCCGGGCGTCTACGAAGCGCAGGTGCCGATGCGCCTGGGCGATCGCCCCTTCGGGACGGTGCGCGTGGGCGTGTCCACGAGCCTGCTCCGACAGGAGCTGGCTCAGGCCGCGCTCTACAGCCTGGCCGTCGCCCTGGCCGCCCTCGGTATCGCCGTCGGGGTCGGGCTCCTGGTCGCCAACTTTTTGCTCCAGTCGCTTCGGAAGATCGCGCAGGGGATGGAGCGCCTGACCCGCGGCGAGTACGGCGCCACCGTCGAGCTCACGCGGGACGACGAGCTCGGCGAGCTCGCGGCCCGGGTCAACCAGCTGGGCGAACGGGTCCACGCGGAGCAGTCGCACTGGCAGAGTGACCGGGCGCGGATGGAGGGGATCCTCGACAGTCTCGAGGATGCCGTCATCGTGCTGAACGCTCAGCGTGAAGTGGTGCTCTGCAACCAGGCGGCGGAGGCGTTGCTCGGGCAATCGCTCGACCCGGCGGCCGGCGGCATGCTGGAAGGCCTCCTGTCCGCCGACCACCCGCTGGCACCGGTGGTGGCCGAGCTGTTCGACGCCGGCATCGAGCGTCGCAACGCCGCGGTGAAGGTGCCGTGTCCCGACGGGCAGTCTCGCGAGCTGGCGGTGTCGAGCTACCGCATTCCCGACGGCGCCCGGGCCGGCGGCGGCGTTCTCTCGCTCCGGAACCTCGACCCGGTCCGCGCCGTGCAATCGCTGGTGACGTACTCGCAGAAGCTCGCGGCCCTCGGGCGGCTGACCTCCGGAGTGGCCCACGAGGTCAAGAATCCGCTCAACGCGATGCGTATTCACCTCGAGCTCTTGAAAGCCCGCCTCGGCGGCGGCCAGCCGGCCGTTCGCGAGAACCTCGACGTGATCGCCCAGGAGATCGTGCGGCTGGACCGGGTCGTGCAGGGGTTTCTCAAGTTCGTGCGTCCCGAGGAGCTTCGGCTGGGGCCCGTCGACGTGAAGGCCCTGCTCGCGGAAGTGGCGCGGCTCATGGCGCCCGAAGCCGGGCGCGCCGGCGCCCGAGTCGTGCAGGACGTGGCACCGGATCTTCCGCCCGTCGCGGGTGACACCGAGCTTCTCCGGCAAGCGTGCACCAACCTCGTGACCAACGCCATTCAGGCGATGCCGAACGGAGGGACCGTCACCCTCGCCGGCCGTCGCGGACCTGATGGCGCGGTCGAGCTGCGCGTCGCCGACGAGGGCGTCGGCATCCAGCCGAATGATCTGGAGAGGATCTTTCGGCTCTACTACACGACGAAGACGCAGGGATCGGGCATCGGGCTCTCGATGGTCTATCGCATCGTGCAGATGCACGACGGGCGAATCGACGTCGAATCGGCAGTGGACCGCGGCACGGTGATGACTCTGACGCTCCCGGTCGCGTCGGCGAACGTCGGGCTGTGACGAGGCGGATCATCCCGATGGCGTCGGCGCTGCTCCTCCTGTACGGGTGCAGCGGGACCGACGCGATCGTCAAGCGGCCCTCGCCGCCGCCGGTGGCCGCGACGCCGCCGCCTGCCACCCCGACGGCGCCGACCACTCCCGGGTCGCCGACAGCCCCTCCACCGTCCACGGCCCCCAAACCCGCTGCCGCGCCGGCGCCGGGCGCGCTCCGACCCGAGCTATCGGCGGAGGAGGAACAGCGGCTCCTGGACGCCGCACGGCAGAATATCGGCGACGTGGCTCGGCTCCTGAGTGATCTGGAAGGGCGCCAGTTGAAGGCGCCGCAGCAGGAAGCCATCCGGACCGCGAAGAATTTCCTGGACCAGGCTCGGAGCGCCCTCGATCAGCGCGACTATCAGCGGGCGGCCAACCTCGCGAGCAAGGCCCGGGCGCTGACCGATGACCTCGCCGGCACGACCAAGTAACTCGTACACGCAGAACTTCTACGATCCCCCTGGTCGCGGCCCTCTCGCCCCACCGATCGCCAGGAGTTTCCGCGAGTTGGCCTCCGGGCGTTGTCGACGCCGATTCGGGCACGAAGGTTGCTCATCCAGCAATCATGTCGCTGCTGCGGATCCTCGTGGTTGCGCCAGAGCGCCACGCCCGGGAAGGCTTGCGGGCGATCCTGTCCTCCGACGGGCACGAGGTGAGCGTCGCCGAGGACATGTGGTCGGCATTCGCGAGCATCTTCTCTCGACCCTTCGACCTGCTCCTGCTCGATGACGACGTTCGGCCCGAGCGCCACCTCACGGTGAGCGTGCTGGACCTTCTTCGCGTCGCGCGGCGGTACCAGCCGGCCACCTCCGGCATCGTGATCTCGAGCTTCGAGGAACGCGTGTCGCACTATGCGGCGGAGCCCGCCGTCCTGGCGGTGCTCGAGAAGCCCGTGGAGGTGCCTCGGCTGCGCCTCGAGCTGGAGGCTCTGAAGTCCCGGTCGAGCCGGCTCCCGTCCCCTTGACTCTCCACTCCCCGCCCGGTTAGGCTCGCGACGATCGCTCGCGCATCGCCCGCCGACGTCTGACGCAACGCCCGCTCGGCGCGCCGGCGCTTGATCCAGTGCGACTTCCACGCTACGGGGGAGGCAGATGGTCTTCTCGCGAATCGCTCCGCGCCGCGTGGGTGCGCTCGGTATCGTTGTCGTCTTCGTATTCGTCGTCGGGGCGGTCGCGGCGCCCTCGGGCCCGCCGATCCGGATCGGGGGTACGCTCGCTCTCACCGGGCCGCTCGCCGCCACCGCGCTCCTGCACAAGATCACCGCCGAGATCTACGTCGAGGAGCTGAACCGCGGCAACGGCCTGCTCGGTCGGCCCGTCGAGTGGGTGTTGCTCGACGACCAGTCCAAGCCCGAGGTCACGCGCAGCCTCTACGAGAAGCTCATCACGGTGGACAGGGTCGATCTGCTGATGGGGCCCTACGCGACGGGCGCGATCATCGCCGCCATGGGAGTCGCCCAGCGCTACCAGAAGATGCTCATCCACCATAGCTTCGGGATGCCGCACCTCGCGAAGTACGACATGCAGTTCCCGGCGGCGCCCTTCGGTCCCGAGCCCAATCGCACGGTGCCAGGGGTCGTCTTCGACGCCGTCGCCGCGACCGCCAACCCCCCGAAGACCGTCGCCATCATCACCAGCAAGTTCCCGTCGGCGCAGTTTCAGTCGTCGGGGGCGCGCGACGTCGCGGCCCAGCGCGGGCTGAAGGTGCTGCTTTACCTCGAGTACGAGTTCGGAACGCGCGATTTCGGTCCCATCGCCGCGCGCATCAAGGACGCCAACCCGGACCTCCTCTGGGTCGGCGCGCTCGGCCTCGACGGCAACCTCGTGCTGGAAGAGCTCAAGCGGCTCGACTACACGCCGCGCCGGCACTACCATCTCTTCCCGGCCCCGGGTCCCATGGTCGTGGCGCCGGAGGCCAAGCTGGCGCTCTCCAACACGTTCTTCGAGGAGCACCCGCCGTTCACGAACAACCCGGCGGCCGCCCACTTCGCTACGCTCTACCACGAGCGCGCGGCAAAAGCCGGCGTGCCCTACACGAACGTCGACACGCAGGCCGCGGGCTCGTACGCGGCCTGGCAGATGCTCGAAGCGGCGGTGACCGCCACCAAGAGCCTCGACGACAAGGTGCTGGCGCAGTGGCTCCGGAAGAACCAGGTCCAGACGATCGTCGGCCGCTTCCGCTTCGACGGCCCGAACAACTACGGTGACGATCTCTCGAAGGTGAAGCAGGTGCAGGACGGCAAGTGGGTCGTGGTGTGGCCGAAGGAGTTCGCGGCCCCGGGCGCCCGCGTGCTCCCGCCGTGAGCAGAGGAGGTACTCCCTGATGGGGCAGTTCGGAATCGGACAAGGGATCAAGCGGGTCGAGGACGTCCGCCTCCTGCGTGGCGGGGGCCGATACCTCGACGACGTGAACGTTCCCGGCCAGACCTACGCCGTCATCGTGCGCTCGCCGCACGCGCACGCGCGGCTCCTCGCCATCGACGTCTCCGCGGCCCGGCGCGCGCCCGGAGTCGTTGCCGTCTTCACGGGCGCCGATCTCGCCAAGGACGGCCTCGGGACGATGGTGATGACGTTGAAGCGCAAGCGCCCCGACGGCTCACCGATGTTCGCGCGCCCTCATCACGGCCTCACCCAGGACCGTGTGCGGTACGTGGGCGACCCGATCGCCCTCGTCGTGGCGGAGACCCGGGCCCAGGCCGAGGACGCGGCCGACCTCGTCCAGGTCGACTACGAGCCCCTGCCGTCGGTGACGTCGACCGCGGAGGCGCCTCGGCCCGGGAGCGCCGCGGTGTGGGACGAGTGTCCCGACAACGTCTCCAACGTCTTCGAGTCCGGCGACAAGGCCGCGACCGACGCGGCCTTCGCGCGGGCTCAGCGTGTCGTCCGGCGCCGCTACGTCATCACGCGGGTCCACGCGCAGTACATGGAGCCCCGGGGCTCGCTCGGCGTCTACGACCCCCACGAGGACCGCTACACGCTCTACGCGGACGTCCAGTACCCCCATCGCGTGAGGAACGCGCTGGCCAGTAACATCTTCAAGATCCCGGAGCACCGGATCCGCGTCGTCGCGGGGGACGTCGGCGGCGGCTTCGGGACCAAGGGCTGGCAGTATCCCGAGCACCGACTCGTGCTGTGGGCGGCGCGAAAGCTCCGCCGGCCCGTCAAGTGGACGTGCGAGCGCCGCGAAGCGATCCTGGCCGACGAGCACGCGCGCGACAACGTGAGCGACGCGGAGCTCGCGCTGGACGCCGAGGGCCGCTTCCTCGCCCTGCGCGTGCGGACGCTCGCGAACGTGGGCGCCTACGTCTCCTCGGACCGGAATCTGCTGGCCACCTTCAGCAACGTCGTGACGCTGGTCGGCGTGTACGCGTTCTCGACGGCCTACGTGCACGTGACCAGCGTGCTGACCAACACGAACTCGACGGCGCCGTACCGCGGGGCGGGGCGACCGGAGGCGACCTACGTCCTCGAGCGGCTGATCGACGACACCGCCCGCGAGCTCGGCGTCGATCCGGTGGAGCTCCGACGGAAGAATCTCATCCCCGTCTCCGCCATGCCGTACAAGAATCCCCTCGGCGCGACCTACGACTGCGGCGATTTTCCGACCAGCATGGAGAAGGCGCTCAAGCTGGGCGACGTGGCCTCGTTCGCCGTCCGGCGCGACGGGGCGCGGCGGCGCGGCAAGCTGCGCGGCCTCGGCCTCGTCAACGCGATCGAGCAGGCGGCCGGCCCGCAGCCCGAGTTCGCCGAGATCCGGTTCGCGCCCAGCGGGAGCGCGACCGTCCTGATGGGCAGCAAGAACCAGGGCCAGGGGCACGAGACGACGTTCAAGCAGATTCTCAACGAGCGGCTCGGCCTCGATCCCGCCGACGTGCTCTACGTCGACGGGGACACGGACCGGGTCGGATTCGGCATGGGGACCATGGGCTCCCGCTCGACGGTCATCGGCGGCACGGCGCTCTGGACGGCCGCCGACAAGGTCATCGCCAAGGGCAAGAAGATCGCGGCGCGCCTGCTGGAGGCGGCCGAGGCGGACGTCACGTTCGTCGACGGCAAGTTCGGCGTGGTGGGCACGGACCGCGCCGTCGCCCTCAAGGACGTCGCGCGCGCCGCGTTCCAGCCCAATCAGCTGCCGCCGGGGGTCGAGCCCGGACTCTACGAGACCGGGACCTTCTCGCCCAAACAGGCCACGTGGCCCAACGGCTGCCACGTGTGCGAGGTGGAGATCGATCCGGACACCGGCGCCGTCGAGATCGTGAGCTACGTGATCGTCGACGACGTGGGCACCGTCATCAACCCGGTGACCCTCAAGGGCCAGATCCACGGCGGCGTGGCGCAGGGCGTGGGCCAGGCGCTCATGGAGCAGGTCGTCTACGACCGGGAGTCCGGTCAGCTCCTGACCGCGTCGTTCATGGATTACGCGATACCGCGCGGCGACACGCTGCCCGACATGCACATCGAGAGCAACCCGGTGCCGACGAAGCTCAATCCGATGGGCGCCAAGGGCGCGGGCGAGGCCGGCACGGTCGGGGCCCTCCCCGTCGTCATGAACGCGGTCGTCGACGCTCTCGCGTCGGTCGGCGTCCGGCAGCTCGACATGCCCGCGACCGCCGACCGCGTGTGGCGCGCCATCCAGGACGCAAAGACCAACTGACATGCGGCCGACGCTCGACGATGCGGCGCTCGATCTCCTGTTTCGTAAAGCCCGGACCCAGAACGGCTGGCTCCCCACGCCCGTCACCGACGATCAGCTGCGAGCCATCTACGACATCATGAAGTCCGGTCCGACCAGTGCCAACTCCTGCCCGGCGCGGATCCTGTTCGTCCGCACGCCTGAGGCGAAGGCACGGCTGCTGCCGGCGCTGAGCCCGGGTAACGTCGACAAGACCAAGGCCGCGCCGGTCACCGCGATCATCGGGTACGACAGGCACTTCTACGAGCTGCTCCCGAAGCTCTTCCCGCACCGACCCGAGATGAAGAACCCGTACGAGGCCAACGCACAGCTGGCCGAGACGGTGGCGTTCCGCAACGGCACGCTCCAGGGCGCCTACTTCATGATCGCGGCGCGCGCGATCGGGCTCGACGTCGGCGGCATGTCGGGATTCGACAACGCGAAGGTGGACGCTGAGTTCTTCCCCGACGGTCGCGTGAAGTCGAACTTCCTGTGCAACGTGGGGCACGGCGACCCGACCAAGGTGCTCCCGCGCCTGCCCCGCCTCGAGTTCGAGGAGGCGTGCCGCCTTCTGTGATCGGCATTCGAGCGCCGGCTTCGCCGGAGAACCAGTCGATCCTGCGCGAGTCCGCACGCGCGACCGGTGGGGGGTGTCGGGGAGCGGCGCCCGCTCCCCCCGACGTCCAGCTAGACCCGGCCGATGTCCTCCTGCCAGGTGAGCACGCGCGCCTGGAGAGCCTGCAGGCCGCGCGTCAGCACGAGCCCGAGCGCGCCGACGATTGCGAAGGCCGCGTACATCTCGGGCGTGCTCAGCATCTGCCAGTGGCGGTAGACGAGATGGCCGAGGCCCGACTTGGCCGCGATGAACTCGACGGCGACGAGCGCGACCAGCGCCAGCCCCAGTCCCAGCCGCAGGCCCGTGAAGATCGCCGGGAGCGCGGCCGGAAGGATGACCTTCCAGAAGAGCCGCGGGCCGTGAGCGCCGTAGTTGCGACCGACCTCGAGGAGACGCGGATCCATCGTCTGCACGCCGCCGAGGGTGCTGATGACGATCTGGAAGAACGCCGAGGTCGCGCCCGTCAGCACGAAGGCGGGCTCGCCGACCCCGAGGATGATCAGGAGGAAGGGCAGGAGCGCGATCTTCGGCACGGGGAAGATGAACGCGATGTAGGGCTCGACCGCGTTGCGCACGGGACGCGCGATGCCCATAAGGAGACCGAGGAGCACTCCCGGCACAGCGGCCAGCGCGAAGGCGAAGGCCAGGCGCGTGAGGGTGATGAGCGATTGCGCGCCGAGGTCCCCGGCGGCGACGCGGTCCACCAGGACCCAGCCGACCGTGGTGGGCGGTGGAAAGTACCGCGGGGAAATGATCGCGAGTCTCGAGCAGAGCTCCCAGAGGGCGAGCAGCGCCGCCGGCACCGCCAGGCTCATCACGGCCGCCCCGCCACGTCCTGGACCCACGGCAGGAGTCGCGCGCGGAGCGCGGCCAGCCCGTAGGACAGGACGGCGCCGAGCAGCGCGATGACGAAGAAGGTCGCGTACATGTCCTCCACCTTGAGGATCTGCCACGAGAGCCAGAGCAGCGCGCCGAGCCCACGGCTGGCCGAGACGATCTCGACCGCCACGACCACGATCAGGGCGAAGCCGAGGCCGAGCCTGAGCCCGGTGAAGATGAACGGCAGCGCCCCGGGTAAGAGCACGGTGGCGAAGAGACGCCAGCCGCGCGCGCCGTAGTGGACGGCGGCTTCGACGACGAGGCGGTCGATCTGCCGCACGCCGTGCGTCGTGGTGAAGGCGATGAGGAAGAACGACGTCACGGCGGTCGTCACGACCAGCGCGATCTCGCCCGGCGGGACCAGGAAGCTCACGAGCGGAAGGAACAGGACGCTGGGGATCGGGTAGATCACGGCGAAGACCGGATCGAGCCCCTCACGAAGCCGGCGCCAGAGTCCCATGGCGAGTCCGATCCCCACCCCGAGGACTGCGGCCAGCGCGAACGCCCAGCCGATGCGCGCGAGCGTCGCGGCGGTGTGGCGCCAGAGCGTGCCGTCCGCCGCGAGCTGGCGGAGGTGGGCGACGATCGTCGAGGGGCGGGGAAAGAACGCTTCACGCAGAAGGCCGGTCGCGCTCGCCCGCTCCCAGACGACCAGCAGGACGATTGGCGAGCCGACGGCGATCCAGTGCTCGGCGAGCCAGCGGCCGAGGGCTCTCATGCACCACGGTCCTCCGCCATCGCGCGGAGGACCTCGTCGCGGAGCTGCGACCAGATCTTCTCGAGCAGTGCCCCGTAGGCCGGCGAGCCGCGGACCTCGAGCCCGCGCGGCCGGCCGAGATCGACGGGATAGACGTGGCTCACCCGCCCTGGCCGCGACGTCAGCAGGACGATGCGGTCACCCAACAGCAGGGCCTCCTCGAGCGAGTGGGTGACGTAGACGACCGTCTTGCCGAGCGTGGCCCAGATCCGCAGCAGCTCCTCCTGCATGATCGTGCGCGTCTGCGCGTCGAGCGCCGCCAGCGGCTCGTCCATCAAGAGCACCTCGGGGTCGTTGGCGAGCGCCCGGGCGATGCCCACGCGCTGCTTCATGCCGCCCGAGAGCTGGTGTGGATAGTGCCGCGCGAATCGCGTGAGCCCGACCATCGCCAGCATCTCCCGCGCCCGCGCGTCCCGCTCCGCGCGTGGGACGCCGCGGTTCTCGAGGCCGAACGTCACGTTGTCGCGGACGGTGCGCCACGGCAGCAGCGCGTGCTCCTGGAAGACCATCGCGGTGAGCGGCGTGCCGGGCTGGTCCGCCTCGATGCGGACGTCGCCGGCGCTCTGACGCAGCAGACCGGCCAGCACCCGCAGGAGGGTGGACTTGCCGCTGCCGCTCGGCCCGACGATGCACAGGAACTCGCCGGCGTTGGCCTGCAGCGAGATCCGATCGAGCGCGAGGACCGAGCGCCCGTGGCTCTCGAAGGTCACGCTGACCTCGCTCACGAGAACTTTCGGAGCGCGTGTGGGCATCGGTCTCAAACCCGATCGGGTGAGGCGGTGGGAGCGCCGGACCGAGGGTGCCCCGGCCCGGCGCTCGTCGGCGTTACTTCAGACCGTCGATTCCGGCCCGGCCGATCTGGGCGTCCTGGGTGGCCTGGACACCGGAGACACCAACTCCGCCGATGAGCTTGCCGTCGACGACGATCGGCAACCCGCCCTCGAGGGGGCTCGCGCCTGGAAGCCGAAGGACGCGGAGATTCACACCGCCCTGCCCGAGGGCGTCCTCGAACGCCTTGGTGGGCCGGCGGAACGCCACGGCCGAATACGCCTTCTCGCGCGCGACCTCGATGCTCCCGAACTGCGCGCCGTCCATCCGCTGCAGCATCACGACGTTGCCGCCCGAGTCCAGCACGGCGATGACGACGTTCCAGTTGTTCTTCTTCGCCTCGGCTTCGGCGCCCGCCATGACCTTCTTGGCCTGCTCGAGGTTGATGGCGGCGCCGTACGGCGGCGGAGGCGGCGGGGCCGCTGCCGGTTGCTGTGCGCTGACCGACGTTGCCGCCAACATCAGTGCCGCGCCGACGACCAGGGACAGGAGCCGTTCGCTTCTCATGGGTCCCCTCCTTGTGGGTTGAACGACGAGATCGACGCCGCCTGGACGGCTGACGTCGTGGAGTAACGGGCGCATCGAGGGGTATACAGCGAGTACGAAGGGGCGTCAAGGCCGCTCTTGCCTTCCCCGGCGATCTGTGTAAAAACGCGATTGATGAACGTCGAGATCAAGCGCTGCGCTGTCTGAATCGACCTGAGACGGGAGGCCGTGCGCCTCCGCGACGAGTTGCAGGAGACGCTCCAGGTGCCGGCGAAGATCCGCTGGGGCGGCTTTGGAGAGCTGACCGTGATCGTAGACGGCCGCGCCGTGTTCTCCAAGCGTCAAGCCGGCCGCGCGCCGGAGCCCGGCGAGATCGCCCGGCTCGTCAAGTCTCTCCGCTGATCACCGGAACCCCGCCCGCGAACGCGATGCCGAACAGACGGAGGCGTCCATGAGCTCTGCGCGTAGACCGGGAGTCTGGCTGTCCGTGGTCGCCCTGGCGGTGCTCGCCAACGCGGCGCCGGTGTCGCCGCAGGCGAAGCCGACGGTCAGGGTCGGCTACATTCCTTCCGACTCCTTCGCGGCGCTCTACATCATGGCCGACCGGTACCTTCCGGCAGCGGACATCGGCGCGGAGACGGTCCGTCTTGGCGGCGGGCCCGAGATTCTCTCTCAGGTGGCCACCGGCCAGCTCCAGGTGGGCGGCGCCGGCATGGGCGCGGCCGGCTTCAACGCCGTGGCGTCGTCGCTGCCGGTGGAGTTCGTGGCGCCGCTGCACTCGGGCTACGTCGAGGACTACTTCACCGTGCGCAAGGCCTCCTGGGAGAAGGAGATCAAGCGCATCGGCGATCTCAAGGGCAAGCCGGTGGCGCTCAACGTCCGCGGCGCCGCCGTGGAGTGGATGCTCGACCAGGTCCTCAGGCGGGACGGCCTCACCCTGCGGGACGTGCAGATCAAGATCATGCCCTTCCCCGACATGGTGCCCGCGCTCGAGTCGGGTGCCGTCGAGGCGGCGATCCTCACCGAGCCCTTTCCGACCCTGGCCGAGGAGCGTGGCATCGCGGTGCGACCCCTGCCCCGCCCCGCCGGCGCCAGGGCCACACCGATCACCGCGATCTTCTGGAACAAGGACTGGGCGGCCAAGGACCCGGAGCTGGCCAACCGGGTCATGGTCGCCTACGTAAAGGCCGCGCGCGATCTCGCCTTGGACAACGGGTGGAAGCAGGAGCGCAACATCGACCTGATGGTCAAGTACACCGGCGCCAAGGCCGACGTGATCCGGCGCGCGCGGGCCCACGTACTCGATCCGAACCTCGACATGGACCCGGCCGTGCTCGAGTCGATGCAGCGCTTGAGCTCCGAGCAGGGTTATCTCAAGTACAAGGACCTGCTGCCCCCGAACCGGCTCTTCAACTTCTCGTATCGGGATCGAGCGGTCGCCGAGCTCGGGAAGAAGTGACTGCCCGCGGCGGCCTAAACCTCGAGCTGAAGCGTGTAGAGTCCGCCGATCAGGCGATCGACCGCATAGACGATGCGGCGCTCGTCGACGAGCACGTCGTTGATCTGCACGGCGCCGGCTCGCGATCCGCGCGGCGCCTCCGGCACGTAGTAGGCGACCTCCTCGGGCCGGAACGGGTTCGAGACGTCGTAGGCGCGCACGCCGCCGTTGAAGAAGGTGCCGAAGATGATCGTCTCCGACACCAGGTTGCTCGCCACCGGGCGGTTCTCATGCAGATTGTGAGCGCCGTATCGGCCGCCTCGTCCCTTGAATTCCTCCACGGGCGGGATCGGGAAGGTCGAGATCGGCACGGGGTTGGTCTCGTCCTGGACGTCGACGACCCAGACGAGCTTCGGCCAATCCTGGCCGCCCACGGCGGTGGCTTCGTCGGAGACGATCATCAGCTGGGGATCGAAGAGCGGCAGCAGCGTGTGTGTGAAGCCGGGGTACGGTGGGTGATAGTCCCACCGGCTCAGCATGCGAGGCCGGGCCATGTCCGAGATGTCCAGGATGATCGCTCCGCCGTCGATATAGCCGATCCACGCGCGATCGGGCCGGCGCGGATAGACGTTCGTGTTGTGGGCGCGGTAGCCGGCGTCGAACTTCGGATGACGAGGCGGCGGCGGCTCCGGGTCGCCGTCACGCGTGCCGGGGAGCCACCAGCGCCCCACCTCGACGGGACGCGTGGGCTGGCGGACATCGACGATACGGTAGAACTGATCGTCCTTCGGATTGCGGGGCTTGAAGTCCGGCGCGCCACTGGCCAGATGCAGGTAAGTGCCATCGACGAACCACAGGTGGTGCACGCCGCGCGAGTGCGGCCCGGAGGCGTCGAAGAACGCGATCGACCGCGGCTTGCTCGGATCGGCCACGTCGAAGAACTCGACGCCCGCCGGCTTCATGCCAACCCGGCTCGTCTGATACGGGACGACCAGCAGATCGCCCACGAGGTCCAGGTTGTTGGAGCGCATGTCGCCGTGGGGCAGATCGGTCTGGACGATGACCGAGGGCTTCCCTGGATCCGTCACGTCCACGGCGGTGAAGTTCTTCGGCGCCGACTCGTGGCCGAGCCACAGCACCCGCCGCCCATCGCGGGCCAGCTGGATGGCCATGCCCTCCCCGCAATTGCCGAAGCCGCCCAGATCGTTGTGGCCCAGGAGCCGCATGTTCTTCGACAGGGCACCGTTCTGTGTCATGGCAGTTCTCCCGGCCCGCGATCCTAGCATCTCCGGCGCGCTGCTTGACAAGATTCGGAGGGCCTCCGCGGACCCTACTTGATCGCCTGAGGGTTGATCGGCGAGCCGGTGCCCCGGGTGATCACCAGCGGCGGCGCGCAGAGAAAGAACTCGTAGACGCGGTCGGCGGCGCAGTCCTCCGCGAGCTCCTTCAAGTAGAAGATCTCGCCGTGCACGATCCCGATCGCCGGGATCGTGACCCAGTGCCAGGGCTGGAACACGTCGGGCCCGGTGGCGTTGGGACGTACCTCGATCCCCCAGGTGTCGCTGCAGATGGCCGCGATCTGCTTGGCGTGGATCCAGTCCAGGGTCTCGAAGGCCAGCCCGGGCGCGTCGCCTCCGGCGTAGCCGCCCCAGTCGCCTTGCGTCAGGCGATCCTCCAGCTGCCCCGTGCGGACGATTACGAAGTCGGCGCGCCGCACGGTCACTCCCTGCGCCCTGGCCGTGCCGTCCAGGTCGGCGATCGTGATCGGGTAACCATCCGCGAGGCACGCCACACCCTTCCACCGCGCCACGTCGAGCAGCACGCCCCGCCCCACCATCCTGTTCGCGAACTTCTCGATGCCGTTCCGGTGGGCGCCGCGGCTGTCGACCAGCGTGGCCGGGTAGCCGTTCCACATCTTCTCGCCGAGGAAGACGTGCGACAGCGCGTCCCACTGAGTGGCGGCCTGCGTCGGCAGATTGATCGCGTCGTCGGCATAGCGCAGGCCGGGCGTGACGTCGTGCTTGCCGGCGACCGCGTCGGTGCCGGTCGCGAGCATCTGGTGCATCGGATTCCAGCGTCCGCCGAAGATGCCGCGTTGAGGACCGTTCTCGTCGAGGTTGAGGCCGAGCCTGAACACCTTGCCCTTCTTCACGAGCCCGGCGGCGTTGACGATGTCCTCGGGCGTGACGTAGTTGAGGACACCGAGCTCGTCGTCCGGACCCCACTTGCCCCAGTTCTTGAGCTCGTCGGCTTTCTTCAGCACGTCGTCGCGGGTCAGTCGCGTCATGATCGCTCTCCATTCCGACCGGGGTGTCGTCCCCCCCCGGAGCGGCCCTCACCTTGCCACAAGCGCGGAGCGAATGAGCGGACAACGTAAAAACTGCGCGATCGCATGTAACGGTTACACCTGGGACCGGCCCGGGACGCGGCCGTTCGCCTGGAGATGCGGCAAAAGCGCCGGCGGCCCCACCCTGGCACAGCGATTGCCAAGGACTCTGGTGCCGTCCCGGAGGGCGGCGCGATTACCCACGACTCAGAGGAGGTTCGTATGCGGCCCCGGTCTGGAACCGGACAGCCGATCAGACGGAGGTCAGGGGACGAGTGACCGACGTCAATCGTGCGGGCAGCCAGATCGTGATCGAGGATCAGGATCGGATCACGGTCTCGCCGACGGCTCAGGTGGCGATGGTCGATGTTCGCCCGGGCGAGATGGTTGAAGCGCGATACACCCAGGCCGGTGAAGAGAAGACCGTCCTCTCGCTGCGCGTGATCGCCCACGAGGTGCAGGCGCCTTAGCGTCGGCCTCGCGAGAGTCTTGCTACCATAGCGGGGCCGCGCGGTCGAGCGGCGAGCGAGGAGGACGCGATGCGGCGCCCCGCGCCGGGCTCTGAGAGGACGAACCGGACATGATCACGCGTGCGTCGCGTCCAGGCTTCACCGCGTTCGTCGGCGTCGTCCTGCTGCTGGCGGCCGTTGGCTCGCCCTTCGCCCAGCGCGGCCCCGTCAAGATCGGGCTGCTCGTTCCCCTGACCGGGCCGCTCTCGGCGAACGGTAAGGAGATGGCCAACGGCCTCACCCTGTACCTCGAGGAGCAGCGCCAGCAGCTGGCGGGGCGCGACGCCAGGCTGATCGTGGAGGACAGCGAAGGCAAGCCTCCGATCGCGCTGAACAAGGCGCGCGCGCTCGTCGAGAGTCACGGCGTCCACGTTCTGGTCGGGCCGCTCGCCACGGCCGAGGCGTATGCGCTGGTCTCGTACATCGAGCGCCAGAAGATCCCGACGCTGTCGCCCACGGTCGCCGGAGAAGACCTCACGCAGCGCCGGCGCAGCCCGTACGTTGTCCGTACCGGATGGTCGGCGGGCCAGCCCGGGCACCCGTTCGGGCGATGGGTCTACGAGACGCTGAAGTACCGGAAGATCGCGATGATCGGCCAGGACTGGGCCTTCGGCCACGAGAGCTGCGCCGCCTTTCAGCGCACGTTCGAGGAGGCGGGCGGCCAGGTCGTCCAGAAGCTCTGGCCGCCGTTCGGTACCACGGACTTCGCGCCCTACATCACCGGGCTCAAGCGCGACGTGGACGCCGTCTACGGCGCCTTCGCCGGCAACGACGCGCTACGCTTCATGCGCCAGTACACGGACGCGGGCCTCAAGGGCCGCCTGCCGCTGATCGGCAGCGGTAACTTCACGGACGAGCACGTCCTGCGCAGCATGGGGGACGAGGCGCTCGGCGTCGTGACCGCGCTGCACTACTCGGCCGCGCTCGCCACACCCGCCAACCGGCGGTTCGTGCAGGCGTACGAGGCCAAGCACCAGCAGGTGCCCTCGTACTACGCGGAGGGCACCTACGTCGCGGGCAGCGTGCTGAAGACGGCGCTCGACGCCGTCGGCGGCGACGTCGAGGACTCGGCCAAGTTCCTGGCGGCGCTGCGCCGCGTGAGCATCACCGACGCGCCGCGGGGGCCGGTGAGCTTCGACGACTACGGTCACCCGATCGAGAACATCTACGTGCGGCGCGTCGAGCGGGTCGAGGGCAAGCTCCAGAACACGGTCGTCTTCACGTTCACCGGGGTGTCCCAGTTCTGGACGTACCGGCCGGAGGAGTTCCTGAAGAACCCGGTCTACTCGCGGGACTGGCCGCCCTGCAAGGCGTGCTGAGGCCCATTACGTCCGCCCCACGGGTTCCTGCCGCGTCGCGCGCTCCCCGCTGATGTCGGCGTCGTACCCGGGCCGGACGCGCGCGTCGATCACGCACACCTCGCCGTCCAGCACGGCCCGCACGCCCTGGGCGATGGCGCTCCTGAGCTGCTCGGGACCGGTGACCGGGCCGATGCCCTTGGCCCCTTGCGCCACCGCGAGCGCGGCGAGGTCGATGTCCGGCTCGTTGATCCGCTGGCCGATCCACTTGTTCTCGACCGGCCGGCCGCGCATGCGGGCGACGCGCTCCTGGTGTGCTTCGTCGTTGTAGAACGAGCGATTGTTGCAGACCACCATGAGACAGGGAATCTGGTAATGCGTCGCCGTCCACAGCGCCGTGACGCCCATCAGGTAGTCGCCGTCTCCCACCAAACCGATGGGAACGCGGCCCGAGCCCTTGAGCGCCAGCGCGGCCCCCACGGTGATGCCGGGTCCCGCTCCGACGCCGCCTCCCCCGTTGCCGCCGAGGTAGTCGAGGGGATGGGAGAAGTGGCGGGTTTCGCCCGGCCAGCCGAGCGGGAGTCCCGTCAGGCAGACGTCCACGCCGTCGGTCGCCTCGTTGAGGGCGTCGGCGACCGCGCGGAGGCTCAACACGTCGGAGGTGCGGTGTCTCGACGCTGACGCGCCGCTGGCGGTGGGCGCATGAGCGCGAGCGCGGCACGCCTCGAGCAGCAGCGGCACCGCGACGTCCGGCTCGACCAGGAGCTGGACGTCGACCGGAGGTAAGCCGAAATAGTCCATGCTGAAGCCGCGGTGGAGGTGCACGTCCACCGACGCCGACACGATCTTGGCGCCGACCGGACGGTCGCCGTACACCTGTTTGAACGTGCCCGCCAGATCGACCCAGTCGAGGGCCAGGATCACGTCGGCCTCACGCACCGCCCCGGCGGCGGGCTCGGAAAGGAAGGTGCCGGGCGGGCCGACGTGCAAGGGATGCCGAGTCGGGAAGCTCGCTCCCGTCTTGAGGTCGGTCATCACGCGGGCTCCGAGCTTTTCGGCGAGCGCCACGCGCGCGCGCCAGCTCTCCAGCGTGCGCTTGCCGCGGCCGACGAGGATGACGGGCGCGGCGGCGCCGGACAGGAGGGCCGCCGCCCGCGCGATCAGCTCGGGCGCGGGACGCGGCGACTCCGGAGCGCCGAATCGCGACGGGTCGGGAAGCGGCGGCAGATCGCCGAGCTTCGATTCCTGGAGCGCCGCGTCGAGGTTGACGTACGTGGGGCCGCACGGCGCCGTCGTCGCCATCTGCGCCGCGCGCAGCAGCGCGTCGTACGCCGCGGGCACGGACGCCGGCTGGTTGTCCCACTTGGTGTACCCGCGGACGAGCGCGCCCTGATCGGAGGCGGTGTGGATCCAGTCGATCCACGGGCGGCGCTTGGCGGCGTCCCACGGTCCGGTCGCGCCCAGGATCAGCATCGGGACCCGGTCGCACCAGGCGTTGAAGATTCCCATGCTGCCGTTCAGCAGGCCGACGTTCGAGTGCAGGATCGCGCCCATCATGCGCCCGCTCGCCTTGGCGTAGCCGTGCGCCATCGAGACCGCGTTGCCCTCGTGCAGGCACAGCAGCATCTGCGGATGCTGATTGCCGATGTGGTTCACGAGGCTGTCGTGAAGCCCGCGAAAGCTCGCCCCGGGCACCAGCGCGACCCAGGGCACGTCGAGGGCCTGGAGCATGCGCGCGATCGCGTCGCTCGACCAGAGCTCCTCGCGCGAAGTCGATGGCTGCGGGGTCTCGGGCAGGATCGTCGGCTTCATCGTGTGGTCCGCCTGTCTCGCCGGCGCCCGTCTTCAGAGCGGGCCCGGCGCGCGTTGACGTTCCCGGCGCCGCCGAGCGGCCGGCGCCGCGAGCCCCGCCAGCGTACTCCGGTGGAACACCGCGCCGCAAGGCCATCGCCTCGGCCTCGATTATAATTCCGGCGGCATGTCCCCCGGCGACCTCGTCCCCGGTCCCCGCGTTCTCCTGGGCCCAGGCCCGGCCATGGCGGATCCTCGTGTGCTGCGCGCGATGTCGACGCCGCTGCTCGGCCAGTTCGATCCGGAGTTCACCGCGATCATGAACGAGGTCATGGAGCTCCAGCGGTTCGCGTTCCAGACCACGAACGCGCGGACGTTCCCGGTGCCGGGCACCGGCCGTGCCGGTCTCGAGGCTGCGCTCGTGTCGCTCGTCGAGCCCGGGGACCGGGTCGTCGTGGCCGAGTGCGGGCGCTTCGGGCTGCTCCTGATCGAGATCGCCGAGCGGTGCGGCGCCGAGGTCGCCGCCGTGCGCGGCGAATGGGGGCGGCTCATCGAGCCGGATGCCATCGCGACCGCGCTGAAGGCCGGCCGGACCAAGCTGGTCGCGATCGTCCACGGCGAGACCTCGACGGGCACGCTCCAGCCGCTCGCGGAGATCGCGCGCCTGGTCCACGACCACGGAGCGCTCCTGGTCGCCGACTGCGTGGTGACCCTCGGTGGGTGCGAGGTCGCCGTCGACCGCTGGGGCCTCGACGTCGCGATCGCGGGAACCCAGAAGTGCCTGAGCTGCCCGTCGGGACTGGCGCCGGTGACCTACAATGCGCGCGCCGAGGCCGCCATCAAGGCCCGCCGCACCAGGGTGCAGAGCAACTACCTCGACCTCGGCCAGCTCGCCGACTACTGGAGCCCCGCGCGGTTCAACCATCACACGGCGCCGACCGCGATGGTCTACGGCCTGCGCGAGGCGCTCCGCGCCGTCCATGACGAAGGCCTCGAGGGGCGCTTCGCGCGACACCGCCTGCACGGCGGCGCGCTGCGCGCCGGCCTCGACGCCTCGGGCCTGTCGCTCTATGGCAAGGAGCCCTTGGAGCACCGGCTCCCATTCCTCACGCCCGTCGTGGTGCCGGAGGGCGTCGACGAGCTTCGTGTCCGGCGCCGGCTCGTCGAGGACTTCGGCGTCGAGATCGGCGCCGCGTTCGGCCCGCTCCAGGGCAAGATCTGGCGGATCGGCACCATGGGCTACTCGGCGCAGCGACAGTTCGTGCTCCTCTGCCTGGCGGCGCTCGAAAACGTGCTCAGACGCGAAGGCTTCCGCGTGGCCGCCGGCGCCGGGGTCGACGCGGCCCTGGCCTACTACGCGGCCACGGAGATCGGCGAGCAGCACCCTGACCGACCACGGAGGACCGCATGACGCTCCTCGCTCTGGGAACGCTCGTGGCGCTCCTGCTCGCGGGACCGGCGCTCGCCGCCGAGGTCGTCCGGATGGGCGACCTGCCCGCGATCTCGAACGCGGGACTCTACGTCGCCATGGAGAAGGGGTACTTCGGCGACAAGAGCATCACGGTGGAGACCGAGCGCTTCGCGTCGGGCGCCAAGATGACGCCGGCGCTCGCCACCGGTCAGCTCGACGTCGCCATCGGTACGCCGGCGGCGAGCCTCTTCAACGCGATCGCGTCGGGAATGGATTTCCGGATCGTGGCCGACAAGGGGCAGGTCCGTCCGGGCTTCAGCTTCTCGCCGGTCATCGTGCGCAGGGACCTGGTCGACGGCGGCCGGGTCAAGCGGGTGCGCGATCTCAAGGGTCTCAAGCTCGCGAGCGGTGCCAAGGGGATCCACCTCGACTACTTCCTGGCCAAGATGCTCGAGCACGACGGGCTCTCCTACGACGCCGTCGAGATCGTCACCCTCGCCTACCCCGACGCTATCAGGGCCCTGGCCTCGAAGGCCGTGGACGCAGTGATCGCGCCCGAGCCGTGGGGCGTGCGCGCGGAGGAGCAGAAGGTGGGCGTGCGGCTCTTCCTCACCGAGCAGACGCCCGAGATCGCGACGTTCCAGGCGGCGGTCATCATGTACTCGGGGAAGTTCATCAAGGACCGTCCCAAGGTCGCGCGCGAATTCCTGCAGGCCTACGCGAAGGGCGTGCGCTACTACCTCGAGCGCGGGCCCAAGAACGACGAGATCGCGACGATCCTCTCCAAGCACACGAGCGTGCCCCCGGAGACCATCAAGGCGTCCATCCCGTTCTACATCGAGCCGGACGTCAAGCCGCGCGTGCAGGACCTCGCGACGCTCCAGGACTGGTTCCACCAGATGGGCTGGGTGAAGCAGAAGGTGCCGATCGACCGCGTGGTCGATCTCTCCTTCCTCCAATAGGTGCGGGGTGAGCGTACTGCTCGAGCTGCGAGACCTCGGCAAGGTGTGGTCCATCGCGCGGACCGGCGAATCGGTCGTCGCGCTGGAGGCGATCACGCTCGACGTGATGCCCGGCGAGTTCCTGGTCCTCCTCGGCCCCTCCGGCTGCGGCAAGTCGACGCTGCTCCAGATCGTCGCGGGGCTGGAGAAGCCCACGCGCGGCGAGATCCGCTTTCCCGACCGGAACGGCTCGCAGAAGCTGACCAGCATGGTGTTCCAGGAGTACGCGCTGTTCCCGTGGCGTACCGTGACCGAGAACGTGGTCTTCGGGCCCGAGGTCCGCAAGGTGCCGGCCGCCGAGCGCGAGACGACCGCCCGGCGGCTGATCGACCTCGTGAAGCTCCGCGGCTTCGAGACCCGCTATCCGCACGAGCTGTCGGGCGGGATGCGGCAGCGGGTCGCGCTCGCCCGCGCGCTGGCCAACGATCCGGCCATCCTGCTCTTCGACGAGCCGCTGGCCGCGCTGGACGCCCAGACACGCCGCGTGCTGCAGGACGAGCTGGCGCGGATCTGGGCCGAGACGGGCAAGACGTTCGTCTACGTGACGCACAGCCTGCAGGAGGCGGTGCTGCTCGGCACGCGCATCGTGCTCATGACGGCGCGCCCGGGACGGATCAAGCGGGTCATCGAGGTGCGGCTTCCTCGGCCGCGCAGCCTCACGCGGCGGGCGGAGGCCGAGATGCTGGAGACGCTCGACGACCTCCTGCGCGACGAGGTCAAGCACGCGATGGAGGCCGAGACGTGAGCCCCTCGCTCGCGCGGAAGATCGGGTCCTCGCTCTTCATCCTGGTCGTCTGGCAGGCGCTGGTCCAGACGGGCAACCTCAACGAGCTCTTTCTTCCGGCGCCCCTGTCCGTGCTGAAGGCGATGTGGGCGCTGACGCTCTCGGGGCGGCTGCCGTGGGCGGTGCTGGTGAGCCTGAACCGGGTCGTGCAGGGCTTCGTCTACGGCGCCCTGGCCGGGATCGTGCTCGGCCTGCTCGCGGGCGCCATCGGGTGGGTCGAGGACGTTCTGGATCCCTGGATCGCCTCGCTCTACCCGATCCCGAAGTCGGCGCTCTTCCCGCTGTTCCTCCTGTGGTTCGGGCTCGGCGATCCATCGAAGATCATCACGATCGCGGTCGGGGTGCTGTTCCTCGTGCTGGTCAACACCATGACCGGGGTGAAGTCGATCAACCCCCTCCTGGTCAAGGCCGCGCTCGACCTGGGCGCCAGCCGGCTGCAGGTGTTCGTGAAGGTGATCCTGCCGGGTGCCTTGCCGAACATCTTCACGGGCCTGCGCCTGGGCGCCGGCATGGCGCTCATCCTGGTGTTCATCACCGAGATCGAGGCGACGAAGGCCGGGCTCGGGTTTCTCCTGTGGGAGTCGTTTCAGCTCCTGGAGACCAAGGACGTCTTCGCGGGCGTCGTGACGTTCGGGCTCCTGGGTGTGGCGACGACGTGGGTGCTGCAATGGATCGAGCGCCGCACGTGCCCCTGGGCGCGGCGGTGAGGCGTTTGGCGCCATCGACAGAAGAGGAGGCGACCGGCCATGGCCTATAAAGATCTCCGTGAGTATCTCGCCGCGCTGGAAGTGCGAGGCAAGCTCCACCACGTGAAGAAAGAGGTTGATCCGAACTGGGAGGTCGCGGCCGTCATCCGCCGGGTATTCCAGCGAATTCCGCCGGCGCGCCGGCCGGCGGTGATGTTCGAGCACGTCAAGGGGCACCGGATACCGCTGGTGGTGGGGATTCTCGGAGCCTCTCCCGAAGTCTATGCGCTGGCCCTGGAGACCACGGTGGACCAGATCGCCGACAAGTGGGCCCGGGCGCAGAGCCATCCGATCCCCCCGGTGCGGGTGAAGACGGGCCCCGTGAAGGACGTGATCCAGACCGGTGACCGGATCGACGCGACGGCGCTGCCGCTGTGCCTGTGGACCCGGGACCAGGACCCGGCACCCTACGTCACGGGTCCGTGCGTGATCTCCACGGACCCGGAGACCGGCGAGCGCAACATGGGGACCTACCGCCTCATGCTGAAGGGGCCTCGCCGGTTCGGCCTGTTCCTGAGCACCACCTGGCGCGACATGTACGCGCACATCATGAAGAACGAGCGGAAAGGGAACCCGACGCCCTGCGCGGTGGTGATCGGCTGCGATCCGCCCGTTCCGCTGACGTCGGTCGCGCGGATTCGCGGTGACGAGCTCGGGGTCGCGGGCGCCCTCCGGGGCGAGCCGCTGGAAGTGGTGAAGTGCGAGACGAACGACCTCGAAGTGCCGGCGCACGCCGAGATCGTGATCGAGGGGTTCGTGCCGGCCGGTGTTCGAGAGCACGAGGGGCCGTTCGGGGAGTACACGGGCTACATGGGGTCTTCCGGCCCGAGCTTCGTGATCGAGGTCACCGCCATCACGCATCGCGCCGACCCCATCTACCAGGCCTTCTTCAGCCAGATGCCGCCCAGCGAGTCGAGCTGCATCCGCGGCACCGGGCGTGACGTCGCGCTGCTCCAGCATCTGCGTCGGGATCTCAAGCTTCCCGTGCGTGACGTGCATCTGCTCGAGGCCGGCGGCGGCGCCGCGTTCCTGGCGATCTCCCTGCGCCGCGAGCATCCCGCCCTGCCCCAGCGGGCGATGTGGGCGGTCTGGGCCTACGATCCCTCGTTCTCCAAGTGGGTGGTGGTCGTCGACGAGGACATCGACATCCGCGACTACTTCCAGGTTCTCTGGGCCATGTCCTGGCACGTTCAGCCCGAGCACGACCTCTACGTCAACCGGGCCACCGCGGGCGTCGCGCTGGACCCGTCCACCGCCGAGGAGGACGTGAACCAGCTCGAACGGAAGACCGTGCTCTCCTCCAAGGTGGGCGTTGACGCGACGCGAAAGCACCGGTTCCCCGCCCGCTCCGTGCCTCCGAAGGAGGACCTCGACCGTGTAGATGCCCATTGGGCGGACTACGGTTTGGAGTAAGCCGGGCCGCTTCACCGCCTGTCACCTGTACTGAGCCAGAGATCGCGGAAGCGCGTGGCGACCGTGTCCTCGTAGCTGACCGGTGCCGTGAGGAGGCCGAGCGAGCGGGCGAAGCCGTTCATGACCGACACGGCTGACTCGCCGATCGCCGGAACGTAGAACGGAAGATCGCGCTCGACGACCGCGGCGATGAGCTCCGCCGCCGCCGGTGGAAACCGCCGCCGCCCGACCTCGGTCGCGCGCGCCGGATCCTCGCGGAGGACGCCCTGCGCGCGCACGATCGCGCGCACGGCCGCCGCCACGCGCTCCGGCTCGCGGGCGATCAGCGTGTCGGTCGTCGAGAGCGCCGCGAACGTGTACTGCCCCGCGCCGGGCGGCCCGTCGCCCCGCCGGACGTCGACGACGATCTTCCCGACGCCGCGCCGCACGGCGGTCTCGCTGCCGAGCGCGTTCGCCCAGAAGCCGTCGATGGCGCCGCGCTCGAGGGCCTCGGCGGCGAGGACACCGAAGGACGCGCCCGCGTCGACGCCGCCCGGCACCGGAGCGATCTTGACGCCGTCGCGGACCGGATCGACGCCGACCTCGTGGAGGAGCCGAAGTAACACACGGTCGGGGCCCGGGGCGGCGCCGATGCGGAGACCCTTGACGGCTCCGACGTCGCCCCGGCGCGCGGGCAGATCCGCGCGCAGGACCAGGAGCCACGGCGTCCCCTGGGACAGGGCGACGGCGAGCTTCGCGCCCTTCCAGCCCGGGAACGCGAGGAGCATCGTGTGCGCGCCGCCGGCCACGAAGTCCACGGCGCCGTCCCGCAGCGCGTTCACGGCGTCGAGCGAGGGCAGCAGCTCGACGTGGGCGTCGAGGCCTTCCTCACGGTAGAGACCGAGCTCCTCGGCGGCGAGCGCGGGAAAGTACGAGTTCGTCACCAGGTCCGGCGTCGCGATCTTCATTGACGGCCTGCGGCGCGCACGACCTCTACTTCTCGGCCACGACGCGGTTTCTGAGGACGCCGATGCCGCTGATCTCGACCTCGATGACGTCGCCCGGCACCATGTCGCCGGCGGCGCCCTCGGTGCCCATCCAGAGCACGTCGCCGGGATGGAGCGTCGCGGTCTTGCTCATCTCGTGGATCCAGGTCGCCGTGTCCCAGATCTGGTCGCCCGA
>DASPZZ010000106.1:0-1723 GCA_035635995.1 Binatia bacterium | reverse complement strand
GGTGGGCTATGGCGCGCGGCCGTTCGCCGACGGCCTCGACGCCATCTACTACGTGGCCCAGAAAAACTATCCCGCCGAGTTCATGGAGATGGTGTTTCCCCTGCGCCTGCGTCGCTACGCGCTGCACCAGGACTCCGGCGGGCCGGGGCGCTTCCGCGGCGGCGCCGGCGTGATCCGCGAGATCGAGCTGACCGCCGACGAGGCGATCGTGGCCATCCGTCAGGACAACATCCTGTTTCCACCCGCCGGGGTGAACGGTGGTCACGCGGGTCGGCCGGGCCAGTGCGTCGTCAACCCGGGCCGCCCCGACGAGCGGCGGCTGGCCCCGATGTCGGACGGCAACGTCCTGCGCCGGGGCGACGTGCTCCGGCTGTCCACGAGCGGCGGCGGCGGATGGGGCCATCCCTTCGATCGTCCGCTCGAGCGCGTGCGCCGCGACGTCGCGGGCGGCTTCGTGTCCGTCGACGCGGCCCGGGAGGATTACGGCGTCCTCGTCGATGCGAGCGGGATGCTCGACCTCGCGGCCACCGAGGCGCGGCGCGCCGGCCCGCGCGGCCCGGTGCGCATGTTCCATCGCAACGGCTACTTCGGCCCGCTCGTGGTGCCGCGACGCTGAGCGGCGCCATTTGCTAAGCTGCTTCTCACGGAGGCGAATGTGGGCAGACTGCTCGTCATGGTCGTGTCGCTGGTACTGGCTGGATACGGAACGGCCGCCGCCCAGATCGTCGACATCGAAGGCCGCTACTGGTTCGCCGATCTCGACGCCTCCGCCAAGGTCAAGAGCGGCTCGGCCCCCGGAACTCGTCTCGACCTGGACAGCGACCTTGGCATCGATGGCGGGAACCTTCCGGAGCTCCGGCTCACCATCGCCACCGGCCTGAACAGCAAGATCCGACTCGCATACACGCATGGCGATTTCGACGGCGACAAGACGATCGAACGCAGTGTTCAGTTCTCCGGGACGACGTTCACGGCGAGCTCCCGCGTCGAGAGCGAGATGGAGTTGCACTACGGCCGCATAGGCTGGGCGTGGCAGTTCATCACGGTGCCCGGCATGTTCAAGATCGGTCCGTTGCTCGAGCTGAAGGGCCTCGTCATCGATGCGTCGTTGAAGGCCCGCGGCGCCGGAGCGAACGTTCATGACTCGGCGGTGCTCCCCATGGCGTTCCCCACCGTCGGCGCGATGGCCAACGTGACCCCGGTCAAGTGGCTCGACGTGTTCGCCGAGGTCTCCGGCATTCCGTTCGGGGACCTCGGCCACATCATCGATGCCGAGGCCGGCGTTCGAGTCGTTCCGTTGCCGTTTCTCGGCGTTTCGGCGGGCTACCGCGTGCTCGATGTCCGCCTCGGCAGAGACGACAACTTCGCGCGACTGAACCTCGCCGGGCCGTTTCTCGGCGCGTCGTTCCGGTTCTAGGCGACATTCCTCGTGCGCCCCCCGACATTACTCGAGTCCTGGAGGCAGGTCATGATCCACGGTCGTTCCTGGCTGACCCTGATACTCGTTCTGACGCTGCTCGCGACGATCCCGTCGGCGCCGGCCATCGCGCAGACGCGGTTCGTCTTCGCGAACGAGAGTCCGTACGACACGCTGGATCCGCACGCGGCCTTCGACGTCGGGCGCGTGGCCGTGCGTCTGAACCTGTACGACGGGCTCTACCGCTGGCTCGACAATCCGCCGAAGCTCGAGCCGTGGCTGGCCGAGAGCCACACCGTGTCCCCG
>DASPZZ010000105.1:0-2850 GCA_035635995.1 Binatia bacterium | reverse complement strand
AGAGCCCGCGTCTGGATCGTTTCGAGGCTCAGGGCACCCTGCTGGTGCCGGCGCGTCTTCATGGCCTGCGCCATGCGGTCCTGCACGCGCAGCTGCTCGTCGAGCCCGCGCACGGCGGCGAGCTTCGGCGGCGGTGGCGCCGTCCCGTCGAGCCACGCGGCGACGCTGTTGTAGGCGAGCTTCGCGCGATTGAGCACCGCGGCTCGGTACACGGCGGATTCGCCGACCCGGCCGTCTGCGCCGACCACCATCTCGACGACGATCGCCAGGCGCTTCTGCCCTTCGCCGAGCGACGTCATGTCGGTCGAGAGCTTCTCGGGGAGCATCGGGAAGATCTCGGCGGCCGTGTACACGGACGTGGTGTTGGTCCGCGCGTGATCGTCGATCGCCGAGCCTTTCTTCACGGCCGCGTCGACGTCGGCGACGGCGACGAGGATCTTCACCACGCCGGCGGTCAGAGGCTCCGCAACGGACAGCTGGTCGAGGTCGCGCGAATCGTCGTTGTCGATCGATGCCCAGAGGAGCCCGGTCAGATCCCGGATGGACGAGCCTGAATCGGCGGCGGGCTTCGCCATGGCGTCGGCCTCGGCCCTGGCCGACGGCGAGAAATCCGGCTCGAGGCCGCGCTCGGTCATCACGCGCCGAGCAATGGCCTGGAGCTGTTTGCGGTTCTGCGCCGAGGGCCGGCTCATCTTCGGCCCAGAATACGATGCTCGAGGGACTTGACCCAAGACTCGCCTGCGCCCACCATGTGGCGTGGTCCCCGCACGGCGCTTCTTGACCGTGTTCCTGATCTCGCTCCTCGTGGGCCTCGTGCCGGCCGCCTACGCGGATCCTCCTGATCCAACCTGGATCGGCGGCTTCTGGGACGACGACGACTACGACACGGTCGTCGCCTTCATCGCGAGCACATTCGCGGCCCTCACGCAGTCCGATGTGGACACGGATCCTTGTTTCGTCTGGATCGACAGCGCCGAGCCGGCAAGCCCGGCCTTCCTTGCCTCGCCACTCCCGAGTACCAGCCGCCCGCGCGCTCCGCCCGTAGCCTCGCTCCCGCTTTACTGATCTTCGCCTGAAAGGGCCGGCGTCCAGTCGCACGGAGCCGTCTGTCCGCGCGCGCCCGCCCACAGCCTTCCGCCAACGTTCAGGAGGCGAGCATGAAGAGCGCGCGAGTGTGGACGCTCTCGATGAGCCTTACGGCGATCGTGATGCTGCCGCTGCCGGGGCAGGCCCAGACTCTCGGCGAGCCGGTCGCTCTGTCCTTGCGCGACGCGGGAGCCGAGGTCCCCGAGCCGCTGGAGCGCTGGGAGTTCACCATCGGTGGCCGTGTCGGTGCCCCGGTCGGCCGGCTTCAGGTCGGAGAGTTTCACGGCGGCCAGGGCACCGTGGGCGCCGCGCCGGGCACCCGCCTGAGCCTGAGCACGGTCGGCATCCACGTCTCCGAGGCCATCGAGGCCGGCGTCGCCTTTCATTTCACCCCGGACGATGCTGTGCGCTTCAGCGGCCTCTACTATTTCTTGCGCGGTGACAGCACGCCCGGCCAGTCGGTCGTTTACAACGGCGAGGAGTTCAAGCCCGGGACCCTTCACACCAACGCGGACTTCGCGCGTCTCGATCTCGCCTATGAACGCCGGTTGTGGCGCTCGCCCTCCGACGAGCTCATCGGCAGCATCGGGCTCGCCTACGTCTATTTCAATCCGACGCTCACCGGCCACGGTCACAGCAACAGCGAGGATTTCTACCTCCAGGAGCTGCCGGTTCCGATCGCGGGGCTGCGCTGGAGTCATGCGCTGGGCGATCACTGGCTGTTGCGGCTCGGCGCCTCAGGTGGTGGTCTTCCCAAGGTCAACAGCGGACGCAAGGAGGGCGGGACCGTTTATCTACAGCAGGCCCTTGCGGACGCCGACGCTGGGCTCGTGTACCGCTGGCGGGGAGGGGCCGAGCTCGAGATCGGTTACCACTTCACGTACTTCTTCCAGTACGAGAAGAGCCAGGAGGATGTCAACGACTTCGAGCTCATCGACAACGGTCTCCGCGTGCGGTTCAGCGTGAGATTCTAGGTCCCAGGATTTCGCATCGTGGAATAATCCAGCAGCCGGCCTTGCCGCCGGCAAGGGGACCATCATGGACGGAGAGCTCGGGCGCCGGGGTTTCGTCAAGGCCGCGCTGGCCGTAGCCGGGCTGCCCGTCGTCTCCACGCTCATGCCGGCCATCGCCCATTCGAAGAGCCTGGCAGGAGGACGCGCGATGAAGATCACGTACGACCCGGCGGCAAAGTTCGATCTCAAGGTGACCGAGGTCGAGTTCCGGCGCGCCGCCAGCGGGCGGATGCTCATGGCCCGCGTCTATCAGCCGCAGGGCGTCGGCCCGTTCCCGACCTTGCTCGATCTGCACGGCGGCGCCTGGAACAACAAGGACCGCTTCGCCAACGAGCCGATGGACCGCGCCGCGGCGGCCAGCGGCGTCCTCGTCGTCGCCGTCGACCTGACGCTCGCACCGGAGGCGCCGTATCCCGCGTCGGTCCAGGACGGCAACTATGGCGTGCGCTGGCTCAAATCGAAGGCCGTCGAATGGAACGGGGACGCGGCGAACCTCGGAGTGCTCGGCAGCTCGAGCGGCGGTCACGTCGCCGAGCTCCTGGGCATGCGCCCGCGCGATGCGCGCTACAGCGCGATCCCGCTCGCGGGCGACGCGAAGGTCGACGCGACGGTGGCGTACGTCGCGACGCGCTCGCCGATCAGCGATACCGTCGCGCGCTACCAGCAGGCCGAGAAGATGAAGCGCGAGAGCATGATCAAGAACAACAAGACCTATTTCCGGCCATGGGAGTCGATCGTCGAGAGCAATCCG
>DASPZZ010000104.1:0-1924 GCA_035635995.1 Binatia bacterium | reverse complement strand
GCCGGTCCGGTGCCGAGCGGCTCCCGACGCCCGGTGTTGACGGCGGCGGCCGTCGGGCCGAGGGGGCCGTCGAAGTCCACGAGCTTTCGCCCGGCGAGCTTCAGCTTGAGGACGCGGGTGGCCTCGGCGTCGATCTGCTTCCACGCGGAGGTCGAGATCGGCGCGAGCTCTCGTTTCAGGTTGTTCATAGCCCCTGACCACCCTTCAGGCTGCCGATGCCGAGCGAGCCCGCGGCTCCGGCCGAGGGCTCAGCGGCTCCTTCGCCGCCGGCGGCGCCGGCCTGCTCCCGGGCGATCAACGAGCCGCTCGTGAACAGGTATTGCTTGAGGTGCGCGTCCATCGTGGCGTCGCGGCGTCGGTACCACTCGAGCAGCATCGAGAAGTGCTCCTTCTCCTCGTCCCGGTTGTGCGCCAGGATCCCTTTCAGCTCGGAGTCGGTGGCCGCATCGACGCGCTGGTCGTACCAGTCGGCGGCCTCGAGCTCCTCCTGCATGGACGTGAGCGCCCGATGGTTGTCGAGGGTTTCCGGTCTCAGCTTGTCTTCCGACTCGTGGTAGCCCGCGGAATTCGCCATCGCCGCCCCTTTGGAGCAATTGTCCTGACGCGTCTCGGTGCCGGTGGAGCGAGGTCACGATACTCCCGCCACGACGCGGCTTCAACAGACTCGCGATCGAAGCGCGCGGACCACCGCGCGGAGTAGGTCGTTTGACGCGCCGAGGGAACGGACGTACGTTCAGTGCGGCACGGCGGCGGCACGCGGAGCTGAGGAGGGGGCCGTGGTTTGGGGACTGACGCTCGGGACGTTCACGGCGGTTCACGTCGTGTTGAGCTTGATCGGGATCGGCGCGGGATTCGTCGTCATGATCGGCCTCCTCTCGGGGAGGCAGCGGGGCGGCTGGACCGCACTGTTTCTGGTGACCACGGTCGCAACGAGCCTCACCGGATTCGGCTTCCCGGTCGATCACATCCTGCCCTCGCACGTCGTGGGCGTCGCCTCCCTCGTGGTGCTCGCGGTGGCGATCGTCGCACTCTACGGTCTTCATCTGAGAGGGGTCTGGCGGGGGATCTACGTGGTCTCGGCCGCCCTCGCGCTCTACTTCAACGTCTTTGTCGGCGTCGTCCAGGCCTTCCTGAAGGTCCCGGCGCTGCACGCGCTCGCGCCTCAGCAGACGGAGCCGCCCTTCCTGGTGGCGCAGCTGCTCGTGCTGGCCGCCTTCATTCTTCTCACCGTCGTCGCGACGAAACGGTTCCGCGGCGCCCCCATCGTTCACGCCTGATCGATCCTCTGCCTCGAAGACGGGCAAGCGCTGGCGGCGCCGACGGCGGTGGGGGCCGCGGCCGGACGACTTTGCCATAATCGGGCGTCATGCTGGAGGTGTCGGGGCTCGTCAAGGCATTCGGCAATCTGCGCGCCGTCGACGGCGTCGATCTCGCCATCCAGGCGGGCACCATCACCGGACTCATCGGTCCCAACGGCGCCGGCAAGACCACGCTCTTCAACCTGATCGCCGGCGCGCTCGCCCCCGAGGCCGGCGTGATCCGATTCATGGGCGAGCGCATCGACCGACTCCCGCCCGATCGCATCTTCGCGAAGGGGCTCGCCCGCACGTTTCAAGTGCCGCGGCCGTTCCCCCAGATGACGGTGCTCGAGAATCTCATGCTGGTTCCGCTGCGCCAGGCGGGGGAGCGATTCTGGAACAACTGGGCGCGCGCCGGTCGCGTCCGGCGTGAGGAGCGCGCGGGGCGCGAGCGCGCCATGCAGGTGCTCGAGCTGTGCGATCTCGCCGACAAGTCGGGTGAGACCGCGGGGCGACTCTCGGGTGGGCAGCAGAAGCTCCTCGAGCTGGCGCGCGTGCTGATCGCCGAGCCGAGGCTGATCCTGCTCGACGAGCCGGCGGCTGGCGTCAACCCGGTGCTGCTCGAG
>DASPZZ010000103.1:0-24502 GCA_035635995.1 Binatia bacterium | reverse complement strand
GTGCTGCGCGTCGCCAAGCAGATCTTCTGGGGGCCGCCCTCCAGCCATTTCCACGACCTCACCGATGCGCGCGGCCCCGAGTGGGTCGCGCTCGTGGCGCTGGTCTTCGTGCTGGTCCTCTTCGGTATGGCGCCGGGTCTGGCGATTGCGCCGATCGACACCGCGACGGTACCGCTGCTCGCCCGGATCGCGAGTCCGTGAGCGCGTTCACCCTCGAGCTGGGCCTCGGCGCCGTCGTGCTCCTCGTGTTCGCCGGCAGCCTGACCGCCCGCGGCGCCGACCGTCGCTGGATCGCCTGGCTGGCGACCGCGGGGA
This sequence comes from Binatia bacterium, assembly GCA_035635995.1. Lineage (GTDB taxonomy): Bacteria > Methylomirabilota > Methylomirabilia > Rokubacteriales > CSP1-6 > AR31. The sequence continues at coordinate 24,187 of DASPZZ010000103.1, read as the reverse complement.
TCCTGGCCCTCGGAATCGTCAGCGCGTTCGTGAAGCCGACGCCGCCCGCTCTCTTCGGCATGTTCGTCCAGGACGGGCTCGCGATCTTCGCGAAGAGGCTCTTCTTGGTCGCGACCTTCATCGGGCTCCTCGCCGGCATCTCCACGGACGCCGTCGCGTGCGGCCGGCGCGCCGGCGAGTATCACCTGCTGATCCTGTTCTCGCTGCTCGGCATGCTGGTCCTGGCGTCGGCGCGCGATCTGATCCTCCTCTTCGTCGCCTTCGAGCTAATGTCGATCCCGCTCTACGTGCTCGCCGGCTTCCTCAAGCGCCAGGATGAAGCGGTCGAGGCCGCGCTGAAGTTCTTTCTGGTGGGCAGCGTCTCCTCCGCCGTGATGGCCTACGGGCTCTCCTTCGTCTACGGAGCCGCGCGGACGACCGACCTCGCGCGGGTCGCGCAGGTGTTCTCGCCGGGTCAGCCGCTCCTGCTCCTGGGGCTCCTCGCCGTGTTCGCCGGCTTCGCGTTCAAGATCGCCGCGTTCCCGTTCCACATGTGGGTGCCCGACACGTACGAGGCCGCCTCCACGCCGTTCGTGGCGTGGCTCTCCGTGGCCCCGAAGGCGGCAGGCTTCGTCGCGCTCTTCCGCGTGTATTTCGAGGGAATGGGCGAGCGGGCGGCCACGTGGATCCCGATCGCGGCGGGCCTCGCCACGATCACGATCGTCGCCGGCAACCTGATGGCGTTGCCGCAACAGAACACCAAGCGGCTCCTGGCGTACTCGGGCATCGCCCACATCGGCTACATGCTGGTGGGATTCGCCGCGGCTTCGGCGGCGGGCACGGCGATGGTGCTCTTCTACCTCGTCGCCTACGTCTTCGGGAACATGGGCGCGTTTCTGGTCGTCGAGGCCGTCGCCCGCTCCGAGCGCTCGGAGGCGACGGCCGCGCTCCGGGGCCTGGCGCAGCGCTCGCCCCTCCTGGCGCTGGCCATGCTGCTGTTCCTGCTCTCGCTCGGGGGGATCCCGTTCGTGGCCGGCTTCTGGGCGAAGCTCTACGTGTTCTGGGCGGCCGCCGCGGCCGGGCTCTACTGGCTCGTGCTCCTCGGCGCCGTCTTGACGGTCGTGGCCCTCTTCTACTATCTGCTCGTCGCCAAGCGGATGTACATCGAGCCGCCCGACGCCTCCGCCGGACGCGTCCACCTCTCGCGCACGCTGGCCCTGGCGGTGATCCTCTGCGCGCTCGGCGTGGTGGTTCTCGGGGTTTACCCCAAACCGGTCGTGATGGCGGCGCTGCGTGTCGCGGCGCCGCTCTTCTAGGAACAACCGCTGGACATCCGGACCGGCTCGGTCGATCTCCGCGTCGCGGACGGCACGATGCCCTGCCATCGGGCAAGCCCGGCAACCGGCGGGCCGTACCCTGGCGTCATCGTCGTCATGGAAGCGTTCGGGCTCAACGGCCACATCAAGGCGTTGACCGAGCGGATCGCGCGCGAGGGGTACGTCGCGATCGCGCCGGATCTCTACCATCGCTTCGGGAGCCCGGTGGTTCCCTACGAGGACGAGCCGGCGGCGATCACGCACATGAAGCGCCTCGATCCCGAGAGGGTGATGGTGGAGATCGGAGTCGTGATCGCCCACCTCCAGTCACGCCCGGAAGCGCCAACCCGGGTGGGCATCGTCGGGTTCTGCATGGGCGGGACCGTCGCACTTCGGACCGCGGCCTACCACGGGGCAGCGGTCGCAGCCGTCGTGTCGTTCTACGGAGGGGGCAGCGTCGCCGCCGACGCTGCGCTGCTCGCTCGAATCGCGTCGCCCGTGCTGGCCCTGTTTGCCGAGCGGGACGCCTTCATCCCACTCGAGCAGGTGGAGCGCATCGACGCGACGATGCGTGGACTCGGGAAGACCTACGAGTCGAAAGTGTATCTGGGCGCCGTCCACGGGTTTTTCTGCGATGAGCGCGAGTCGTACGATTCCGGCGCCGCTCGAGACTCGTGGATGCGTCTCCTGGGGTGGCTCTCGAAGCATCTGAAATAGCCGACCGTTCCGACAAATCCTTGACGCACGGCGCCATGGCGATGTATCGTCTGTACCGACTGGTCAGTACAGATGGGTACCAAGACAACCGAGAACAGCGGAAGGACCAGGGACGGGCGGTCGACGCGCGAGGCGATCCTCGAGGCGGCGAGCCGGCTGATCCATGTCCACGGCTACAACCACACCTCGCTCGATGACGTGCTCCGCGACAGTGGCGTCGGCAAGGGCAACTTCTACTACCACTTCAAGAGCAAGGAAGACCTGGGCTACGCCATCCTGGATCAGATCATCGGGTCGTTCCTCGATCGAACGCTCGAGCCTTGCTTCGCGGATCCGGAGGGGCGGGCACTCACGCAGATCCGCTGTTTCCTCGACCGTGTCCTCGAGACGCAGCGCGAGCGCAACTGCGTGGGCGGCTGTCCACTCGGCAACCTCGCCGCGGAGCTATCCGACGTCCACGAAGGGTTCCGCGCGCGCCTGGCGTCGGTGTTCGCGGCATGGCGGGAGCGGCTCACGCTGGCGCTGAGCACGGCGCAGCGTCGAGGTATGGTCGACGCGACGTGCCGGCCCGACGCGGTTGCAGGCTTTCTCGTCGCCTCTCTGGAGGGCGCGATTCTGCTCACGAAGCTGACAAAGGACATCGCCGTCATGGAGCAATGCGTGGCGGAGACGAAGCGCTATCTGTCGCTGTTCGAGCCGAGGGTATGACGGTCATGGACACGACGAAGCCCGACGGCGACGCGGCCCTGGTCGAGGCGCTGCGTCGCGAGGACCCGGAAGCGCCGGAGCTGCTGGTGGAGACGTACGGCGATCGCGTGTACCGTCTCGCCTTGCGGATCACGGGATCGAACGAGGACGCGGAGGAGGCGGCACAGGACGCCCTCTGGACGGCCGCCCGAAAGATCTCCACCTTCAAGGGAGAGTCCGCCTTCGGAAGCTGGCTCTACCGCATCGCCGCGAACGCCGCGTATCAGAAGCTGCGGGCGCGTCGGTCGAAGGCGCACGAGATCGCGATCGAGGACGTCCTGCCGACGTTCGACGACGACGGTCGGCACTTCGAGCCGATGGCCGACTGGTCCGACCGAGTGGACGAGCAGGCGCTTCAGGGCGAGCTGCGCCGCGTGCTGGGCGCGGCGATCGACGGGCTGCCGCCCGACTATCGCACCGCGCTCGTCCTCCACGACGTGGAGGGCCTGTCCAACCCGGACATCGCCGAGACGCTCGGGATCAGCCTGCCGGCCGTGAAGTCCCGGGTGCATCGCTCGCGCCTCTTCGTGCGCAAGCGGCTCGCCGAATACATGAAGACGGCCTGAGCCGAGCCCCTGAGCCGAGCGGTTGTCGGCTCGCCCGGGTTGACGCAGGGCGTCGGCGTGTGGTCTGATGGGGCCTCGTCGAAGGTACCGGTGGAGAAAGGCCTGAGGCCATGGAAGCCGTGATCGCGACCGGAGGTAAGCAGTACTGCGTGGCGCCGGGGCAGGTCATCTCGGTCGAGAAGCTGGCGGGCGAGAAAGGGTCGGCCGTCGAGTTCAAGTCCGTCCTGCTCGTCACTCGTGATGGCGAGGTCATTGCCGGTCTGAAGGCGCTCAGCGGAGCCAAGGTCTCGGGCGAAGTCGTGGCCCAGGGTCGTCGTCGGAAAGTGTCGGTCGTGAAGTTCAAGCGTCGGAAGAACTATCGCCGGAACCGCGGCCACCGCCAGGCGGCCACGACGGTCCGCATCACGAAGATCGAGGTCTAAGGCGCGATGGCTCACAAGAAGGGCGTCGGCAGCTCGAGGAACGGCAGGGATTCGAATCCGCAGATGCTCGGCGTGAAGCGGTTCGCCGGCCAGTTCGTGACGGGCGGCTCCATCCTCGTCCGCCAGCGTGGTACGCGGTTCAAGCCGGGGCTCAACGTCGGGCTCGGGTCCGACGACACGCTCTTCGCCAAGGTCGACGGCTACGTGCAGTTCGCGCGGCGAGGGGACTCGCGCTTCGTGAGCGTCGCCTCCAACCCGATGTGACCTCCGGCGGGCCGCCCCCGGGCCCGCGGTGCACGGCATGTTCGTCGACGAGATCGATGTCTTCGTCAAGGGTGGCGACGGAGGCGCCGGCTGCGTCAGCTTCCGCCGCGAGAAATATGTTCCGTACGGAGGCCCCGACGGCGGCGACGGGGGTGATGGCGGCAGCATCTGGCTCGAGGCCGCGCCCGCACTGACGACTCTCCTCGATTTTCACTACAGGCGGCACTACCACGCCGAGCGCGGCACCCACGGCCAGGGCTCGAACCGTCACGGCGCCAGCGGCGCAGACCTGGTTCTGAAGGTCCCGCTGGGAACCGTCGTCGCCGATCGCAACACCGGCGAGCACCTCGGCGACCTGACGACGCCCGGCGAGCGGATCCTGGCAATCCGCGGCGCGCGGGGGGGACGAGGCAACGCACGCTTCGCCACCTCGACCAACCAGGCGCCCCGTCGCGCCGACCTCGGTCGACAGGGCCCAGAGCGCTGGCTGCACCTGGAGCTCAAGCTCCTCGCGGACGTCGGTGTGATCGGCTTTCCCAACGCGGGTAAATCCACCCTGGTCTCCCGGCTCTCCGCGGCGCGCCCGAAGATCGCCGACTACCCGTTCACCACGCTCGAGCCCACCCTCGGCATCGTGCGCGTCGACGCCGACCGCTCGTTCGTGATCGCCGACCTCCCCGGGCTGATTCCGGGCGCCGCCGACGGTAAAGGACTCGGCCACCAGTTCCTGCGCCACACGGAGAGGACGCGCCTCCTCTTGCACATGCTCGACCTCGACCCGCAGAACGGGCGCGATCCGATCGACGATCTCCACGTGATCGACCGCGAGCTGGCCGCGTATTCGGCCGAGCTGGCCAAGCGTCCCCAGATCATCGTCGCCAACAAGGCGGATCTGCCGGACGCGGCTCCGAACCGCGAGCGGGTCGAGCGACATTGCGCCGCGACGGGCCGGACGCTCTTCGTGATCTCGGCCGCCACCGGGAGCGGCCTCGTCGACCTCGTGCGGGGCGTCGCCTCACGGCTGGGATCGATCGCGACGCCGACCCCGGAGGCCGGCACGTCGTCGTCGCCGCGCGCGCGGGCCGCGGGGGCCGCGGGCCCCGCCCGCCGGGCGGCTCGCAAGCCATGACCGGCGCGCGCCGGCTCGGACGGGTACGGCGGCTCGTCGTGAAGGTCGGCAGCGGGCTCGTGACGACGCCGGGCGTCGGCGTCGCGCCCGCGCGCATCGACGCGCTCGCGGCCGACATCGCTTCGGTCCGCGAGGGGCGCCGGATCGTGTTGGTGTCATCGGGCGCGATCGCGACCGGCATGGCGCGCCTTGGGCTTCCCGAGCGGCCGCGCTCGATTCCCGAGAAGCAGGCGGCGGCGGCGGTCGGACAGTCGGCGCTGATGTGGCAGTACGAGGCCGCCTTCGGGCGCCACCACATGCCGGTCGGTCAGGTGCTGCTGACCGCCCAGGACATCAGCGATCGCGCGCGGTACCTCAACGCGAAGAACACGCTGCTGGCGCTCCTGAAATTCGACGTCCTCCCCATCGTCAACGAGAACGACACCGTCGCGGTCGAGGAGATCAAGGTCGGCGACAACGACAACCTGAGCGCCCTGGTCGCCTCGCTGATCGACGCCGACCTCCTCGTGCTCCTCACCGACGTGGACGGGCTCTACACCGACGACCCGTCCGTGAACGCGCGGGCCCGGAAGCTCGACACCGTCGACGCGGTCACCGACGAGATCGTGCGCCTGGCGCGCGACCGCGTGGACCGCGTGTCGGTCGGCGGGATGGCGACGAAGCTCCAGGCGGCGCGCAAGGCGGCGGCCGCCGGGGTACCGATGATCATCGCCAGCGGCCGCGAGCCCGGCGTGCTTCGGCGGGTCCTCGACGGCGAGCCCGTCGGCACCTACTTCGCGCCGAAGGCCGACCGCCTGGGTGCGCGGAAGCAGTGGATCGCGTTCGCGGTTCCCCCGCAGGGGCGGCTCACGGTTGACGCGGGCGCCCTGGCGGCATTAACTCAGCGTGGCAAGAGCCTCTTGCCTTCAGGCATAGTCGAGATCGAAGGGGATTTCGACTCGGGAGAGGTCGTGGCTCTCCTGGGGGGCGCCGGGGGCAAGGAATTCGCTCGCGGAGTCGTGAACTTCGATGCGGCGGAGCTCCGCAAGATCCGCGGGGCGAAGACGCAGGAGATCGAGCATCGGCTCGGCTACAAGAGCTTCGACGAAGTGATCCACCGTGACAACCTGGTGATCCTCTAGGGAATGGCCATGGACGCCCGGGCCCTCATCGAAACCCGCGCGCGGGCTGCGCGAGAGGCGGCGCGCGCGATGGCGCTCTGCCCGACCAAGACGAAGAACGACGCGCTCACCCAGATGGCGCGCGGACTCGTGGAGAAGAGCCAGGTGCTGCTCGAGGCCAATCGCGCCGACCTCGACCGGGCGCGGGGTCGCGTGGCGAAGGCGTTTCTCGATCGCCTGACGCTCACCGAGGCCCGGATCGAGGAGATGGCGCAGGGGCTTCGGGAGATCGCCGGGCTCCCGGATCCGGTCGGGGCCGTCGTCGAGTCCTGGCGCCGACCGAACGGCATCGAGATCTCGCGCGTCCGCGTGCCGCTGGGCGTGATCGGGTTCATCTACGAGTCCAGGCCGAACGTCACGGCCGACGCCGCGGGCCTCTGCGTGAAGTCGGGGAACGCGGTCGTGCTGCGCGGCGGCAGCGAGGCGATCGAGTCCAACATCGCCATCGCGGCGGTCCTCGCGAAGGCCCTCGAGAAGGTGGGGGCGCCCGCCGACGCGGTCCAGTTCGTCGACACCACCGACCGGGCTGCGGTGGCCGCGCTGCTCGAGCTCGACCGCCTGGTGGACCTGATCATTCCGCGCGGCGGCGAGGAGCTGGTGCGGTGGGTGAGCCAGCGCTCTCGGGTACCCGTGCTGAAGCACGACAAGGGCGTCGTGCACGTGTTCGTCGACGCCGGGGCCGATGTCGCGATGGCCGTGGCGATCGTGGTCAACGCCAAGGCGCAGCGGCCGAGCGTGTGCAACGCGCTCGAGACACTCCTGGTCCATCGTGACATCGCCCCGAGTCTCCTGCCGCCGCTGGCGGCGCGCCTCACCGAGGCCGGCGTCGCGCTCCGCGGGTGCCCGCGCACGGTCGCCGTGGTCCCCGGGGTGAGCCCCGCGACCGACGCCGACTGGGACACCGAGTACCTGGACCTGATCCTCTCGATCCGCGTGGTTGACGACCTCGACGCCGCGGTCCTTCACATCGCGCGCCACGGCACGGGCCTGGCCGAGGCCATCGTGACCAACGACCTCGCCCATGCTCGCCGGTTCGCGCGCGAGGTCGACGCGGCCGCCGTGCTCGTGAACGCGTCGACGCGGCTGGTGGACGGCAGCCAGTTCGGCATGGGCGCCGAGATGGGCATCTCGACCTCCCGGGTGCACGCGAGAGGGCCGGTCGGTGTGCGGGAGCTGACGACGACGAAGTTCATCGTGCAGGGCGACGGGCAGGTGCGGGACTAAGTGCGGCTCCCGATCGCGTCGACGCGGGGCTAGGCGTGGCTCGCACGGCCGTCTTCGGCGGGTCGTTCAACCCGATCCACTTCGGGCACCTGCTGCTCGCCGACGAAGTCCTGGACACGCTCGGCCTCGACCGGGTGCTCTTCGTACCCGCCGCGATGCCGCCCCACAAGCCGAACGCCCAGCTCGCCCCCGCGGAGGACCGTTACGCGATGGTGGAGCTCGCGGTCGCCGGCCATCCGAAGTTCGCCGTCTCGGACCTCGAGCTGCGCCGGGCCGGGCCCTCGTACACCGTGGACACGCTCGAGACCCTCCGCATCCCGCGCGAGGAGCTCTTCCTGATCGTCGGCTCGGAGACGTTCCTGGACCTGCTCAACTGGCGGACGCCTCGGCGCGTCGCCCGGCTCGCGCAGATCGTCGTCGTGCCGCGGGTGGGCAGCGCCTTCGATCCGGATAGCGCGGCGGTCCGCAAGGTCGCGCACGAGATCGGTGAGGAGCCGCTGGTCGTCCGCGCGAGCTCGCTGCCGATCTCGGCGTCGGACCTCCGGCGCCGGGTGCGCGAGGAGCGGTCCATCGCCTACCGGCTCCCCGAGGCGGTCGGCGCGTACATCCGGGCCAAGCGTCTCTACCGCGCCGAAGGATCGTGACGACGCCGTCGGCGGAGTGGAAGGCGCGGCGCGCGGCGCGCGCCGCGCTGGACAAGCGGGCGGGCGACCTCGTGGTGCTCGACGTGCAACGCGTGTCGACCGTCACGGACTACTTCCTCATCTGCAGCGGCAAGTCGACGACCCACCTCGAGACGATCACCGAGGCCATCCGCGGCGAGCTCAGGGGCGACGGGGTGAACGTTCTGCACGCCGAGGGCCGCGCCGAGAGCGGCTGGGTCCTCCTCGACTACGGCGACGTGCTGATGCACGTATTTCTGGAAGACACCCGAACCTATTACGCGCTCGAGCGCCTGTGGGGCGACGCGCCGGCCTTGCCGCTCGACGGTTCGTGACCGGAAATGCATCACGGCGGTGTGAAGGTGTTGCGCGCTTCCGGGGTGCGTGCTAGCGTTGGTTTCTTGAGTGCGCGCCATCGTGGTACGGAAGGAGGTCCAGATGCGAAAGGATCGGCTCGCATACTTCAAAAAGTGCCTCGTCGAGAAGCAGCGACAGCTGACCGAAGAGGTCGGCCGGACCGCGCTGTACGGCAAGGATCAGGAAGACGACTCGATCAAGGACCTGGGCGACCAGGCGAACACCGCCTATACGAGAGAGTTCTTCTTCGAGCTCGGCAACGGCGACCGCCGGCTGCTGCGCGACGTCGTCTCGGCGCTCCAGAAGCTCGACGACGGCGCGTTCGGCTCGTGCGAGCGGTGCAACGAGCCGATCCCCGAGAAGCGGCTCGAGGCCCTGCCGTTCGCGCGCCACTGCATCGACTGTCAGCGGGTGATCGAGGAAGAGGAGCGGATGGCCACGGGCTAGCCGTGCGCGGGCTCGTCGCCCCCCCGCGCCCTCTTCTGCGCGAATCGCCGCGCCCGTGACGCTACCCGTCTCTGTTCGCTCGCTCCTATCGCTCGGCTTGACGCTCAAGAGCTTCTTCAAGCTCGGCACCACTCAGCACTCCGATGCCGACGATACGCCGACCGCCGAGCTGCTCCGGCGCGCGCAGGAGGCGCGGCGTCTGGGCCACGACGACGAAGCCGGCACGCTGCTGCGGCTGATCCTACAATCGCGCCGCGACCACCTCGGAGCGCTGCGGGGCCTCCGCGACCTCGCCGTCGAGGCCGGACGATGGCGTGAGGCCCTGGACGCGCAGCAGCGGGTCCTCGGTGCCGTCGGCTCGACCGAGCGATCGCCGGAGACCGAGTGGCTGGCCGCCATCTACTACGAGCTCGGCCGGGCCGAGGTGGCGCGCGGCAATGCCAGCGGCGGGCTCGCGCACTTCAAGAGCGCCGCGCGGGCCGACCGCCTCTTCTTGCCGGCCGCGCTCGCGCTCGGGGACGCCTACGAGTTGACCGGCGACCATCGTGAAGCGGTCCGCACCTGGGAGCGCGCCGCCGAGACCCTCCCGGCGCTCTCGCTTCTCGCTCGGCTCGAGCGCGCGTACCGGCAGGAGGGCCGGCCGAGCCGCATGATCGCGCTCTACCGGGCGGCGATCGAGCGGGCGCCGGACGACCTCGCCCTCGCCGTGGCCCTCGGCCGCGTCTTCCTCGAGCTGGAGATGCTCGACGAGGCAGCCGACCAGCTGGAGAAGGTCGAGGTCCTCGTACCCGGCTCGCCCGTGGTCCATGCGCTCCTCGGCGCCGTCTTCGAGCGCCGGGGCGAGACCCGGGAGGCGTTCGACGAGTATCGCCGCGCCCTACAGCTCGGGCACGCGTTCGACTGGCCGTTTCGGTGCGAGGCGTGCGGGGCGACGGCGCCGACGTGGCAAGACCGCTGTACTCAGTGCCAGCGCTGGAACACGCTGCGCCCGGTCCGCGCGTAGCACCGCGCCGATGTCCTCGAGCTTCACGCTGGCGGCACTCGACCTCATCTTCCCCGCGTTCTGCCCGGTGTGCTCCGCAACCCTCGGCGAGGGCCGGCAGGACCCTTTGTGTGGACACTGCTGGCGCGCCATCACCCGCCTCGGATCCCCCGCATGCGACATCTGCGGCGCCGCGCCCCCGACCGCGATGACGCTCGATGGTCCGCAACCCGTCGCGCACGGGCCGGAGGGGCCGGTGGGGCGGAGGGGCACGCAATCAGCGGAGTGGGCCCCCCGAGTCCCGCCCGCAGCTCGAAGAGCTGCGTTCGGGCGAGTGGGTGACGGAGCCGATTGCGTGCCCCTCCGCCCCACCGGCCCCTCCGGCCCGTGCGCGACCTGCGCGACGCACCCACCGCCGTACGACTACGCCCGGTCGGCGGCGGTCTACGAGGGCGCGCTGCGGGAAGCCCTCCACGCCTTCAAGTTCTCCGGTCGGCGCGCGCTGGCGGGTCCGCTCGGCGATCTCGCGACCGAGCAATGCCTCGCGTCGCTTCCGGACGGGATCGAGGCGGTGATTCCGGTGCCGCTCGCGCGCGAGCGGGAACGCGAGCGCGGGTTCAATCAGGCCATGCTGCTCGCCCGGCGGATCGGGAGGCGGCTCGAGGTCCCGACGCGGCCACACTGGCTCGCGCGCGTCCGAGCCACCCGACCGCAGAGCGACCTTTCCGCGGCGGACCGCCGCGCGAACGTCCGGGGCGCTTTCCACGCGTCGCCTCGCGTCGCGGGCCGCCACGTCCTGGTCGTCGACGACATCCTCACGACCGGCGCGACGCTCGACGCGTGCGCGCGGGCGTTGCGTGACGCCGAGGCCCGGTGTGTCGGGGTTCTAACAGTTGCCCGTGTCGTCCACGCGGCCGTATAATTTGCAGGAGCCTGGAGTCCCACGGTCCCCACAAGGAGCTCGCCCATGAGTGTTCGTGTCGGCGTCAACGGATTCGGTCGGATCGGGCGCGTGTTCTTCCGTACGGCGCTCGAGGCCAAGGACATCGAAGTGGTCGGGGTCAACGACCTGGCGGACGCGAAGACCCTGGCCCACTTGCTGAAGCACGACTCGGTGCACGGCACGCTCCGCGCCGAGGTCATGGCGAAGGGCGAGGCGATCTTCGTGGACGGACGCGAGGTCCGTGTCTGTGCGCTCAAGGATCCGGCGACGCTGCCGTGGCGCGAGCTCGGTGTCGAGGTCGTCGTCGAGTCGACCGGCATCTTCCGCGACACCACCACTGCCTCGAAGCACATTCAGGCGGGCGCCAAGAAGGTGATCATCACCGCGCCCGCGAAGGATCCCGACGCCACGATCGTGCTCGGCGTGAACGAGCAGACGTACGATGCGACGCGCCACCGGATCATCTCCAACGCGTCGTGCACCACCAACTGCCTGGCGACGACCGCGAAGGTCCTCGACGATCGGTTCGGGATCAAGCGCGGCTTCGCCTCGACGGTCCACTCCTACACGAACGACCAGCCGGTCCACGACTTCCCGCACAAAGATCTGCGGCGCGCGAGGGCGGCCGCCGTGAGCATGATTCCCACGACGACGGGAGCCGCGACGGCGGTCGGCCTCGTCCTGCCGAAGCTCAAGGGCAAGCTCGACGGGATCGCGATCCGCGTGCCGACCATCAACGTCTCGGTGGTCGACCTGGTCGCCGAGCTCGAGAAGCCGGCCTCGGTCGCGGCCGTGAACGACGCGTTCCGCGAGGCGGCGGCCGGGAAGCTCCACGGCATCCTGGAGGCATGCGAAGAGGAGCTCGTGTCCTCCGACTTCAACGGCAATCCACACTCGTCCATCGTCGACCTGCCGTCGACGGCGGTGATCGAGGGAAACCTCGTCAAGGTGCTGGCCTGGTACGACAACGAGTGGGGTTATTCGTCCCGCGTGCGTGACCTGATCCGGTTCATCGCCAAGACGCTCTAATTGTCGAAGCTGGCGATCGCGCAACTGGATCTCGCGAAGCGACGCGTCTTCGTGCGCGCCGACCTCAACGCGCCGCTCGACGGCTCGACCGTCACCGACGACACGCGGCTCCGCGGGGTCGTCCCGACGATCCAGTACGCGCTCAAGGCCGGTGCGGCCGTCGTGCTCGCGTCGCACCTCGGGCGGCCCAAGGGCAAGGTCGCGCCCGAGTACTCGCTCCGCCCCATCGCCGTGCGACTCGAAGCGCTCCTCGGCCAGCGGATCGAGCTGGCGCCGGACTGCGTCGGCGCCGAGACGCTCGCGCGGGCGCGCGCGCTGTCACCGGGTGAGGTGCTCCTCCTGGAGAACCTGCGATTCCACGCCGAGGAGGAGGCCAACGACGACGGCTTCGCCCGATCCCTCGCGGCGCTCGCCGACTGCTATGTGAACGACGCCTTCGCGGCGGCGCATCGCGCCCACGCCTCGATCGCCGCGATCACGAAGCACCTGCAGCCGGCGGCCGCCGGGCTGTTGATGCAGCAGGAGCTGGCGGCGCTGGGCCGCATCCTCGAGTCGCCGGAGCGGCCGCTCGTCGCGATCCTGGGCGGCGCGAAGGTGTCGGACAAGCTGACGCTGGTCGAGCATCTGCTCGAGCGGGTCGACGCCCTGCTCGTCGGGGGCGGTATGGCCTTCACGTTCCTCCAATCGCTCGGCCACGCCGTCGGCCGCTCGCTCGTCGAGCCCGAGCAGATCGAGACGGCGCGGCGCGCGCTCGAGGCCGCGCGGCGTCGCGGCGTCGCGCTGGTGCTGCCCGTCGACGCGATCGTCGCGGACGGCCTGGACAGCGGACCGGGGCGCGCCGTCGGGATCCGCGAGCTTCCGGCCGGACAGATGGGCCTCGACATCGGGCCCCGGACCGTCGAGCGATTCGCGGGAGCCCTCACCGGTGCGCGCACCATCGTGTGGAACGGCCCCATGGGCGTGTTCGAGCGGCCGGCGTTCGCGGCCGGGACGCTCGCGCTGGCGCGCGCCGTCGCGGGGTCGCCGGCGTTCTCGGTCGTCGGCGGGGGCGACACGGTCGCCGCCGTCACGCAGGCCGGCGTCGCCGAGCGGATCGGCTACATCTCGACCGCGGGCGGGGCGTTCCTCGAGTTCCTCGAGGGCCGCAAGCTGCCCGGCGTCGAGGCGTTGACGGACGGCGGCTGATGCGGACGCCGCTCGTCATCGGCAACTGGAAGATGCACGGCACCGTCGCCGAGGCTCGCGTGCTCGCCACCGCGGTCCGCGACGGGCTGCGACGCCCGCGGGGCGTCCAGGTCGTCGTGTGCCCGCCGTTCACCGCGCTCGCCGCGGTCTCCGAGGTCCTCGCCGGCAGCCCGATTCAGCTCGGCGCCCAGACGTGCCATCACGAGCCCGCCGGGGCGCACACGGGCGAGATCTCGGTGCCGATGCTCACCGAGCTCGGCTGTCGCTGGGTCCTCGCGGGCCACTCCGAGCGGCGCAAGGAGATCGGCGAGTCGGACGAGCTGATCAAGCTGAAGGTCCGCGCCATCCTGTCCCACGGCCTCACGCCGGTCCTTTGCGTGGGCGAGACCGCCGACGAGCGCCGTCAGGGGTTGACCTTCACCACTGTCGAGGGTCAGCTGCGGGCCGGCCTCACCGGCCTCGCCGCCGACCAGATCGCGAAGACCGTCCTCGCCTACGAGCCGGTATGGGCGATCGGGACGGGCGTCAACGCGAGCCCCGGCCAGGCCGCCGAGGTGCAGGGGTACCTGCGCGGGCTGCTCTCCGAGCTCGCGTCCAAGGAAATCGCGCAAGCCGTCCGGATCCTGTACGGAGGCAGCGTCAAGGCCGAGAACGCCGACGCGCTCCTCACGGAGCCCGAGATCGACGGGGCGCTCGTCGGGGGCGCGAGCCTCAACGCGCAGGGATTCATCGGGATCGTCCGGAAGGCGGCGCGCATCGGCCCCGCCACGAAGGAGTGACCGGGATGTACATCGTCCTGACCGTCATCCACGTCCTGGCGTGCTTCGCCATCATCGGCATCGTCTTGCTGCAATCGGGCAAGGGCGCCGACATCGGCTCGGCGTTCGGCGGCGCAGGCAGTCAGGCGGTGTTCGGCTCCATGGGCACGCCGACGCTGCTCGGCAAGATCACGACCGGCATCGCCATCGTCTTCACGATCACATCGTTCACGCTCGCCATCCTGGGCGGCGAGCGTGGAAGCTCCGTGGTTCGCGAGGCCGCCCCGCCGCCGGCGAGCGCGCCCGTTCCGGCGGGGCCCGGGCCCGTCGCCCCGGCGGCCTCTCCGAGCCCCGCGGCGCCGGCGGCCCCCGCGGCGCCGATGTCCCCGCCGCCGGCTCAGCCCCGCTGACTCGCATGAGCCTGCTCCGCCTCACCGGCCTGCTCCTGCTGCTTGCGCTGACCGGGTGCGGCGGCGAGGCGGACAGCGCCGTGGACCGCGTGACCGGGCTGTCGGCGAAGCCGGCGTACGGCGACACCTTCGTCGACGCGCTGACCGGGAACATCTCGGGCCTGATCCCGAACGTCCTGACGGACTCCGCGTCGTTCGAGGTCGGCGGTCTCCTCTACAGCGGCCTCGTCACCCGGGACAAGGACCTCAACATCGTCGGCGAGCTGGCCGAGTCCTGGGAGTTCAGCCGGGATTGCCTCAACCTCACCTTTCGCCTGCGCAAGAACGTCCGGTGGCACGACGGGCACCCGTTCACCGCCGACGACGCGGTCTTCACGTACGAGGCGATGATCAATCCCAAGACGCCGACCGCGTATCGCGAGGATTTCCGCGCGGTCGACTCGGTCGAGGCGGTGGACCCCTACACGCTGCACGTGCGCTACAAGCAGCCCTACGCCAAGGCGCTCCAGAGCTGGGCCACCTGGGTCCTGCCGCGCCACGTCCTCGAGACCTACGTCAAGGAGGGGCGGCTGCGCGAGGCGCCGCAGAACCGGTCGAACCCGGTCGGCACGGGTCCGTACCGCTTCAGCGAGTGGAAGCCGGGCGAGAAGGTCGTGCTCGTCGCGAACCCGGACTACTTCGAGGGCCGGCCGTACCTCGCGCGCATCGTCTACCGCATCATCCCGAGCCAGGCGACGATCTTTCTCGAGCTGAAGGCCAAGGGCGTCGACTCGGCGGGCCCGGCCGGCCTCACCGCGCTCCAGTTCACGCGCCAGGCCGACTTTCCGGCGTTCCGCAAGGCCTACAACAAGTTCCAGTATGCCGACAACGTGTACACGTACCTCGGGTTCAACCTCAGCGACCCGCGCTTCGCCGACAAGCGCGTCCGCCACGCGTTCGCCCACGCCATCAACAAGCGCGAGCTGATCGAGGGGGTGCGCCTCGGACTCGCGCGCGAGGCGACCGGGCCGTACAAGCCCGGCACCTGGGCTTACAACCCGAACGTGCGTACGTATCCGTACGACATGGCGAAGGCGCGCGAGCTGCTCGCCGCCGCGGGGTGGCGGGAGCGGAACGCCGAGGGGATTCTCGTCAAGGACGGCCAGCCGTTCGAATTCGTGCTCCGGACCAACCAGGGGAACGACGAGCGTCGAAAAGTCGCTGAGATCGTCCAGGCGTCGCTGAAGGACCTCGGCGTCAAGGTCGACATCCAGGTCATCGAGTGGGCGTCGTTCCTCAAGGAGTACATCAAGAAGAAGCGGTTCGAGGCGATCATCCTGGGCTGGGGCGTCGGCCTCGATCCGGATCAGTACGAGGTCTGGCACTCGTCGAAGACCGGACCGGACGATCTGAACCGCATCGGCTACGCGAACCCCGAGGCCGACGCGATGCTCGAGAAGGGGCGGGCCTCGTGCGTCGAGGCCGAGCGCAAGAAGTACTACGACCGGTTCCAGGAAATCCTGGCCGAGGACCAACCGATCATCTTTCTGTTCTTCCGGGACGCGCTGCCGGTGGTCGCGTCGCGGATCCGGGGCGTCGTTCCGGCGCCGAGTGGCATCCGGTACAACTTCAACGAGTGGTACGTGCCCAAGCAGCTGCAGCGTTATACCGCCGGATAGATCGTGCCGGTCGCGCTAGAATAGCGCGCCATGCTCGGGTACGCGCTGCGGCGACTCATCCTCGCCATTCCCCTCTTGATCGGCATCACCTTCATCTCGTTCTTCGTCATCCACCTCGCTCCCGGCGAGCCGACCGAGCTCCAGACCGGGGACACCCCCGTCCAGTCGGACAAGGAGGTGCGTGAGCGGCTGCGCCAGGTGTACGGGCTCGACAAGCCCCTTCACGTCCAGTACTGGAACTGGCTGAACCGCCTCGCCCGCCTCGATTTCGGGCGATCGTTCTCGCCCGACGCGCGCCCGGTGCTCCAGAAGATCGGCGAGCGGCTGCCGGTGACGCTGCTGCTCAACATCGTCGAGATGATGGTCATCGTCGCGCTGGCGATCCCGGTCGGGGTGCTGTCCGCGACGCGCCAGTACTCGAAGTTCGACAAGGTCACCACGATCTTCGTGTTCGTGGGCTTCGCGACGCCGGACTTCTGGCTGGCGCTCATGCTCATGATCCTGTTCGGGGTCCAGCTCGGCTGGCTGCCGATCTCGGGCCTCCGGTCGCCCACGTGGGAGTATCTCTCCTTCTGGCAGCAGCAGTGGGACTTCGTCGCCCATCTCACCCTGCCGATCCTGGTCGCGACCTTCGGAGGGCTCGCCGGATTCTCCCGCTACATGCGGCAGTCGATGCTCGAGGTCATCCGGCAGGACTACATCCAGTCCGCGCGCGCCAAGGGGCTCCCCGAGAGCGTGGTCATCGCCAAGCATGCGCTGCGCAACGCGCTGCTCCCGATCGTCACGGTCCTCGGGCTCTCGCTGCCCGGCCTCATCGGCGGCAGCGTGATCGTGGAGTCGATCTTCGCCATCCCCGGCATGGGCCAGCTCATGGTGCAGGCGGTCTTCGAGCGCGACTACCCGGTGATCATGGGCAACCTCGTCATCGTCGCGACGCTCACTCTGGTCGCCAACCTGATCGCGGACCTCACGTACAGCCTGGTCGATCCGCGAATCCGCGTGGCCGCGCGCCGGAGCCGCCGGTGAGCGCGTGAAGGGCTTCTGGCGGGCGTTTCGCCGGAACCGGCTCGCGCTGATCGGCGGTGTCGTCGTCGTCGTCCTGGCCGCGCTGGCCCTGCTGGCGCCGGCGATCGCGCCGTGGGATCCGAATCGTCCCGACGTGAAGAAGATCCTCGACGCGCCCTCCAGGGCCCACCCGCTCGGGACGGACCAGCTCGGCCGCGACGTCCTCTCGCGCATGCTCTACGGCGCGCGCGTCTCGCTGGCCGTCGGCTTCGTGTCGGTCGGCATCGCGACGCTGATCGGCATCGCCCTCGGGGCGGCGGCCGGCTACCACGGGGGAACGATCGACGCCATGGTCATGCGGCTCGTCGACCTCATGCTGGTCTTTCCCCGCTTCTTCCTGCTCCTCGCGGTGCTCGCCTTCCTGCGGCCCTCGATCTGGACGATCATGGTGGTGATCGGCCTCACCGGCTGGATGAGCGTCGCCCGCCTCATCCGGGCCGAGTTCCTGACGCTCAAGGAGCGCGAGTTCGTGCTCTGGTCGCAGTCGATCGGCGCGAGCGCCTACCGCATCATCTGGCGCCACATCCTGCCGAACGCGATCGGGCCGGTGCTCGTCGCGATGACCCTCGGGATCCCCGCCGCGATCCTCACCGAATCGGGGCTCTCGTTCCTCGGGCTCGGCGTCCAGCCGCCGCACGCGACCTGGGGCAACATCTTGAACGAGGGCAAGGACGCGATCGAGATCGGCTGGTGGCTGTCGGCCTATCCCGGTCTCGCGATCCTCGTCACGGTGCTCTCGTACAACCTGTTGGGCGAAGGGATTCGCGACGCGCTCGACCCGAGGCTCCGCCAGAACGTCGGGCGAATTGTCAGTCGCGCACGATAGCGTTATACTTCGGCACTGTTGTAACGGAGCCGTGAGCCCGGGTCGACCCTGCGTGGCCTGATCGAGGTGCGACGCGGCCCCGTTCGCCGAAGTGGCGGAACTGGCAGACGCGCACGTTTGAGGGGCGTGTGGGGCAACCCGTGGGGGTTCGAGTCCCCCCTTCGGCACCAATCGTACTTTCCCCGCGCAAAACGCAGCATCCTGCCTGAAAAGCTAACGAACGGCTAACAAGGGATACTTGAACGAGATGAGTACGCCCGGCAGCTTTACCATTTGGCCACGGAAAACTAAGGGTCAACCTCATGGAGGACTGCGGGCACTTCTGCCTTTGGCCGGAGATCAGCGTCTGGACAACGTGCTGCGCGTGCTACGGTCGCGCGCCTGACGCTCGCAGCCGCGTTTTGCCGCGTAAACCACAAGACCGCTGCCCGGCCCTGATCGCCCGGGGGATTCCCCATTTGCCTGTCTCCTTGCTGAACAGGTTGGCGACGCCCGCAAGTCACCGAGAAGGGATGGTGTAAGTCATGCCGCAACCGCAACTCGTCCAGGTAGCGCTCGACGCTCAGGGTCACAACA
Organism: Binatia bacterium; assembly: GCA_035635995.1. Taxonomy (GTDB): domain Bacteria; phylum Methylomirabilota; class Methylomirabilia; order Rokubacteriales; family CSP1-6; genus AR31. The sequence goes on along the minus strand of DASPZZ010000103.1, from coordinate 5,765 downwards.
CGATCGGCGTGGACCGCGACGGTGGAGTCTGGCGCGGACGGATCCAACGGGATCGGGCCGGCGAAGAGTTCATCGTCTGGAAGCGTATGCGCTCTGAGTTTCCTGCAGACACGCCCGCCGAAGGAGAACCGCGATGAGGGGCAGCGTCATCGGACGCTACAGGGACAGCGGCGTGCCGTCCAAGGGGCTGCGCGCGAAGCTCTGAGACGGATTGATGGCTAGGCCACGGCCCGAGAAGAAGCGCGAGCGACAGGCGAACGGGCAACTCCCGTTGGCGCCCCCGCGTACGCCGAGCGCGGCCCGCGCGTCCCGATGCAGCTCCAGGTCGGCGATCGCTTCATCGACGAGACCGGGGAGTGGGAGGTCGTCAATCGGCTCCACACGACGGCCGGCGGGAAGATCGCCCACGCGCGGCCGTCGATGCAGCAGGACGCGGCCGCGAGGCTGGCGGCGATGCTGCCCTGACTCAGCGTCACGCGGAAAGAGGTTTCCTGTGTAGCTCTCGACCAGCTGGAGCCCGAAGTACCGAGAATGGCCGGCCTCGGTCTAGAACGCGAACCGCACCCGCGCCGCTATCATGTAGCCGTCATTCGGGTCCCGCCGGGTGTGTACGCCGCTGAGAACCTCAGCGGTCCCTAGCGCCTCTCCTGCGAAGAGATAGGCGCCCTGGAGATCGAACGCCGCGTTCGGTGCGAACCGCCACGTGGTCCCGATGTCTATCTCAGTGCCGAGGTAGCGAGAGTCACCCTCCACCCAGCTCTGGTCGTCCAGGGTCGTACGGCTGACGGCGCTTGCGCCCGTGCCGGCGCCGGCGCCCGTATCGGTGTCGACCTTTTCCGCCGTCCAGTTCGGGCTGACCCAGGTGTACACGGCGAGCGCGGGCGTGATGCTATAGGTCGCCTTGAAGCCGAGCGCGGCGCGGCCGTACCGGTCGTAACCGATGTGGCGCCCCATGTTGGTCAGCAGAGTGCCGTTGAAGTAGTCGATACCCCCGTTGGCCAGGAGAGCGGCCCAGTTATTCCAGTAGTTCCCGTCCTCGTCGAGCTGCTGGAAGTAGCGGACCGACCGGGCGAGGTTGTCTCGGGCCTTGTTGCCCGGGCTGTAGGCCCCGCGCACCTCGAGGAGCAGCGGGCCAGTCTGGAAGCTCCCGATCAGGTCGACGATCCAGGAGCTCATGTCGGCCTCGACCTTCCCGACCGTGCCGTTCGTCCTGACCGCCATGTGGTCCCGCTGGCCCCACTGGTAGTAGATCGTGGGTTCGAAGCCGAAGGGGCCCGAGCGCCAGCGCGCGTCGAAACCGATCGTGTAGCGATCCTCGTGGAACGTCGAGTCGCCCGCGGCATTGCCGCCGCCGAGTGACGCGCCAGAGTTGGTCGTGGTGTTGGCGCCGCCTGCGAAGCGGCGGTCGACCACGTGGTGCCGGGCCGCGCTGGCCGTCACGCCATCGGCGTGGAGCCACGAGAACAGCGGCTTGATGTCGAGTCCCTTGAACGGCGTGATCTCGGGACTGACGATGAATGCGTAGTCCTCGCCCCGACTCGTCCGCGCGGTGGCCGCCGCGCGGTTCCCTCCCGCGAGCTGGTCCTCGATGATGGCGTAGGCGAGGTTGGTCCTGAAGTCCGGCGTGAACCTGGTGATCGCCGACACGCCGGCGAAGTCGCCGTTCGCGTAGACGATCTTGTAATTCGCGAGGGAGGCGAAGGGCTGGGCGCCCGCTCGGGCCATGGTCTCGACCGGGATGAACGGCAGCACGCTATCCTTGCCGGTCAGCGGAAACTCCGTGTACATCCACTTGATCTCGATCATGCCGCCGACATCGGTGTTCAGGTCGAAGCAGCCGTTGGAGTTGACCTTGCATTGATTGGCGCCCGTCGTGTTGCCCGGGAACCCCCCATCGTTCGCACCCATCTGGCCCCAGCCAATGTCGATCTCGAGGCCGAGCACGGCCTTGACCCGCCCGACCTCGAACGTGAAGTCCGGACGGAACCGTGTCCTGGCGTACCACTCACGATCGTTGTCGCGGGTCAGGTCGCCGTCGTAGAAATTCCTGCCCGCCGACGTGACCTGATCAAAGAGCCCGTTGAGTGTGACTTTCGGCGCCGGCGCCTGGGCCAGCGCGAGCGGTGCCAGAATCGCGAAGACGACGGAAACGAAGGTAGTAAAGACAGCAGGGACGAGGAACCTTTTCATTCTCGCCCTCCCTATTTGCGATCGCAGCCACCGACAGTTTGGGACGGAACACACACGCAACGGGACGGGACGTGCATCGGGACGGGACGTACACCGGGACGGGCCTTTCGTAGCTCAGGGTTTCGGGAAAGTCAAGAGTCTTCTTCAGACGCATCTCCTCATAGGGGCTGGGAAGTGCAAGAGCGGGTTCGAGGCTAGGCAACATAGGCCCGTTTTCGGTAGTTCGAGCATCAGGTGCGTGCGCCGCGGGGGAGACGCATATCCTCAGCCATTTGGTAGCGACCTCGCGACTCGTGGACTTGTAGTGACATTGCGGGGCAAGAGGGCCACGAGCGGTGGCCAACGCCCGGCTAACGAACTCCCCGACACGAAGCGGTACGAGGCGCCCCGGATTTCGCCCGTACACAACGGTGGAAATGGTATTAAATGAGCGCAGACGTGCGCACTCAGAGCCGTCGCGCAACTCGCCTCCGGCGCTGGAAAACATCGAGCGCGGCACGTTGCGCGGATCGCCTCGAGCGAGTCCCCCTTCGGCACCAACATCACTTTTTCTCCGAGAAACGAGCGTTCCTGCAGAAAACGCCGACGGATAGCGTAGCGAGCCGCACGCTTCGTGACGCCGCGCGCACTTCGGAAAGGCGCATCGACGGAATTCGTCTCCACTCGTGGCTCAGCAACAGGGAGGAACCGCAAAGATGAGACTCGCCATCATCACCGGAATCGTGGCGCTCGTGATCGGCTTCGGAGTCGGTTATCTCAGGTGGGGCGAGCGCGCGGTTCGGGCGACCGACGAACTGGACGCGATGAAGACGCGTCAAGCCCAGCAGGCCGACGAACTACGGAAGCTGAAGGAGGAGTTGGCCGCTGAACGCGATCGCCGACAGCGCCTGGAAGAGGTGATCAGTCAGGGACGGAAGTAAGGAAGACAAGGACCCGGCAACCACCCGATCGGCCGGGTCGAAGCCCGGCCCGATCCCGCCGCGACCCGCGTCGTTGTCGCCGTGCGCCGGTGCTCGACGCCTCGCCCGCCCCTGGTCCGGCGACGGTCCGCCCAAGGTCCGTATGGCATAATGGCCCGGTTGGAACGAACTGAACGGCCGCTCATCATGCAATCACTTCCGGTGATCCAGCCCGACAGTCTTCAGCAGCTGGGCCGAAAGCCGGCGTGGCTCAAGGTGCGGGCGCCCGGCGGGCCGAACTACATGCGGCTCAAGGGCCGCCTGCGCGAATGGAACCTCCACACGGTCTGCGAGGAAGCCCACTGCCCCAACATCGGCGAGTGCTGGGAAGAGGCCACCGCGACCTTCATGATCCTGGGCGACGTGTGCACGCGCAACTGCGGCTACTGCGCCGTGACGCACGGCAAGCCGGTCTGGGAGGACCGCGAGGAGCCCGAGCGGATCGGCCGGGCCGTCGGCGATCTCGGCCTCGAGTACGTGGTGATCACGTCGGTGAACCGCGACGATCTCGCCGACGGGGGCGCGGCGCACTGGGCGGCCACGGTCCGTGCCGTTCGGCGGCACGCGCCGGGCTGCCGGGTGGAGGTGCTCATCCCCGACTTCCAGGGGAGCCCGGCGTCGCTCGAGACCGTCATCGCGGCCGGCCCGGACGTCCTGAACCACAATACCGAGACGGTCCCGCGCCTCTACAAGGTCGCCCGGCACGGCGGGCGCTACGAGCGGACGCTCGGGCTCTTCCGCCACGCGCGGGCGGTGGCTCCGACGCTGCCGAGGAAATCCGGGATCATCCTGGGGCTCGGCGAGACCCGGGACGAGCTCGTCGCCACGATGCGCGACCTGCGCGAGGTCGACGTCGCGATCCTGACCCTCGGGCAGTATCTGCGACCCTCGGCGCGCCACCTGACCGTCGAGAAGTACTATCACCCCGACGAGTTCGCCGAGCTGGCGGCGATCGGTCGCGAGCTCGGCTTCCGCCACGTGGAGTCGGGCCCGCTCGTCCGCAGCTCCTATCACGCCAAGCGCCAAACCGACCTCGCCAAGGACAGCTCCGGAGTCGGGCGTGTCTGACGCGCGGGGCTGGGTCGGGCCTCGGGTAGAACGGGCGTGTCGGAGCCGGCTCGCGCCTGCGTCAGGCCACCCTCGACTTAAGGCGGCCTCACGGCACCCGCTACCATGACCTACGCGCCGATGCTCATGGTGTTCGCGATCGCCGCCCTGGTGGCCGGGGCGCTCCTGTTCATCCCGACGCTGCTCGCACCGCGCCGGCTCACGCCGGTGAAGGCCGAGCCCTTCGAGTGTGGCAAGGACCCGATCGAGGTCGCCGAAGGACGCTTCGCCATCAAGTTCTCGACGGTCGCCATCTTCTTCATCCTCATCGACATCGAGCTCCTGTTCATCTGGCCGTGGGCGACGCTCTACCGGAAGCTCGGCTGGTTCGGCTTCGTCGAGATGCTGGTGTTCCTCGGCGTCCTGATGCTCGGGTTCGCGTACATCTGGCGCAAGGGGGGCCTCGAATGGGAGTAGGCAGCTTCTTCACCGGCAAGCTCGACGAGGCCATCGGGTGGGCGCGGAAGTACTCGATCTTCCAGTATCCGTTCGTGACCGCGTGCTGCGGGATGGAGTACATGGCGACGGCGTGCTCGCACTACGACATCGACCGGTTCGGCGCCGGGCTGCCGCGCTTCTCGCCCCGCCAGGCCGACGTCCTCTTCGTCGTCGGGACGATCAGCCACAAGATGGCGCCCGTCCTCAAGCGCGTCTACGACCAGATGACCGAGCCGAAGTGGGTCGTCGCCTTCGGTGTGTGCACGTGCACCGGCGGCTTCTACGACAACTACGCGACCGTGCAGGGCATCGACACGATCATCCCGGTCGACGTCTACATCCCGGGCTGCCCGCCCCGTCCCGAGTCGGTGATCGACGGGCTCATGAAGCTGCAGGACAAGATCGCCGCCCAGGCGCAGAGGTACTGAGCGCGTGGCGATCCTCGCCGACCTCCAGCGACGGTTCGGCGACGCCATCGTCGAGACGCACGATCAGCACGGGGACCACACCGCGGTCGTGGCGCGTGACGCGCTCCTCGCCGTGCTCGCCCACTGTCGCGACGACGCGGCGCTGGCGTTCGACGTTCTCATGGACCTCACCGCGGTCGACTATCTGAAGTATCCCGGCCGCGAGGACGGCCCGCGCTTCGAGGTCGTCTACCACCTGTACTCGATCGCCCGCAACCACCGGCTGCGGGTGAAGGTGCGGGTGGACGAGGACGACGCCAGCGTGCCGAGCGCCGTGGCTCTCTGGCCCATCGCGAACTGGCTCGAGCGCGAGGTGTGGGACATGTTCGGGGTGCGCTTCGAGGGCCATCCGGATCCTCGGCGCCTCCTCATGTACGAAGAGTTCGTGGGCCACCCCCTGCGGAAGGACTATCCGATCACCCGGCGCCAGCCCCTGATCGGACCGGCGAGCTAGCCCGAATCATTCATGAACGATCGATGCGCTCGTCGGGCGGGTGGCGCCGGGCCAGGCAGGGGAGCCGGGGGTACGCGACCGGCTCCGTCACCCACTCGCCCGAATCGCAGCTCTTCGAGCTGCGGACGGGACTCGGGGGTCCCACTGCGC
>DASPZZ010000102.1:0-3325 GCA_035635995.1 Binatia bacterium | reverse complement strand
GTCGAGCCGCCGATGTCGCTCTGATGGGCGCGGTTGACGGACCAGAACGCGACCTCGTCGCCCACGAACACCGGCACGAACGCGGTCAGGTCCGGCAGATGGTTGTTGCCGTGGTACGGGTCGTTCAGGAGGTAGACGTCGCCCGGCCGGATGCGACCCTTGAAGGCGTCGCGCACCGACTCGACCGCCCACGGTATCGCGCCGACGTGGATCGGCACGTGCTCGGCCTGCGCGAGCAGGCGCGCCTGCGCGTCGCAGAGCGCGGTGGAGAAGTCGCGGCTCGAGTTCAGGATCTGGGAATATGCCGTTCGCAGCATCGCCTCGCCCATCTCCTGGACGATGGCCTCGAGGCGATGGGTCAGCACGGACACCGTGACTGGATCGCTCATGGCTTCAAGATCTACGCGATTCGCCGGGTCGCGGTCAACAGGGGCCTGGGGGGGTCTGGCGGACGCCCGGCCCGGGCGGGTCGGCGCGGGCCTAGCGGGCGGCCGAGCGGGACGAGACGGCGAGGCAGACCAGGTGCTCGAGATGCTGCAGGTCGAACGGCTTGGGGATGTACGCGAAGATGCCGCTCGAGAGCGCGTCGGCCGCGGTCCGCGCGTCGTCGTTGCCCGTCAGCATGAGGACCGGGGTCTGCACGTTCAGGCGGCGCATTTCCTCGAGCAGCTGGAGGCCGCTCATCCGCGGCATGTACATGTCGAGCAGGATCAGGTCGTACTGCTGGCGCTTCAAGGCCGCGAGCGCGTCGATCCCGTCCGCCGCGGTCTCGACCGTGTAGGCGTGGTCGTGCTTGAACAGCCCAAGCGCGTCCTTCAGCATCCGCGCGATGGCCGTCTCGTCGTCGACGACGAGGACGCTCTTGGTCGCGCGCGCGGTCTTCGTGGCGATCGGGGTCATTTCAGGAGACCTCCAACGACGTTTCGTCCCTGCCGCTTCGCCTCGTAGAGCGCATGGTCGGCGCTCTTGATCAGGTCGGCGACGCTGCCGGGGTCATCGGGAAAGCCGGCCACGCCGAAGCTCGCGGTCAGCGGGCCGTATGGGAAGGGGTAGCGCTCGATGATCGCGCGCATCCGTTCGGCGTACACGAGCGCGGCCGCCTTGGTCGTGCTCGGCAAGAGGGCGATGAACTCGTCGCCGCCGTACCGCGCGACGACCGAATCGCGCCGCGATTGGCTGGCCAGGAGCTGGACGACCTGCTTGAGGACGTCGTCGCCCGCGTCGTGGCCCCACCGGTCGTTGATGGCCTTGAATCCGTCGAGGTCGAGCAGGATGAGCGACAGCGGCTGTTGATAGCGCGAGGCGCGGCTCACCTCTTCGTAGAGCCGCAGCATCAGGTAGCGCCGGTTGTAGCCGTCGGTGAGCGGGTCCTTGAACGACAGCTCCTCGAGCCGGGCGCTCCGGACGGCGATGGCCGCGTACGCGGCGAATGCCCGCGCCACGTCCTCGAGTCGCGGATGAAACGGCACGACCCGCCCCTCGGGATCGGTGGCGTTGATCAGCTGGAGCACGCCCTGGATCCGCCGCGAGGCGTCCCGCAGCGGGACGGCCAGCACCGAGTGCGTCCGGTAGCCGGTGGCCAGATCGACCCGCCAGTTGAACGCGTACGGCACGTCGCGCGGAATGTCGTAGGCCTCCGGCACGTTGAGGATCTCGCCCGAATTAGCCACGTGCCCGGCGAGGCTCGGGACGTCGAGCGGCAGGCGCTCGACCTCGAGCCGCTGCTGCACCTCGCGCTGGCCCAGCCCGCGGGCCGTGATCGCGTTCTGAACCACGGCGAATCGGAGCGAGGCGCCCTCGCGGATGAAGAGCGTCGCGGCCTCGGCCCCGGTGAACCGGCGCGCCTGCGTCACGATCCGGTCGAGAACGGAGGGAAGCTCGCCGTCGCTACCGATCGCGATGCTCAGCTGCAGGAGCTCCTCGAGCATCTGCGCGCTCCGCTCCGCGGTGGCCGCGCCGAGGACCTCGAGGAAGCTGCCGACTCCCGGACTCGTGTTCGGGATGTCCATGGCGCGTATGGAGTAGCACGCCCGGTGCCAGGGGTCGAAATGACGGGAACATGCTGAAATTCCGGTAAAACCGGCTACGACGAAGCCTCGCGAGCGGGGAGGTGTTTGGCTAGTTTCTGGCCAGGCTTCGGCGACTTCGGTACCAATCTAGGCGAGAAGCCCGGGCGTGGCTTACGTGGCCGGGCGCGCCCCGCCGTACGCCTCGCTCGGACCGTAGCGGCTGTCCTCGAAGAGCAGCCTGGCGCGCGCACCGACGACGCGTCCCCAGTTCGCCAGGGCGGTCTCTGTGTACTCGCCGTCGGGCCTGGGCTCGTCGTCGAAGTTGTCGTAGCGGTCGACGCCGCGCATGAGCATCGCCGGCTGCCGCACCTTCGCCGGCTTCGCCCAGGTCGGCAGCATCTCGACCAGCAGGAGGAATCGCCGGTCGGGCCCGTGGTTGGTCGCCGAGCCGTGGACGAGCGAGTTGTCGAACATCGCCATCTCTCCCGGGCGCAGCTCGAAGTCGACGGCGGCCGACTCGTCGAACGGCTCGGTGATGTACTGGCCGCGCGCGAGGATGCTCCGCGGGTCGTCGGTCTCCTCGTGGCGCAGGATTCCCCACGTGTGCGAGCCCGGGATGCCGCGCAGGCACCCCTGCCGGCTGCCGCACTCAGAGAGCGCCAGGGCGCCGAGGACCACCGGGACGGCCGAGCCGTAGAACGCGTCCTGGTGCCAGCCCGCGAAGGTCTCGCCGTCGGCCTTCTTCACCCGCCACGCCATGCTCCAGCAACGCAGGTCCGGCCCGACGAGGTCCTCGAAGACGTCGAGGATGGAGGGGTCCTCGGCGATCTCGAGCACCCAGGGACAGAGAAGATGAGACTTCGTCTTCATCTTCTTGATGTCCGGCACGCGCGCCTCCAGGGATTCGAACCGCTCGCGATACTGGCGGGCTCGCTCGGCGCTCATCGCGCGGACGGGTGAGAGGAACCCGTCGCGCCGAAACGCCTGCACCTGGGCCTCGGTCAGGATCTTGGCCACGCCGTCATTCCCCCTTGTCCTTCGAGAAGAGCGTGTCGAGCTTGTTCTCGAACGCATGATAGTCGAGGAAATCGTAGAGCTCGGCGCGCGTCTGCATGGCCGCGACGATGGGCTTCTGCGTGCCGTCCCGCCTGAGCGTCTCGTAGACGGCGAGCGCTGCCGCGTTCATCGCGCGGAACGCGGACAGCGGATAGAGCGCGATCCCGACGCCGGCGCCGGCCAGCTCGTCGACGGTGAACAGGGGCGTCACGCCGAACTCCGTGATGTTGGCGAGGATCGGGACGTGGACTGCGTCGGCG
>DASPZZ010000101.1:0-2413 GCA_035635995.1 Binatia bacterium | reverse complement strand
TGCAAACGATCGTGTCATGGGACGCTCCGTCTAATCTTTACCGGGCACATCTCGTTCTCATCGTTCTCGGTTTGTAGAAGTGCACGGGCGATGCCAGAGGCGTGCGAAACGAGGCCTTTCCGATTTCTCGGGGACTTAGCGGAAACCGGACACTTCGGGTCGGTGGTCGGAGACTGGACAGGCTGGCGCAGTCGTTCCGGACCGATGACAAATTACGGCCAGGCCGTCGTCGAACGGGCCTCGATGGTCGATCGTGAGCTTGAGCGCGGGGTGACGCTCGGCGATGCCGCGAAGCGCGTCGGGGGACCCCCGCGCACCTTTCGTTGTCGTTCGCCTCGGCTGATATTATCGTGACCTCGCTGCTCACGTCGCGTATCTGGGGGACTGATGATGGATGAGGCTCGCGGCACCACGGGCTCGACGCGCAGGGACTTCTTGCGAACCAGCGGAATGGTGGCAGCCGGGATCGGCGTCGCCCCGCTGCTCGCGGCCTGCGCAACCGTCCGGATCCCCGGCTCCGGGATCAACGTCGAGGAGATCAGCATCGCCGAGCTCCAGACGGCGATGACCGCGAAGCGCCTCGACGCCGAGACGCTCCTGCAGATGTACCTCGCGCGCATCCAGGCGATCGACCGCAGCGGCCCGACCTTGCACTCGGTCCAGGAGGTCAATCCCGACGCCGCGGCGATCGCCCGGGGCCTCGACGAGGAGCGTCGCGCCGGACGTGTCCGGGGGCCGCTCCACGGTATCCCCATCTTGTTGAAGGACAACATCGCCACCGCCGACCAGATGGAGACGACGGCGGGCGCGCTCGCTCTCGTGGGCGCGCGGCCGCGCGAGGACTCGACGATCGCGCAGCGGCTCCGGCAGGCCGGCGCCGTCATCCTGGGCAAGGCCTCGATGAGTGAGTGGGCGTATTTCAAGTCGACGCCGGGCTCGAGCGGCTGGAGCGCCCGAAGCGGCCAGGCGCGCAATCCGTACGTGCTCAATCGCACGCCGTGCGGGTCGAGCTCGGGCTCCGCGATCGCGGTCGCGGCCAACCTGGTCACCGTGTCGCTCGGCACCGAGACCGACGGCTCGATCATCTGCCCCGCCGGCATCAACGGCGTGGTGGGCATCAAGCCGACCGTGGGGCTCACGAGCCGCGCGGGCGTGATCCCGATCTCCGTGACGCAGGACACGGTGGGCCCGTTCGGGCGTACGGTCGCCGACGCGGCCGTGGTCCTGGGAGCCCTCGTCGGCGTCGACTCGCGCGACCCCGCGACTCAGGCGAGCGCCGGTCGCCTTCAGACCGACTACGTCAAGTTCCTCGATGTCAACGGGCTTCGGGGCGCCCGCATCGGGGTGCCCCGCGACGGCTATTTCGGCTACAGCCCGAAGGCCGACGCGGTCGTCAACCAGGCGATCGACGTCCTGCGAAACGGCGGCGCCGTGATCGTTGACCCCGTCAAGATCCCCAACTTCGATCGGGCCGCGCTCGGCGCGACCGAGCTGATCGTGCTCCTCTATGAGTTCAAGGCCGGCGTGAACGCCTATCTGTCGAGCGTGGCGCCGGGCGCGCACGTGCGGACGCTCGACGACGTCATCGAGTTCAACAAACGCAACCCGCGCGAGAACCTGCCGTACTTCGGCCAGGAGCTGCTCGTGCGTGCGCAAGCCAAGGGCGAGCTGACCGAGGCCGAGTATCTCGAGGCGCTCGAGAAGTGCCGCCGCCTGGCGGGCAAGGAAGGCTTGGACGCCATCATGGACGAGCAGCAGCTCGACGCGCTGATCGCGCCCACGACGACGCCGGCGTGGCCGGTCGATCTCGTCAACGGCGATCAGTTCCGCGGCAGCAGCGCCAGGAGCGCCGCGCTGGTCGGCTATCCGCTCGTCAGCGTTCCGGCGGGCGCGGCGATGGGGCTCCCGGTCGGCATCACGTTCATGGGGCGCGCCTGGAGCGAGCCGACGCTCATCAAGCTCGCGTACGCGTTCGAGCGGGCGACGAAGGCGCGCCGCCCACCGCAGTACCTCAACGCGCTGCCGTAGAGGATCGCCGACCATGCGTGCCGTGATCTGTCGTGCGTGGGGAGAGGTCGACGGTCTGCGAGTCGAGGAGGTCGCCGCCCCGACTCCGGGACCGGACGACGTGCTGATCGACGTCAAAGCGACCGCGGTGAACTACGCGGACGCCCTGATGATCGCCGGCCGCTATCAGACGAAGCCGGAGCTTCCGTTCAGCCCCGGGCTGGAGACCGCCGGCGTCGTGGCCGCGTGCGGTCCGCGCGTGAGCCGGCTCAAGCCCGGCGATCGCGTGATGGCGATCCTTGCTTACGGCGGGCTCGCCGAGAAGGCGGTGGCACCCGAGTCCGAAACGTTCACGATCCCGGCCCGGATGAGCTTCGAGGAGGCCGGCGCCTTTCCCGTCGCGTAC
>DASPZZ010000100.1:0-8725 GCA_035635995.1 Binatia bacterium | reverse complement strand
TTCGCGGGGACGCCCGGACCGCCGCTCAAAGCTCCGCCCCGGTTCGCGGGGACGCCCGGACCGCCGCTCAAAGCTCCGCCCCGGTTCGCGGGGACGCCCGGACCGCCGCTCAAAGCTCCGCCCCGGTTCGCGGGGGCGCCCGGACCGCCGCTCAAAGCTCCTCCACAGTTCGCGGGGGCGCCCGGACCGAGCTTCAAGGCGCCGCCCCGGTTCGTGGGGACGTCCGGACCGAGCTTCGCTCACATCACCACCGTGATCTGCTCGACGGGGAAGTTCGAGATGATTTCTGTCCGGTCGTCGTGGACGATCAGCATCTCCTCGATGCGCACGCCCCACTCGTAGCGCTTGCCGTGCTGGGTCTCGAGCGCGAACACCATGCCCGGACGGATCTCGAGCGGATGGTCGAGCGACCAGATCCGCGAGATCACCGGCGGGTCGTACTGCGCGAGCCCGAGCCCGTGCCCCCAGAGATTCGCGGCGGCCTGATCCTCCTCCGCGTATCCCCACGCCTCCTGGGCCGACGGCCATTTCAGCGCGATGTCCCGGGTCGTCGCTCCGGGACGCACCGCGTGGATCGAGTCGTACAGCCACGTGAGGGCCGTCGCGTAGTAGTCCTTCATCTCCTGCGTCGGCTGCTTGCCGACGCAGTAGGTCCGGTAGTAACACGACTTGTAGCCGTTCCACGTCAGCGCGGCCAGATCCATGAAGACGATCTCGCCCGGCTTGATGATCCGATCCGAGAAGTTCCGCCAGTTCGGCCACGTGTTGGGCCCGGACGACACGATCACGTCCTCCACATCCTCCATCCCCGGAATCGCGTAGAGGTACTGCATGATGTGCGCCGTCACCTGGTTCTCGGTCAGGCCGGGCTTGAGGAAGCGCATCGTCTCCCAGTGGGCCGCGTCACCGATGGCGCCCACGATGCGCAGGCACTCCTGCTCGTCCACGTTCTTGATCGCCCGCGCCTCCATCATCGGCGTCATGCCGTCCGCCCACTTGATCTTCGTTTCGTTGAACTGGTTGAGCATGTTGATGTCGATGAAGTCGACGCCGAGCGTCTTGTCGGCCACGTCGTAGCGCCGCATCTCCTTCATGATGGCGTCGGTGAACTTCTTGACCTGCTGCCGCGAGGCCGGCCCCGCCGCGCCCTTGATCCACGCGTACGAGTACCGGATGTTCTCCTGCGGGATCCACGGGGCGTGGCGCTGGATCTGGAACCCGATGTCGCCCTGCTCGAACAGCACCGGGGCCCCGTCGCCGCACAGGAGCGCGTAGCGGAGCCCGGGCTTGAGCCGGTTCCAGCCCGGCGTCAGCGTGCTCGTCACGTAGCGAACGTTCTCGTCGTACATCAGCAGAAGGGCGCCCAGGTCGTGCGCCTTCATCCGCTCCCGCGCCCGCTCCAGCCGGTACTTTCGCAGGCGGTCCCAGTTCACCCGCTCCTGCCAGTCCACCCCCACCGTGCCGAAGTTCGCCATGGTCGTCCTTTCGTCAGAAGGTGACATCGGCGCCGAGCGCCCCCCGGCTGTTCCGCACGGAAGAAAAGACATTCCGCAGGGCGCTTGCTTCATATCAGCCGCGCTGCTAGCCTGTCAAACCGAAATGAGGGGACGCGCGTCCCCGACCGCCATGGCCGACCAGGACCTCCGGAGCTTCGTCGCCGCCTACGATCGGGCTCACCCGGGCGAGGTGATCCACGTGACCGAGCCGGTGTCGATCGAGGAGGACGTGATGGCGCTCGTCCTCGAGTACGAGCGCCGCCGGCGCTACCCGATCCTCTTCTTCGATCGGGTCGCCGGCCACGACATCCCCATCGTCTGCAACGTCGTGGCGAGCCGCCGCGCCCTGGCGTGGGCGCTCGGTGTCGACCAGCGCGCCCTCGCCGCCGAGTACGCGCGCCGCATCAAGGAGCACATCAAGCCCGTCATCGTCCCGGATCCTCCCTTCCGCCATAGGGTGCTGACCGGATCGGCCGCGGACCTCGGGGCCCTCCCCATGCCGCGGTACTTTCCCGGCGACGCCGGGCGCTACCTCACCGCCGGAATGCTGGTCGCCCGCGACCCCGACACGGGCGTCGAGACCGAGGGGTATCACCGCTTCCAGCTGAAGGGGCGCGACCGCATGGGCGTGAGCTTGCACTCCCGGCGGCGCATGTTCGAGTACCAGCGGCGCGCCGAGGCCAAGGGCCAGGCACTCCCGTGCGCGATCGTGCTGGGACTCCATCCTCTGGTGTCGATGGGCTCGCTCGCCTACCCGCCGCCCGACGTCGGCAAGTTCGAGGTGGTGGGCGGGCTCCTGGGCGAGCCGCTCCAGATCGCGCCGTGCGCGACCATCGACCTGCACGTCCCCGCGTCGGCCGAGATCGTCATCGAAGGCGAGATCCTCCCGAACGTGCGCGAGCCGGAGGGTCCCTTCGGCGAGTTCACCGGCTACGTGTCGCGACGCTCGACCGAGCACGTCTTCGTCGCGAAGGCGATCGCGGCGCGTGAGCGGCCATGGTTCCAGTCGATCGGCTCCGGACGCGCGGGCGACCACATCACGACGCTCGGCCTGATCCGAGAGGCCGAGATCGCCAACGCGCTGGCGCGCGTCATCCCGAATGTGCGCGGCGTGCACGTGCCGCTGTCGGGGACGTCGTCGTTCACGGCCTACGTGTCGATCGCGCAGAGCCGCCCGGGCGAGGCCAAGCACGTCATTCCGATCGTCCTCGGCGTCGACCACTACGTGAAGCTGGTCGTCGTCGTCGACCACGACATCGACGTCTTCGACGAGTCGGAAGTGCTCTGGGCGGTCGCGACCCGCATGCAGGCCGACCGCGACCTGGTCGTCGTCTCGGGAAGTCTCGGCGCGCTGCTCGACCCGAGCGCCGACGAGCGGGGCGTCACCGCCAAGCTCGGCATCGACGCGACGCGACCCTTCGGCGAGCCGTTCGCCGAGAAGCTCGTGATGTCGCCCGAAAAAATGGCCTGGGCCCGGGACCTCGTGGATCGGCTGGCCCGCCCATAGGAGACCGCGCATGAAGCGCTACATCGACCTGTCGGTGACGGTGGACGATTCGACGCTCTCCCCGCCCTCGACGAACATGAAGCTCGAGATCACCCCGCACCGGCGCGGCCCGGGCTTCTGGCAGGTGTCGAGCGTGCACCAGAGCCTCCACACCGGCGCCCATATCGACTCGCCCCTGCACGTCTTTCGAGACGGGATCACGACCGCGGAGATCTCGCTCGATCAGGTCATGGGTGACGCGATCGTGGTCGATCTCTCGTTCGCGGGGCCGAACCACGCGATCACCATCGACGACCTCAAGCGCGGCGGCGCCGACGACGTCCGGTCGGGCGACATCGTGCTCTTGAGGACGGACTGGACCGACAAGATGTACGGCCGGTGGCCGGACTACTTCACGCAGTCGCCGTACTTCCCGCCCGAGACGGCGGAGTGGCTGGTCGCGCGCGGCCCCATGAACATCGGCTTCGACTTCTTCGAGGAGTATTGCGCGCGGCTGCCGGACTTCTCGTCCGAGGACTTCCCGATGCACCGCGTGATCCTCGGGGCAGGCGTCGTCATCATGGAGGGCCTGACGAGCCTCGGTGCGTTGCCCCGGCGGCGCGTGGACTTCGCCGCGCCCTTCTACAAGATCGCCGGCACCGAGGGCGCTCCCGCCCGCTTCTTCGCGACTATCTGACCGCGGGTCTTGCCGGCGCTCCTCTCAGGTATCTCCCCGATTGCTCACCACCAGTCACGCGACGGACAGTGTCTGACGTGACCGTTGCCGAACGCGATCACATGTGACAAGGGGGAGGAGCACTCATGGACCGGACCGCCGCGCTTCCGCCCGAGCCGCCGCCTGGCTGGGAAGCGGCCCTTGAGCGCTCGCCGCAGACTCGTCGTTCAGCCCAGATCTGGGCCGTCGTGCTCGCCGGTGGCGAAGGGCGTCGGCTGAGACCGCTGGTCCGGCAGCTCTTCGGCGTCGACCGCCCCAAACAGTACGTCCCTCTGCTGGGTCCAGCCTCGCTCCTTCGACAGACCCTGGACCGGCTCGGGCGCCTCGTTCCTCCCGAGCGGACCGTCGTCGTCAGCCGGTCCGCGCATGCTCAATACGTCGCCCACGAGCTTTCCCACGGGCCCGCGCCACACGTGCTCTTGCAGCCTGAAGATCGCGGGACCGGGGCGGCGGTGCTCTTGGCGGCGCACACGATTCGCCAACGGGACCCTGAAGCGACGATCGCAGTCTTCCCCTCCGACCACTTCATTCGCGAGGAAGACGCCTTCCTGGCGCACGTCACCGAGGTCGCCGCCTTCGTCGAGCAACAACCGGAGCGGATGGTGTTGCTCGGCGCGCGCCCGACCGCGCCGGAGCCTGAATACGGCTGGATCAAGCCCGGCACGCCGCTCGGCGAGACGCGCAATGGTCCCGTCTGTCGCGCCCAAGGCTTCCTGGAAAGGCCAGCGCCCGAGATCGCTCAGCGATGCTTGACGGTGGGCTGGCTCTGGAACACGTTCGCGTTCGTGACGGCGATGCCAACGCTCCTCGACGCCGGCCAGGAGTTTCTCCCGGCCGTCGACGCTCGCCTCAAGCTCGTTGGCGCCTTCGCACGGACCCGGCACGAGGGGTGGGCGATCCGGCAAGCCTACGCTCTGGCTCCGACGAGCGACTTCTCACGAGCGGTCCTCGAGCGATGTCCTTCGTGCCTCGCCGTCGCACCCTTGCCGCGGCTGACCTGGTCGGACCTGGGGACCGCCCGCCGCGTCGTCGAGGTCGCGAACAGCCTGCCGGTCCAGCCTCCGTGGATGACCGCCGGACGCCGGACGGTCAACGCGCTGACCGCTGTCCCCTAGCCCGCATTATTCACGAAGACGGCGCCGCGAGCCGGACGGGTGGCACCAAGGTGTCCCCGGTGCCACCCGTCCGACGGCGCAGTGCGGTTCGTGAATAATGCGGGCTAGGGGCGGGGCGATCCCCTAGGCGCGGAGGTTCTTGGCGCAGAACTCGGTGCAGCGCTTCCAGGCGTCGGCCGCCGCCGCCGCGTTGTAAGACGGACGATAGTCGGCGTGGAACCCGTGCCCTGCCCCCGGGTAGACAACGATCTCGACGTTCGGGTTGTGCTGCTTGACCAGCTCACCCAGGCGTCGCGCGTCCTCCGGCTTGGGATTCTGGTCTGTCTCCCCGTAGAGCCCGAGGAGCGGGATCTTGATGTCTTTGGCAAGGTCGAATCCGGTCACCGGGCCCGAGGCGCCCTGGTAGGGCCGCGCCGGCGGGCCGTACCACGCGACGGCGACCTTGACATCAGGGTTCGTGGCCGCCACCTGGTACACCGTGGATCCGCCCCAGCACCAGCCCGTGACCCCGACGCCGGACGCCTTCACGTTCGGCCGCGTCTTGGCCCAGTCCACCGTCGCCTTGAGATCGCCCAGCGTTTGCTCGCGCTTCTGGGCCAGCACGATCTTCAGGATGTCCTGGACGCTGGGTAGCTGCGCCACCCCGCCCTCGCGCTTGAAGAGCTCGGGCGCCACGGCGCAGTAGCCCGCCTTGGCGAACCGCCGCGTGCAGTCGCGGATGTACTCATGGACGCCCCAGATCTCGGAGATCACGACCAGAATCGGCGTGTCCTTCCCCGTCGCCGGGCGTGCCTCGTAGACGGGCATCTCGTACGTGCCAATCTTGACCACCTGGTCGCCCGCGATGATCCCGTCGGTGTCGGTCTTGATCGCCTGGGCCAGCACTTTGTCGACGGCCACGGCGTATCCGGCGAACGTGGAGGTGGCGGCGAGCATCTGGCGGCGAGTGAGCATTGGAGCCTCCTTGGATTAGAGTGTGACTTTGGGTCTTGGGGGCGAAGCCCCGGCGGATGTTACTATGTAACTGCGCCACATCGGCGCGGGTTTCAGCGCCTCTTCCCGGTTCGGGGAGGACCATGGATCTGCTCGAGGTCAAGAGTCGTATAGCTGAAGCCCTGGTGGAGTCCATTTTCCGCCGCGCGCGCTACCAGATCCGCCCCTTCCGCAACAACACCAACCCGCTCCGGTTCGGGCGCGAGGACTTCTCCCCCGACTTCCGCGTCGCGTCAGAGGAGGAGGCCGAGAACGGCGGCGGGGAGTTCCTCGTCGAGGTGAAGTACCGGCCCTCGGCCTTCCAGTTCGTCTCGGTCGAGAACCAGCGCGGCGAGCGCTCGATCTTCTATATGGCGCGCCGGCAGTGGCCAAGCCTCTACTTCATCCTCGTGACCGACCGGCCCGAGGCCGGGCGCTCGTGCTTCCAGGCGATCGCCTTCGGCGCGATGCGGCCGGGCGAGCCCTTCCGCACCGTGGATCTGGTCGAGCTGAAGGAGCTCAGGATCTTCCAGCACAACATCGAGGACCACGAGGAGCTGATCCGCCGCATCTTCTCCCTGCTGACCGGCGCCCAGCCCTGAGACCGGTCAGAGCGCCCGGACCACCAGCCACACCCCGAGCACGGACAGGAAGAGCAGCACCGCGCGGTTGAAGGTGCGCTGGTCGAGCCGGTCTTGAAGCTTGAGGCCCAGCCCGAAACCCGCGACGCCGGCCGCGGACAGCCCGAGCGAGCCCAGCACGAGGTGCCAGCCGAGCAGCCCGTACCAGACGAGCGTCGCCAGCTGGACCGTCTTGACCACGAGAAACGTGAAGGCGATCGAGCGGACGAACTGGCGCTTGTCCATGCCGAGCGCCACGAAATAGAGCGCGATCACCGTACCCGGCGCGTTGGTGATGCCGCCCATGATGCCGGCGACGAGCCCGACGGGCGCCGCGAGCGCGCGCTCCCAGCTCGCGGGCACCCGCGGCGCGAAACGGACGAGATCGAGCACGACGAACCCGAGGACGAAGCCCCCGAGGATCAGCGTCACGGCGCGGCCCGAGAGCGCCACGAGGAGTTTCGTGCCGATCACCGTGCCCACCATGGTGAAGACCAGGAGCGGCGCCAGCCGGCGCGGCGCGTCGCCGAGGGGCCCGCTTCGGCGCAGCTGGAGGCCGTCCATCACGAGGTTCGGGATGACCAGCAGCGCCACGGCGGTCTTCACGTCGACCGCGAGGGCCAGCAGCGGCGTACCCAGCGTCGGAAACCCGAAGCCGATCGCCCCCTTCACGAAGGCGGCGAGCAGGACGGCGACGACCGCGGCGAGCGCTAGCGCGAGAGCGTCTCGTGCAGGACTTCGGCCGGATGCTTGGCGCGGCGACCGGCCAGGTGCTGGATCTGCTGCCGGCACGAGATGCCGGGCGCGACGATCTCGGTTTCCGCGGCGGCGGCCTTCACGGCGGGCGCCAGGCGTCGATTGCCGAGCGCGACCGAGATGTCGTAGTGCTCGCGCTCGAAGCCGAACGAGCCGGCCATGCCGCAGCAGCCGGAGTCGACCTCCTCGACCTCGAAGCCCGCCCAGCGGAGCGCCGCGACCGTGGGCGCCGTGCCGACGAGCGCCTTTTGATGACAGTGCCCATGGAGCAGCGCCTTCCGGCCGTTGGCGCGGAAGGAGAGCGTGAGTCCACGGGCGCGCTCGCGAACGAGGAACTCCTCGAACAGGAGGGACTGCCTGGCGACGGCGCGCGCGTCGTCGGTGCGCACCAGGTCCACGGTCTCGTCGCGCAGCGTCAGCAGGCACGAGGGCTCGAGCCCGACGATCGCGACGCCGCGCCGCGCGTAGGGCGCCAGGCGCGCGACGTTCCAGGCGGCGTGGTCGCGCGCCTCGGCGAGCATGCCCTTGGAGATGAGGGGCCGCCCGCAGCATTTCCGCTCGACCAGCACGACGCGATAGCCGCCCGCTTCGAGCACCTCGACGGCGGCGCGCGCGATCTCCGGCACGTTGTACGTCGTGAAGGTGTCGTTGAACAGCACGACCTCGCCACGCGGCGACGCCGCCGGCGGCACCCGCCGCGAGAACCAGTCGGTGAACGTCTGCGCGGCCAGCGACGGCAGCGGACGGCGGCGGTCGATCCCGGCGATCTTCTCGAGCGCCCAGCGGCTCGGGGCCAGGCCCGAGACCCAGTTGACGAGCGCCGGGACGCGCGAGCCCAGGCGATTCATCCGCGCGATGCGGCCGAACAGACGGTTGCGGAGCGGTAGCCCGTTGGCCTCGTAGTAGTGGTGGAGAAACTCGTACTTGAGCTTCGCCATGTCCACGTTGGCCGGGCACTCGGCCTTGCACCCCTTGCACTCCAGGCAGAGATCCATGACCTCGTAGAGCCGCCGCCCCGTGAATTCCGTCGGCGGCAGGCGCCCCGAGAGCACGGCCCGGAGGGCGTTGGCGCGCCCGCGGGTCGAGTGCTCCTCGTCCTTCGTCGCCATGTACGACGGGCACATCGTGCCCTCGAGCGTCTTGCGGCAGGCGCCCACGCCGTTGCACATCTCGATCGACGCCGCGAACCCGCCCTGCTCGGAGAAGTCCAGGAGCGTCGCCGGCTCCCACGTCGTGTACTGGGTGCCGTACCGCAGGTGCTCGGTGATTCCCGCGGGGGCGACGATGTTGCCGGGATTCATGCAGTTGTCCGGGTCGAAGGCGCGCTTGAGCTCGCGGAAGGCCTGCATGATCCGCGGACCGTACATGCGCTCGAGGAACGGGCTCCGCGCCCGTCCGTCGCCGTGCTCGCTCGAGATGGTGCCGCCGAATCGCACGACCAGATCGGTGATCTCGTCGGCGATCGCCCGCACCTGCTCGAGGCCGCGCGGGGTCTTGAGGTCGATGACCGGACGAATGTGCAGGCAGCCGACGGAGCAGTGGCC
>DASPZZ010000099.1:0-20448 GCA_035635995.1 Binatia bacterium | reverse complement strand
AGAAGATCTGGCGCGCGCTCTCCGCGAGGGGTTAGCCCGGATGATTCACGAACGATCGACGCGCTCGCCGGGCGGGTGGCGCCGGGTGCGGGCGGCCGGGGGCACCCGGGCGGCGAAGTGGGACCCCCGAGTCCCGCCCGCAGCTCGCAGAGCTGCGGCGGCGGGCGAGTGGGTGACGGAGCCGGCTGCGCGCCCCCGCGGGCCCCGGCCCGTCTCGCCCCGCGCGACCCGGCGACCGCCAAGCGGAGGAATCAATGCGCTTCCTCCCACCGCCGCGGCTGCTGCCCCGTCGCGTCGTAGAGGTACATGATGACCTGCCAGATCTGCTCGTCGGTCAGCCGATCTTCCCAGGCGGGCATGACCGAGTTCCAGGGTGTCGACTCCTTCGGGAGCCCGGGCCCGCCCTTGGCGATGCGCCAGAAGAGGTACGCCTCCTGCAGCATCGCGATCGTGCCGGGATCCTGGAAGTTCGCGGGCGGCGGATTGAACCCGTACGCGAAGTGGCCTTTCCCGTCGAGGTTGTCGCCGTGGCAGTACACGCAGTTGCGGATGTAGATCTCCGCGCCCGCCGCGACGTGCTTCTTGAAGCTCGCCTGGTCCTTGCGCAGCGGGTTGTCCAGCCCCGTGATCTGGATCTCCTTGCCGCGGTACTGGATGGAGGCCGGCGGCGCCGGGTGGACCGCGCGCAGCTCCGGCGGCGCCTGCGGCTTGGCCGCGGCCTGCGTGTAGGCGTAGTAGCCGAGCACGAGCGGGAGGGCGATCAAGAGCGCGAGCCGCGCGTGGCGCTTGTCGGGATTGACCAGCGTCTCGCGGATCGGCCGGACGAAGTCGCGCCACGAATCGGAGTCCGAGGACACGAACACGAGCACGGCGAGGAGCACGATCGACATGTAGAGGGTCAGGACGCTCCACGGCGCCGGCGGCCGGATGCCGAACCGGAGGACGACGAAGGCGATGACCAGCACGAGAACGGCCTGAACGAAGCGCGAGCGCAGGAAGCTCATCGGCTCATTTCAGCGTCAGCAGGAAGGCCACGAGATCCACGTACTCCTTCGCCGTCAGCGTCTGACCGAACATCGGAGGCATGACGCCCTTGGGATAGCCCGCCACCGTGCCCGCGCCCGCCGGATCCAGGATCTTCTTCATGATGTAGTCCGGCGGCTGGATCCTGGCGATCTGCGAGAGGTCGGGCCCGACGGGCGAGGCGCCGATCTTCCCCGCCTTGTGGCAGGCGATGCAGGCGCCCTTGCCCGTGAAGACCGCCTCGCCCGCCTTCGGGTCGCCGGGAATTTTCAGCTCGGCCGGGGCGCCTCCCGCCGCGGCGGCCCCCACGGTCTTGGGGATGTCGTCGAGCGTGACGTCGACGGCACCTCCGAGGGACTCGAGGAACGCGGTCAGCGCCCAGACTTCGGAGCGATTCAACGCGATCGGCGGCTTGTCGACCGCGGGCATGATGTTCGGGTAGCCCTCGACGATGTACGCCCCGGGCTGGAGCAGCGACTCGATGAGGTACTGCTTGGCGCTCAGGCCGGGCTTCCTCTTCGCCGCGCGGGCGCCGATGCCTGCGAGGTCGGGCGCCCGGGTCCCCGGCTGGCCGATCCGGTGACAGATCTCGCACGTGCCCTTCGTCTTGAAGATCTCCTCGCCGGCCTTCACGAGCTGGGCGGGTGTGACGTTGCCGCCCTCGAGCGACAGCTCGGCGGGCGGCTTCGACTGGATCTGGGGGATCGAGTTGGCGTAGTAGGTATAGGTGCCCATCACGACGAGCGCGAACGCACTGACCTTGACGCCGACGGGAAGGCGCATTCTATGGGAGAAGGGGGCTCCGCCCCCCTCTCGACCCCGCGGACGCTGTTCCCCCGGGGTCGGCGTCGCTCCCGCCCGCGAAGACCGGCGCGGCGGCATGGCCGGACTCGCCGGCCTTGCCCTTCTCGCCGAGACCACCGAGCCAGAAGATGAACATCACCAGCGCGAAGAACACGATCGTGACCGTGGTGATCATGTTGGCCGCGTACCCGATCGCGGGCGTCACCGCGTCGACCGAGTTGTCGCGCATGACGCCGTAGACGTGCCAGTGCTGGCGGATTCCCGAGCGGGCGAAGCCCATCAGACCCATCAGCCAGGTGAACGTGACCGCCAGGAGGATGAGCACGTACTGGGAGCGGGGCGCGATCGTCCCCCAGCGGATCGTCCCGGTCGAGCGGGCGCCCTTGAACATCGGGATATCGATCGCCATCACGACGACGATCGCCGCGAGCACGGCCAGCACCTGGTACACGGAGAAGCCGATTCTCACCAGCGACTCGACGAAGTACCCGTACACGCCGTAGAAGACGACGATCGCCGCGGCGAGTCCGAGCACGGCCCACTGGATCGCCATCCCGACCCCGGCCCACGGCTTGATCGAGATCCGGTTCGCGCGCCGATAGAGGACGAACGACACGAAGGTGGTGAGGATCATCATGTTCACGGCGGTGTTCTTCGCCGACATGACACCCAGGAAGCCGAGCACCGGATGATGCGTGCCGCCCATCGCCCGCGCCTCGTCAAGCGTGATGACCATGGAGCGCGGCGTCGCCCAGACCATGAAGCCGAAGGCGAGGATGCCGATCATCATCGGGACGTAGCGCCGGTACCGCTCCGAGCCGGGGATGCGCTCCATGCCGAGCCAGAGGTAGTAGTTCGAGCCGATGAAGAGCACGCCGATCAGGATCGCCTGGATGATCCAGAGCCACGACATGAAGCCGCCCATCATCGTGATGCCCATGGTCTGGTTGAAGGCGTAAATCTCACGGCCCAGGTAGTAGCCCGCGAATGGCAGGACGATGAACGCGGACAGCGCCACGAAGTTGCCGATATACCCCATCCAGTCGTAACGGGCGCGCTCCTCGTCGGTCTTGGCGCCGAGGAAGCGGAACGCCGCGTAGGCCGCGGCGATCGTGCCGCCGAACACGATGTTCGCGATGAGCCGGTGGATGTTGATCGGCATCCAGGTGAAGTTGTTGATCGCCGCCCACACCGATCCCTTGAGGGCGCCCGACTCATCGATCCCGGCGGGCGAGATCATGAAGGTGACCCAGGAGTTCGCCACCAGGAGGATCGCCGTGCCGAAGAGGTTCGAGAGGACGCCGAGACCGACGTGGATCCCCTTCCGAGGACCGCTGAGCCAGTCCCATCCGTAGTACCAGACGTAGACGGTGAAGGTCTCCGCGAAGAAGAGGATCGCGTAGACCCAGTACGTGGGGAAGAAGATCGCGGTCATGTACGTCCAGAACTTCGGGTAGTAGCCGACGAACAGGAACAGGAGAAACGCGCCCAGCAGCGCGGTGGTCGAGAACGCCGCGAACGTAAGCTTGACGAACTCGTGCGAGAGCCAGTCGTACCTGGCGTCGCCCGTCCGCCAGCCGATGATCTCGATGATCACGGCGAAGATCGGCACGCCGAGGATGAACGCGGCGAAGTTCAGGTGGAGCTGCGCGATCGCCCACACGGCGAGACGGGAGCCGATCAGGGGGAACGCCCGGTACGCGGGCTCCCGGGCCGCGTCCTGCGCCAGTGCGGGGAGCGCGGGCAGAAGCGTGAGGAGCGTCACCACCGCCAGAGCCGCCCACGCGCCCCGGCAAACCGCCCGACAATCCCTCACCTTGGCTCCCGAACCAGATGCTCGCAACGGCGTTCGCCGACCCTCGCGAGAGACGAGCTTGTTATCACTTTCACAGGAGCGATCAGCGCCAACTTTTAGGCCAAAGGGATTGAAGTGTCAAGCGAAAAGAGGCTGCGTGTTTGACACTCCACGTCCCCGACGCTAGCATGATCGATGGGGACATCGATGAAGCCGCGGCTCAACCAGCGCATCCAGTTCTCGCTGGCCTACGTGCTGGTCGCGGCGATGGTCCTCCTGCTGCTGCAGTCCTGGCTCCAGGCCCCTCGGACGGTCGAGATCCCGATGTCCAAGTTTCTCGAGCTCGTGCGCACCGACAAGGTCGAGAAGGTGGCGCTGACCGAGAAGGAGATTCGGGGCATCGCCAGGCCCGACGCGCTCCCGACCTCGCCGAGCGGGCCCAGTGACCGCCTCCGCCAGTGGCTCGGCTCCGACGCCGAGGTGCGCGTGTTCACGGTCACCCGCATCCCCGGCGTGGACGAGGCGCCGCTCATCACCGAGCTCGAGCGGCACCGGGTCGAGTTCACGGGGCGGATCGAGTCGACCTTCGTTCGCGACCTCTTCTTCGGCTGGATCATCCCGCTCGGGGTCATGGTCGGCATCTGGATGTTCCTGATGCGCCGGGTGGGCGGCGGGCCCACGCAGGCGCTGTCGTTCGGGCGCTCCAAGCACAAGATCTTCGACCGCAAGGAGCTCAAGACGACGTTCGGCGACGTCGCCGGCGTCGACGAGGCGAAGGCGGAGCTCGTCGAGATCGTCGACTTCCTCAAGAATCCCAAGAAGTACCAGCGGCTCGGCGGTCGGCTCCCCAAGGGCGTCCTGCTGGTGGGCCCTCCGGGCACGGGCAAGACGCTCCTCGCCCGGGCCGTCGCGGGCGAGGCGGACGTGCCCTTCTTCACCCTCTCCGGCTCGGAGTTCGTCGAGATGTTCGTCGGCGTCGGCGCGGCGCGCGTCCGCGACCTGTTCGAGCAGGCCAAGGACAAGGCCCCGTGCATCATCTTCATCGATGAGCTGGACGCGATCGGCAAGTCGCGCGCCGGCAGCACGGGCTTCATCGGGGGCCACGACGAGCGCGAGCAGACGCTCAACCAGCTCCTCGCCGAGATGGACGGCTTCGACTCCTCCAAGGGCGTCATCATCATGGCCGCGACGAACCGCCCCGAGGTGCTCGACCAGGCCCTCCTGCGCCCGGGTCGCTTCGACCGGCAGGTCGTCGTCGACAAGCCCGACCTCCGGGGCCGCGAGGCGATCCTCAGGCTGCACGCCCGCGCGGTCGTCCTGGCGCCGGGCATCGACCTCGGCGTGATCGCGGCGCGGACGCCGGGCTTTGCCGGCGCCGATCTCGCCAACATCGTGAACGAGGCGGCGCTGCTCGCGGCGCGCAAAGAGAAGAATGCGGTGGAGATGGCCGACTTCGAAGAGGCCATCGATCGCGTGGTGGCCGGACTCGAAAAGAAGAGTCGAGTTCTGTCGGAAAAAGAGCGCGATATCGTGGCGCACCACGAGATGGGCCACGCCCTGGTCGCGACGTCCGTCGCGCACGCCGATCCCGTCCACAAGGTGACGATCATCCCCCGGGGCATCGCCGCGCTCGGGATGACCTACCAGCTGCCGACCGAGGAGCGCTTCCTGATGACCCGGAGCGAGCTGGAGGATCGGATCGCGGTGCTCCTGGGCGGCCGCGTCGCCGAGGAGCTCGTCTACGGCGAGGTCTCGACCGGCGCGCACAACGACCTCGAGCGCGCGAGCGACATCGCGCGCCTCATGGTGACCAAGTACGGGATGTCGGAGCGTGTGGGACTCGCGACCTTCGGCGAACGCACGTCGCTCTTCCTCAAGGGCTCCGGCATGGGCGGCGAGCGCGAGTACAGTGAGGAGACCGCCCGGACCATCGACGAGGAAGTGCGGGCGATCCTCGAGCGCACCCACGACAGAGTTCGGGGGATGCTGACGACGAAGAAGGCCGTGCTGATCGCGGCGGCTCAGGAGTTGAAGCGGACGGAGACCCTGGAGGGGGATCGGCTCCGCCGGGCGCTGGCCGGCGAGAGCGCGATGGAGGGGACGCGATGACGCTGCAGCTCAAGCGCAGGACCTTCGTCGGAGCGCTGGTGCTCGCCCTGACGGCGGGCGTCGCGCTCGGAGCGTTTTCGGCGACCCGCGCCGAGCTCCGGCGCCCGCCGCTCGTGGCGCAGGCGCCCGTCAGCCCGCTCCCGCTCCTTCCGGTGCAGATGCCGCCTCAGGGCGGGACGTTCGCCTCGGTCGCGGACGCGATCAAGCCCGCCGTGATCAACATCAATACCGTGTCGCGAGGACCAGGCCAGCAGGGCCGGACGCCATTCGAGGAGTTCTTCGGCGAGGAGTTCTTCCGGCGGTTCTTCGGCGAGGTGCCCGAGCGCATCCCGCAGCGAAGCCTGGGCTCGGGCGTCATCGTGGATCCGACCGGCATCGCCCTCACGAACGCCCACGTGGTCGACAAGGCCACCGAGATCGAAGTGGTGACGCTCGACGGCGGCAAGCACAAAGCAAAGGTCATCGGCGTGGACAAGAAGACCGATCTCGCGGTGCTCAAGCTCGACGACGGCAAGGGCACCTTCAAGTCCGCGCGCATGGGCGACTCCGACCGCATCCAGGTCGGGGACTGGGTGCTGGCCGTCGGCTCTCCGTTCGGTCTGCAGGCGACGGTCACGGCCGGGATCATCAGCGCCAAGGCGCGCCAGCTCGACCAGGGGCCCTTCGACGACTTCCTGCAGACCGACGCGGCGATCAATCCGGGCAACTCCGGCGGGCCGCTCGTGAACATGCAGGGCGAGGTGATCGGGATCAATACCGCGATCGTGGCCGGGGGCTCGGGCATCGGCTTCGCGATCCCCTCGAACATGGCGCGCAAGATCTACACGGAGCTCCGCGACAAGGGCCGCGTGACGCGCGGCTGGCTCGGCGTCTCGATCCAGCCGCTCACTCCCGAGCTGGCGCGCTCGTTCGGTTCGAAGGACGCGAAGGGCGTCCTCATCAACGAGGTGGTGCCGGACAGCCCGGCCGCCAAGGCGGGCCTCAAACCCGGCGACATCCTGCTCGAGTTCGACGGGCGTCCGATGGAGGGGCCGGGCGATCTGCAGCGCTCCGTCGGATTCTTCTCTCCCGACCGCACCGCGAAGGTCAAGGTCTGGCGCGATCAGACTGAGAAGATCGTCGAGGTCAAGGTCGGGCAGGCGCCCGACGAGCGCCAGGCCCAGCAGCAGCGGCCGGGTGGCGGCCGTGCGCGCTCGATGCTCGGGCTCGAAGTGCGGCCCGTGACACCCGAAATCGCGCGCCAGCTCAACTTGAGGTCGACCGAAGGGGTCATCGTGGTCCGCGTCGAGGACGGCAGCGCGGCGGCGGAGGCGGGCGTCCAGCGAGGCGACGTCGTCAAGCAGCTCAACAGCCAGCACGTTCGCACGATGGCGGACTTCGAGCGCCTCACCCGGGACATGAAGGAAGGCGATCCGCTCACGGTCCTGCTCCAGCGTGGGGCGATGTCGCTCTACGTGGCGTTCCGCGTCGGGCGGGGGTAGCTCACCAGAGCCGCAGTCTTTTCCAGAAACCCACGCTCTGATGTCTTTGCCTGGCATTAGCGTGTAGGACTCAATCTATCTGCTATACTCCTTGTAGGATGAGCGTCGATTTCAAGGACTATTACCGGATTCTAGGAGTCGACCGGAAGGCCGACGACAAGGCGATCAAGTCCGCCTATCGACGGCTCGCGAGAAAGCACCACCCGGACGTCGCCAAGAGTAAGGACTCGACCGAACGCTTCAAGGAGATCGGCGAAGCGTACGAGGTCCTCTCCGATCCCGAGAAGCGCCGCCGCTACGACTCGCTTGGGCCGGACTGGCAGCGCTACACCCAGGCTCCTCCCGGGGCTCCCGGCGGAGGGTTCAGGGTGGAGTACGGGGGCGACCTCGGCGACGCCGGAGACTTCTCGGAGTTCTTCCGCACCATCTTCGGCGACGCGGCGGCACACGGGCGCGGTGGGGCTCGCGGCGGAGGCGTGCGCCTCGAGGACCTCTTCGAGCGGGGCCGAGGCCACAGCGCCCGCGGCGGGGACGTGCAGGCGAGCGTCGAGATCTCGCTCGACGAGGCCTTTCACGGGGCGCGAAAGACGTTCGCGCTGGACCTCGAGGAGCCGTGCGCGACCTGCCACGGCGCCGGACACATCAAGCGACAGCCGTGCGCCGCGTGCGGTGGCGGGGGCTGGCAACGGGCACGCCGTCAGGTCGACGTGAAGATTCCGGCGGGTGTGCGGAGCGACCAGCGTGTGCGCGTCTCCGGCGAGGGCGCCGGAGCGGCGGGTGCGCGCGGCGACCTCTACCTGAGCGTCACGGTGGCGCCCCACCCGTTCTTCGAGCGCAAGGGCGACGACGTGCACCTCACGCTCCCGATCACGGCGCCCGAGGCCGCGCTGGGCACAACCCTCGAAGTCCCGACCCTGCGCGGCAAGGTGTCGATGAAGGTGCCACCGGCGACGTCGAGCGGGCGGACGTTCAGGCTGCCCGGCTACGGGATGCCGCGCCTCAAGGGAGCCGGCGCCGGCGATCAGCTGGTCGGGGTGAGGATCGTCATGCCCAGCGATGTGACGCCGGAGGAACGGGAGCTGTACGAGAAGCTCAGGGCGCTCCGCGGCGACAACCCGCGCGCGTACCTGGGCTAAGCGAGCGAGAGACGGAGGAAGATCAGAGCATGAGACCGGACAAGCTCACGGTGAAGGCGCAGGAAGCGCTGCAAGCGGCACAGTCGAAGGCCGACCAGCACAACCATCAGGCGATCGAGCCCGAGCACCTGCTCGCGGCGCTCCTCGAGCAGCGTGAAGGCGTGGTCGGGCCCGTGCTGGCCAAGCTCGGGGCGCGCCCCGAAGCGATCCAGCGCGAGGTCAATGACGCGCTCGGCAAGCTGCCGACGGTGAAGGGCGCGAGCGGCCAATACCTGGGGGAACGCACGCGGCAGGCGCTCGAGCGCGCCCACGCCGAGGCGGGGCGGCTCAAGGACGAATACGTCTCCACCGAACACCTCCTGCTGGCGTTGGCACAGGAGCGCGACGGGACCGCGGGGCGCGCGCTGACGGCCGCCGGGGTCAGCGCCGAGGCGATCTACAAGGCGCTGGTGGAGATCCGCGGAACCCAGCGCGTGACGGACCCCAACCCCGAAGAGAAGTACCAGGCGCTCCAGCGGTACTCGCGCGACCTCACCGATCTCGCGCGCCGGGGCAAGCTCGATCCGGTGATCGGCCGCGACGAGGAGATCCGGCGCGTGATCCAGGTGCTTTCACGCCGCACCAAGAACAACCCGGTCCTCATCGGCGAGCCCGGCGTGGGCAAGACGGCGATCGTCGAAGGGCTCGCCCAGCGGATCGTCGCCGGCGACGTGCCGGAGGGGCTGAAGGGTAAGCAGCTGGTAGCGCTCGACATCGGGTCACTGGTGGCCGGCTCCAAATACCGCGGCGAGTTCGAGGATCGCCTGAAGGCCGTCTTGAAGGAGATCGTCGAATCCGAGGGCGCGATCATTTGCTTCATCGACGAGCTCCACACCCTCGTGGGGGCCGGCGCCGCCGAAGGGGCGGTGGACGCCGCCAACATGCTCAAGCCCGCGCTGGCGCGGGGCGAGCTGCGCTGTGTCGGCGCGACGACCCTCGACGAGTACCGCAAGCATATCGAGAAGGACGCCGCGCTGGAGCGTCGCTTCCAGCCGGTCATGGTTCGCGAGCCCTCGGTGGAGGACACGATCGCGATCCTGCGCGGCCTGAAGGACAAGTACGAGGTCCACCACAAGGTGAAGATCAAGGACGGAGCACTGGTGGCGGCGGCCGTGCTCTCCCATCGCTACATCGGCGACCGTTTCCTGCCCGACAAGGCGATCGATCTCGTCGACGAGGCCGCGGCGCGCATCCGGATGCAGATCGACTCGATGCCGCAGGAGATCGACGAGATCGAGCGCCGCGTCATGCAGCTCCAGATCGAGCGCGTCTCCGTGGCGCGTGAGGAGGACGCCGTCTCCCGCGAGCGGCTCGCGAAGATCGACGCCGAGCTGGCCGAGCTCCGCGAGAAGGGCGACGGCCTCAAGGCGCGGTGGCAGGCCGAGAAGGAAGGCATCACGCGGATCGGCAAGATCAAGGAGGAGATCGAGACGACCCGCCACGCGATGGCCGACGCCGAGCGCCGGGGCGATCTGAACCGCGCCGCCGAGCTCCGCTACGGCACGCTGATGGCGCTCGAGAAGCAGCTCGGCGAGCTCGACGCGCGACTCGCCGACCAGCACACGCAGGGTCGGATGCTGCGCGAGGAGGTGGACGAGGAGGACATCGCCGTCACCGTCGCCAAGTGGACGGGGATCCCGGTCACCCGACTCCTCGAGGGCGAGATCCAGAAGCTCGTCAACATGGAAGAGCGGCTCGCGCGGCGTGTCGTCGGCCAGGACGACGCCATCCACGCCGTGGCGAACGCGGTACGGCGCGCCCGGTCCGGGCTGGCCGACCCCAACCGGCCCATCGGCTCGTTCCTGTTCCTCGGGCCCACCGGTGTCGGCAAGACCGAGCTGGCGCGGGCGCTCGCCGAGTTCCTGTTCGACGACGAGCGCGCCATGATCCGGATCGACATGTCCGAGTACATGGAAAAGCACACGGTCGCCCGTCTGATCGGGGCGCCGCCCGGATACGTCGGCTACGACGAAGGCGGGCAGCTCACCGAAGCCGTCCGGCGCCGGCCGTACTCGGTCATCCTCTTCGACGAGATCGAGAAGGCGCACTCCGACGTCTTCAACGTCCTGCTGCAGCTGCTCGACGACGGGCGACTGACCGACGGCCACGGCCGCACGGTGGACTTCCGGAACACCGTCGTCATCATGACGTCGAACCTCGGGAGCCACGTCTTCCGCGAGTACGAGCGGCCCGAGAAGGTCCGCCCGCTCCTGATGCAGGAGCTGCGCAACACGCTCCGCCCGGAGTTCCTCAACCGGATCGACGAAGTGGTGATCTTCGCTCCGCTGGGGCGCGAGGAGATCGCCCGGATCGTGGACATCCAGCTCGGACACCTCCGTCGCCGCCTCGCGGCCCGGCGGATCGAGCTCGAGGTCACGGACGCGGCCCGGAACCTCCTCGGACGCGAGGGCTACGACCCGACGTTTGGCGCGCGCCCGCTCAAGCGCGCCATCCAGCGGCTGGTCCAGGACCCGCTCTCGCTGAAGCTGCTCCAGCGCGAGCTAGCCGACGGCGACAAGCTCACGGTCGACGCGGAGGGGGACGCGATCGTCTTCAGGCCCACCGTGACGGCCGAAGTCGCCACCTAGCGGGGCACGAGCCGGGCGGGGCGCGGCGGACGCCCCGCGCCCGGCCCGGCATTCGCGTCCCTTCTATCGGTGAATCCAGGCGCCGGGAGCCGGTATCCTAACCGGGTGAGCTCGATCCGGCGCGTGCACCCGGCGTGGATCGTGCTGGGCGCCGTGACCCTCTGCATGCTGGCCGGGTCGGGCATCCGGTCGGTCTTCGGGGTCTACATCAAGCCCATGGAGGCCGAG
Source organism: Binatia bacterium (assembly GCA_035635995.1). GTDB lineage: Bacteria > Methylomirabilota > Methylomirabilia > Rokubacteriales > CSP1-6 > AR31. The sequence goes on along the minus strand of DASPZZ010000099.1, from coordinate 9,245 downwards.
TTCGGCTGGGGCCGGGGCGCCCTCTCCGGCGCCGCGGCGATCTCGCTGCTCCTCCTGGGCGCGGCCGGCCCGGTGGTAGGCCGTTTCGCCGATCGCTGGGGTCCCCGGCGGATCGTCATCGTCGCGCTCCTCCTGCTCGGCGCCGGCTCGATCGGCGCCGCCTTCGTCCAGAGTCTCTGGCACGTCTATGTCACGACCGGGCTCCTCATGGCGCTCGGCGCCGGCGGCCTCTCGATGACGACGGGATCGACCGTGGCCGCGCGGTGGTTCGAGGCCCGCCGTGGCGTCGCCATCGGCATTTCAGCCGCGGGCATGTCGGCCGGGCAGCTCGTGATGATCCCGCTCGCCGCGGTGTTGACGCTCTGGTTCGGGTGGCGCTCGAGCTATCTCTGGTTCGGGGTGGCTCTCCTCGCCGTGGTGCTCCCGATCGCGCTCTTTTTCATCCGCGACGACCCGGCCGATCGTGGCGAGCGCCCGTACGGCGCGACGGGCACGGCGCTCGCCGCGGCGCAGGCGGCGGCGATCGAGAAGTCGCAGCGCGTCCGGCTCCTCGAGGCCATGCACGTGCCGCAGTTCTGGCTCCTGATGGCGACGTTCTTCGTCTGCGGCTACACGTCCAACGGCATGGTGCTCACCCATTTCATGCCGCACGCCCTCGAGCACAATTTCAGCGAGCTGCAGGCCTCGACCGCGCTCGGCGTGATGGGTGCCATGAACGTGATCGGGACGATTTCCTCGGGCTGGATCTGCGACCGGCTCGGGCGGCGCGGGCCGCTGGCCTTCTACTACTTCTTCCGAGGCGTCTCGCTCCTGTTCCTGCTCTATGTCTGGAACGCGCCCTCGCTCCACCTCTGGGCGGCGATCTTCGGGCTGAACTACATCTCGACCGTGCCGCCGACGACCACGCTGACCGCCAATATCTTCGGGCGATACTCGGTGGGCGAGCTCTCCGGCTGGATCTTCTTCTCCCACCAGGTGGGCTCGGCACTGGGAGCAGCACTCGCTGGCTGGATCTACGAGTGGACCGGCGGATACGAGATCGCGTTCGTCTCCGCCGCGGTCCTGGGCTTCATCGCCGCCGGCCTGGCTCTCGCCATCCGCGAAGAGCCCGTCGCCTCGCGGCCGACGCCGCTCGCCGCGCCCGCGACGTCCTGACCTGAGCCTCCGACCTACCGCCCGATGGCGTGCGCGCCGCGACGCGGATCGACCCCGGCCCACCGGGTGCCTTCCCCGACCTTGACCGCGCACACCGCGCCCGCGCGCCATTCCCACTCCGGCCACTCCGCGACGGTGTGACCGAGCGCGGCCAGCGCGTCGAGCGTCTCGCGCGGAATGCGCCGCTCCGCCTCGACTTTGCCGGGAGAGATCGCGTGCGGCCAGAAGGAGTCGGGATGGCTGCGCGACGCGACGCGGGGTGCCTCGATCGCGACCTGCGGATCCATGCCGAAGACCGTGGTGTTCAGGAAGACCTGCAGCATCGCCTGCTGCTGGACGTCGCCGCCGGGCGTGCCGAACGGCATGAGGAGCCGGCCGCCGGTGAACGCCATCGCCGGCGCCGGCGTCAGGCGCGGCCGCTTGCCCGGCGCCACCACACTCGGGTGTTCCGGGTCCAGCCAACCCTGCGAGCCGCGCGGCGACACGACGCAACCGACGCCGGGGACGACCGGCGAGTCGACGTTCGGGTCGCTCGGCGTGGCCGAGAAGCCGTTGCCCGCCTCGTCCACGACGGCGACATAGCTCGTGTCCAGCGCGTCGGTCGAGTCTCCGGGCATCGGCTGCGAGCCGCCCGCCAGCGGCAGCGCGGCCTCCGGGTTCCTGACTGCGTCGAGCCGATCGGGATCGCCGGCCGGCGGCATCTGGGGCCACGCGCGCTCTTTGACGAGCCGCTGGCGCGCCGCCGCGTACGCCCTCGAGAGAAGGCCGTCGGCGGGGATCTTCACGAAGTGCGGATCGCCGTAGTACGCATCGCGATCGGCGAAGGCGAGCTTGATCGTCTCGATGATCCGGTGCAGGTACGCCGGCGAGTTGTGGCCGAGGGCCTTGAGGTCGACGCCGTCGAGGAGGTTGAGCATCTGGAGCAACGAGGGCCCCTGACACCAGAAGCCACACGCGGCGACCTCGAAGCGGCCGAAGGCGGTGCGAAGTGCTGGGCCCACCTCGACGCTGAACTCGGCGAGGTCGCTGGCCGCGAGCGGCCCGCCCTCGGCGCGGTGAAACTCGGCGATGCGCTTGGCCGTCTCACCGCGGTAGAACTCGTCTCGCGCCGCGCGCACCCCGGCTTCACGGCTGCCGCCCGCCTTCGCCTCCGCGCGCGCCATGCGGCGAAGCGTCTCGCCCAGCTCGCGCTGCACGAGAATCTCGCCGAGACGGAGCGCCCGACCGTCACGCAGGTAGAGCGCCGCGGACGACGGCCAGCGGCGGTACTTGTCGGCGTTCGATCCCATCTGATAGGCGGTGAACTGCGAGATCGGAAAGCCGCGCTCGGCGTGCTCGGTGGCAGCCAGGGCGACCTCGGCGAAGGACATCGTCCCCCACCGCTCGAGCGCGGTGCACCAGGCGTCCGGCGCCGCCGGCACGACCGTGCGCGGCAGGCCGGGCGGGATCTGCCCGCCGTGCCGCTCGCGGAAGTACGCGGCGGTCGTCGCGCGCGGATACGGCCCGACGCCGGAGACCTGCCAGGTCTCGCCGGTGCGCGCGACGTGCACGAGGATCGGCGCCACGCCGGCGACGCTGACCATGTCGCAGTGGACGACGCCCAGGGTCATCCCGGCGGCGACGCCGGCATCGATCGCGTTTCCGCCGGCCGCGAGCACGCGCGCTCCGGCTTCGGAGGCGAGCGCGTGGCCGGCGGCCACCGCCCAGCGCGTACCGATCACCTGGACCGTCGAGGTAGGAGAGTGGGCCGGCGCCTTCTGCTGGGAGCTCGCGGAGTCAAGGCTCATAGTGCGGCAATCATACTCGCCGGCGAGGCGCCGGCCAAGGGGGGCCGCCATGCTACGCTTGGAGCGATGAATCCGCCGCTCATTGCCGTCTCGACGTCGGTCACCGTCGACAAATATCCGGAACGCGCGTACGTCAACGCGGCGTACCTCGACGCGGTGCAGCGGGCCGGCGGGGTGCCGGTTCCGCTTCCGCCGCAGCTGGGACGGGCCGAACGCGCCGAGCTCCTGAAACGGGTTCACGGAGTGCTGCTGACCGGGGGCGGCGACGTGGACCCCGCCCGCTTCGGCGAGCCGCCGCACCCGACCACCGCCGACGTCTCCGCGGCCCGCGACTCGCTCGAGATCGACCTCACGCGCTGGGCGCTCGAGGCGCATGTCCCTCTTCTGGCGATCTGCCGCGGTCTCCAGGTGCTCAACGTCGCGCTCGGCGGCAGCCTCCATCAGGACATCCCGAGCGAGCCGGGCTCGCCGCTCGACCACAGCCAGACGGCGCTCGGGGGCAAGGCTCGGAGCGTCACGACGCATCAGGTGAAGGTGCGTGACGGCTCGCGGCTCGCCGAAATCCTCGGGGCGCTGGACGTCGACGTGAACAGCTTCCACCACCAGGCGATCAAACGGCTCGGGCGCGGGCTCGAGGACGTGGCGTGGGCGCCCGACTCGATCATCGAGGGCGTCGAGCTGGCCGATCCCGGGCAGTTCGTCGTCGGGGTCCAGTGGCACCCGGAAGAGCTGGTGGGCCAGGATCGCGCCGCCCTCAATCTCTTCGCGGCGCTGGTGAACCGAGCACGAGAGCGCTCGGGCGTCTGAGCCGCTTGGCGGGCTAGCGCACGAGCAGCCAGCGCGAGGGCGAGTCCCGCACGACGGTCTCGAGCACGCGCCCTTCCCGCGCGAGCTTCTTCAGGTGCGACTCGACCGACATGGCCGCCATCGGGTGGAGGGCCGGCGCGATGTCGGCGTAGATCCGCCCGACCATCGCGGGAATCGTCCCTAGACCGTCGCCGAGCGCTTCCAGGATCTGGCGCTCGCGCATCAGACGGTGGTCGATGTACTCCTGGATCCGTCCCGGGCCGTCCTCGATGACCGGCCCGTGCGCCGGGTAGATCCGCCGGACGTCGAGCCCCTGGATGCGCTTGAGGGAATTCATGTAGTCGAGGAGGTCCCCGTCGCCGGACGGGATGACCGTCGTGGACCCGGCCAGGATCACGTCTCCGGTGAACAGGGCCTTTTCCTCCATCAGGTAGTAGCAGAGATGGTCGGAGGCGTGGCCCGGCGTGTGGACCGCGATGAGCGTGCCGCCGTCGGCCTCGATCTTCTGGCCGTCGCGCAGATCGTGGATCGACTCCGGCAGCGACGCGTCGCGGTAGATCATCTTCGCGACGTGGATGCCGCGAAAGCGCGCCCGGAGCTGGGAGACGCCGCCCAGGTGATCGGGGTGGCGATGCGTCAGAATGATGCGCGAGGGCTGGGACCACCCGCGCTCGGCGAGATAGCGCGTGAGGAGCGGCGGATACTCGGCCATGCCGGCGCCGGTGTCGATGAGGATCGGATCGCGGCGCCCCACGAGATAGGTGTTGGTGCCCGGCCCCGTCATCATGCCCGGGTTGAGGCCCAGCACCCGCCCAACCAGGTCGCTCGGGGTCGCGGTCGTCGGAAACGAACGGTCGATCCAGCTCACGCCCCGCAGTCTCTCATACGCCGAGGTACCGGTGCTGGATGTCCGCGTGGGTCCGAAGCTCGGCGGACGTTCCGCTCCAGACGATCCGCCCCTTCTCGAGGACGTAGTGCGCGTCCGCGATCCGGCTGAGCGTCGCCACGTCCTTGTCGATGATCAGGATCGACTGGCTCAGCACCTTGAGCCGTTCCACGCAGCGCCAGATCTCGGCGCGGACGAGCGGCGCGAGCCCCTCGGTCGCCTCGTCCAGGATGAGAAGCCGCGGGTTCGTCATGAGCGCGCGGCCGATCGCGAGCATCTGCTGCTCGCCGCCGGAGAGTGCCGAGCCGAGACTCCGCGCGCGAGCCGCCAGCTGCGGAAACAGCTCGAAGACCGGCTCGACCCGCCAGGGGGCGGCGCTCCCGGCGCGGTTCGCCGCCGTCGCCACCAGGTTCTCCCGCACGGTGAGATTGGGGAACACTTGGCGTCCCTCGGGCACCAGCCCGAGCCCGGCCTGCGCCACCCGGTACGGGGGCAGTCCGTGGATCGCGCGGCCCTCGAAGCGAATTGTGCCGGCCTTCGGCCGGGCGATGCCCATGATCGAGCGGACGGTCGTGGTCTTGCCCATGCCGTTCCGGCCGAGCAGCGTCACGACTTGACCCGAGCCGACCGTGAGGCTCACGCCGAACAGGACCTGGCTCGCGCCGTACGCCGTCTCGATCGAGTCGACGGTCAGCATCAGGGCGTGTGGTCCTCGCCCAGGTAAGCTCGCCGCACCCGCTCGTTGCCCCGGACCTCCGGGGGCGTGCCGGTGGCGATGATCCGGCCGTAGACGATGACCGAGATCCGGTCGGCGAGGGTGAACACGGCGTCCATGTCGTGCTCGACGAGCACGATCGTGATCCGTCGCTTGAGGGTCTCGAGGAAGCGCACCATCCGCCGAGACTCCTCGAGCCCCATGCCCGCGACCGGCTCGTCGAGCAGGAGCAGCCGCGGCTCCGTCGCCAGAGCCATCGCGATCTCGAGTTGCCGCTGCTCGCCATGGGCGAGATTGGCCGCCAGCACGCCGGCGCGCTCGCCGAGTCCCACGGAGGCCAGCGCGGCGCGCGCCGGCTCGCGGAGCGCCCGATCGTCACGAGCCGGCCGCCAGAACCGAAAGCTCCCACCGCTGTGCGCCTGCACGGCGAGGGCCACGTTGTCGAGGGCCGAGAAGTCCCGGAAGATGCTGGTGATCTGAAAGGAGCGCGCCAAGCCGCGCCGCGACCGGAGCGGCGCGTCCAGGCGCGTGACGTCCTGCCCGGCGAAACGGATGGAGCCGGCGTCCGGACGCAGGTCGCCCGCGAGCTGCCCGATGAGCGTGGTCTTGCCGGCGCCGTTGGGGCCGATGATCGCGTGCGTCTCACCCCGGACCACGTCGAGGTCGATCTGATCGCTGGCGAGCAGGCCGCCGAAGCGCTTGCTGAGACCGCGAACGGCCAGCAGCGTCTCAGCCATCACGCGGGGCGGCGCCGGGCAGGAGGCCGAAGAGGCCGCGCTTCGCGAACAGCACGACCAGGATCAGGATCGGCCCGAGCACGATCTGCCAGTGCACGGTCAGGGCGGACAACACGTCCTCGAGCAGCAGCAGCGCGATCGCGCCGATCACGGGCCCGAACAGCGTCCCGGTGCCGCCAAGGATCACCATGAACATGATCTCGCCTGACCGGGTCCAGTGCATGAAGTCCGGCGTCAGGTACTCCGTCTGGTTGGCCAGCAGGGCACCGGCCAGGCCCCCGGCGCTCCCGGCGATGACGAAGGCCGTGAGCTTGTACCGGTACGGCGAGAAGCCGATCGCGCGGGCGCGCGGCTCGTTCGACTTCGCGGCTCGGATGACCATGCCGAAGCGCGACGCGACCAGCCGGCTGCCGAGCACGAGGAACAGGACGAGGATCGCCAGCACCACGTAGTAGAAGACCGCGGGCTGGTGGAGGTCGATCGGCCCGCCGAACCGGCTGCGTCCGGCGAGTCGCATCCCGTTGTCGCCGCCGTAGGCCTCGAGGCTGAGACCCAGGTAGTAGAGCATCTGGGCGAAGGCGAGCGTGATCATGATGAAGTAGACGCCGCTGGTCCTGAGCGAGATGGCGCCGATCACCAGCGCCGCCAGCGCGGAAGCCACGATGGCCAGGGGCCACTGGAGCCAGCCGCTGTCGACGCCGTGGAAGGCGGGGATTCCGACCGCATAGGCGCCGATGCCGAGATAGGCCGCGTGCCCGAAGCTCACCATGCCCCCGTAGCCCAGGATCAGATCGAGACTCACCGCCGCGATCGCGAAGATCATCATCCGCCGGAACAGGTCGACGTAGAAGGGCTGGTTGGTGAGCGCCGCGATCGGCGGGACCAGCGCCAGCAGGAGACAGCCGACCGCGAGCGCGATCGCGCGGCGCGAGACCGTCATCAGGAGCGGCTCCGCGCCGGAAACAGCCCCTCAGGACGGAAGAAGAGCACCGCCGCCATCAGAAGGTAGATCGACATCGAGGCCAGGGCCGGCCCCGCCTTGTCGGCGGCGGGCGGCGAGATGACCGTCGCCAGCATGGGCTTGAGGAACGCGCGACCGAGGGTGTCCGCCATGCCCACGACGATGGCGCCGACCATCGCCCCGCGGATGGAGCCGATGCCGCCGATGACGATGACGACGAAGACCTGGATGAGGATCCCCTCGCCCATGCCCGGCTGCACCGAGTAGATGGGACCCGCCATCGCCCCGGCGAGTCCTGCCAGCGCAGCACCCACGCCGAAGACCAGGGTGTAGAGGAGCCGGATGTTCACGCCGAGCGCCGAGATCATCGTGCGGTTGGTGGCGCCGGCCCGGATGCGCATACCCAGCCGGGTGCGCGTCACCAGAACCCAGAGGAGCGCGGCCACCGCGACACCCACCAGGATGATGCCCGCACGATACGTGGGATACGGCACGCCGGGCAGCACACGGATGTGGCCGCTCAGGAAGGGCGGAACACTGGTGTAGATCGCCGCGCGACCCCAGATGATGGCGATCAGCTCGTTGAAGAAGAGGATCAGGCCGAAGGTCGCCAGCACCTGGTCGAGATGATCGCGCTCGTAGAGCGTCCGGAGCGCGACCACCTCCACGAGGATGCCGACCAGGAGCGTGCCCGGCAGCGCGAGGGCGACGCCGAGCACGAACGATCCAGACCACCGCGCGAGCGCCGTGGCCAGATAGGCGCCGACCATGTAGAGCGAGCCGTGGGCGAGGTTGACGAGGTTCATGATGCCGAAGACGAGCGTCAGCCCCGCGGCCATCAGGAAGAGCATCACGCCGTACTGCAAGCCGTTGAGCGTTTGCTCGAGCACCAGGGCGAGGGTTATCGCCACCGGCACCCCCATCGAAAGAAAAGGGGCGCGGCCACGCCGCGCCCCTCGATCCCCGGCACGCCGGGCGCCTCTACCACTTCATCGGACACTCGGCGGAGTAGGAATCCTTGTGGCTCTCGAAGACGGTGCGCTGGATCTGCATCGCGAGCTCGCCGTCCGGCCCCTGCACGGCCTTGAGCAGATAGAAGTTCTCGATCGGGAAATGGTTCACGTTGTACTTGTACGGCCCGCGGGTCGACTTGTAGTCGGCCTGGCGCATGGCCGCGATCATGCCCTTCTTGTTCGTGAGGTCGCCCTTCACGGCCCGAACCGCGGCGTCGATCAGCAGGATGCCGTCGTAGCTCTGCGCCCCGTAGAACACCGGGGCCTTGCCGTACTTCTTGCGGAACTCGGTCACGTACTTCTGGTTCGCCTCGTTCTTGAGATCCGGGCTCCAGTAGCGCGTCTCGAACTGGCCGAGCGCCGCGTCCTTCACGGCCGGCAGCGAGATCTCGTCGACCGTGTACACGGAATAGAGCGGGATCTGGCCGCGCAGACCGGCCTGCGCGTACTGCTTCAGGAACTGGATGCCCATGCCACCGGGATAGAAGACGAACACCGCCTTGGGGTTCGCCGCCCGGAGCTGGCTGATCTCGGCCTGATAGTCCTGCTGGCCAAGCTGGGTGTAGACCTCGGCGGCGACCCTGTTCTTGAAGTAGCGCTTGAAGCCCGAGATCATGTCCTTCCCGGCGGCGTAGTTCGGCGCCATCGCGTACACGTCGGTGATGTTCTGGTCCTGCATGTACTTGCCCATGGCCTCGGGCGTCTGGTCGTTCTGCCACGACGTCGTGAAGAACAGCTCGTGGCACATCTTGCCGGCGAGCTCGTGAGGCCCGGCGTTGGTGCCGATCATGAACGTGCCGGCGCTCGTCACGGTGGGCGCCACCGCCAGCATCACGTTCGACCAGATGACCCCCGAGACGAAGTGGACCTTGTGCTTCTTGAGCATCTCGTCGGCGAGCTGCTTGCCGACGTCGGGCTTGACCTGATCGTCGCCGTAGATCACCTCGACGTCGAGCCCGCCGACCTTCCGACCGAGATGGTCGAGCGCCAGCTCGACCGAGTTCTTCATGTGCTCGCCGATGATGCCTTGCGGCCCCGACAGCGTGGTGATGAAGCCGATCTTCACGGTCTGCGCGGCCGCCGGAGCGGCGACGAGGGCCGCGAGGAGTCCGGCGAGAGCGGCGCGAGTCATCGTGCGCACGGTTGACCTCCTTGCCGACACGGGTTGCGCGATTCTAGCAAAG
>DASPZZ010000098.1:0-1673 GCA_035635995.1 Binatia bacterium | reverse complement strand
TTCCTTGGGGCGATCAACCGATATCGTGTGATCCCCCGTCTCGACGCGCAGGGAGCGCAGGTGACGCTTTCACGGCTCGTCGCCGGGGAGGCGCTGATCGCGGTCGTCGTGTTCGGATGCACGGCCGTGCTCGCCGAGTCCACGCCCAAGAGCCACCAAGGCCACATGTCGCACGCCGCCGTCCGGCTATACTGAGATCATTCGAGTCATCTTCTTCGACGCCGGCAACACGCTGCTCCGAATGGACTACGCGGTTATCGCCGCCGAGCTGGCCCGCCACGGCGTGCGGGTCGCGCCCGACACCGTTCAGCGCGCCGAGTGGCAGGCGCGCGTTCATCTGGACGACCAGGTGTTCGCCCGGACGGCCGGCGCATCGACCGAGACCCCGGCGTCGGCCAACCGCTATCTGAGCTTTCTCCTCGACGGGCTCGGCGTCGCCGACGCGAAGACGGTCGAGCAGGTCGCCGAGTGGCGGCGCACCTACAATCCCCCGGTCGGCCTCTGGACCGCCCGCGATCCGCAGGCGCTCGACGCGCTCGCGCTCGTGCGGCGGTCGGGTGCTCGGGCCGCGGCGATCTCGAACTCGAACGGCACGGTGCAGTCGGTTCTGGCGGCGGTCGGGCTCGGGCCTTATCTGGACTTCGTCGTCGACTCGGGCGCGGTAGGTGTCGAGAAGCCCGACCCTCGGATCTTCGAGCTGGCGCTGGCCCGGGCGGGAGTCGCCGCCTCCGAGGCGGCCTACATCGGCGACTTCTATTCGATCGACGTCCGGGGCGCCACCGCCGCCGGCTTGCGCGCGGTGCTGCTCGACCCCGGCGGCTTCTGGGGCGCCCGCGACTGCGCGATGGCGCCCGACCTGCTCTCGGCGGTCCGCCAGCTAGTCGGGTAGGGTCACGGGGTAGCGGCTCAGCACCCCGTAGATCTCCCGCTTCATCTCCTCGATCTCTCGGTCGGTCCTGGCCTCGAAGCGGAGCGTCAGATACGGATTCGTGTTCGAGGCGCGTACGAGCCCCCATCCGCGCCCCGGGAAGATCACGCGCGCGCCGTCCGTATCGATCGTCTCGTACCGGCGCTTGAGCTCGCGCGTGACTTCCTCGACGACCTTGAACTTCTCGCCGTCCGCGCACGGCGCCTTGAGCTCCGGGGTCGCGCGCAGGTGGGGGATCGACGCGAAGAGCCGTGAGAGCGGCTCGGCCGCCTGCGCGGTCAGCTCGATGATCTTGCACGAGGCGAGGATCCCGTCGTCGACGCCGTAGTAGTTCTCGGCGAAGAACATGTGCCCGCTGACCTCGCCGCCGAGCAGGATGTGGTCGTCGCGCATCTTGCGCTTCAGGTGCGAGTGGCCGGTCTTCCACATGACCGGGACGCCCCCGTGCTGGCGGATGTCGTCGACGAGGGCCTGCGAGGACTTCACGTCGAACACGATCTTGGCCCCCGGATGGCGCGTCAACAGGTCGCGCGCGAGCAGGATCAGGATCAGGTCCGCCTCGTGGCGCTGGCCGCGCTCGTCGATGAGCCCGACCCGGTCCGCATCGCCGTCGTAGGCGATGCCGAGATCGGCGCCGACCTCGAGGACCTTGGCCTTCAGATCCTCCACGTTGCGCTCGTCCTCGGGGTCGGGCAGGTGGTTGGGGAAGCTTCCGTCCGACTCGCAGAAGAGCTCGACGACCTCG
>DASPZZ010000097.1:0-9568 GCA_035635995.1 Binatia bacterium | reverse complement strand
CGGCAAGGACGTCTATCGGGTGGGCGAGGAGTCCGGCCTCCGCTTCCTGCGCGCCATCGCCCGCGGTCTGGGCATCCAGGCCGTAAAGGAATACGAGTGGGACCTCGACGCCTATCCGGTGCTCGCCTGGGCATGGCGGCCGCTCGAGTTCCCGAAGGGAAGCGACGAGCGCGAGTCGAAGACCAACGACAGCGTGCTGGCGGTCTACATGCTCGTGCCCTACTCGCGCGTCAGGGGGCCCAAGGCGGTCAAGTACGTCTGGAGCGAGAAGGTCCCCCTCGGCACGCGGCTCAACTCGAACATGGGTCTCACTCAGGTGAGGGTGTTGCGGTCCGGCGCCCCCGAGAAGAAGGGCGAGTGGGTCGAGGAGCGCGTGAACGTGCGCGACGACTACAAGAAGTACTTCGACGTGAACGAGACGCCCAAGCCCGCCGGCATCGCCGTGCTGACCGACTCCGACGACACCAGCTCCACGGCGCAGGGGGACTACGCGAACTTCAGGGCCTGTCGCCAGTAGGCGATGGCCCGCGACGTTCTCGTGGTCGAGGACGAGCCGGACATCCGTCGGCTCGTCGTCCTGCACCTCGAGCGCGACGGCTTCCGCTGCCGGACGGCCGCCAGCGGGCCGGACGCGCTGCGCGAGGTGAAGGAGGCGGTTCCCGACCTCGTGGTCCTCGACCTCATGCTCCCCGAGCTCGACGGGCTCGAGGTGTGCCGCCGGCTCCGGCGGGACGCCAGCACGGCGTCGGTGCCGATCATCATGCTCACCGCCAAGTCCGACGAGGTCGACCGGGTCGTCGGGCTCGAGATCGGCGCCGACGACTACGTGAGCAAACCCTTCTCGCCGAAGGAACTCGTGGCGCGGGTGCGGGCCGTGCTCAGGCGCTCGCGCCCGGACCCTGTCCCACCGGTCCTCTCGGCGGGTTCGGTCGTGCTGGACCCGGCGCGCCACGCGGTGACCCTCGGGGGGCGGGCCGTCGAGCTCACGCCCAAGGAGTTCGACCTCCTGCAGGCGCTGCTCGAGGCTGCCGGGCGCGTCCTCTCCCGCGAGCACCTCCTGAATCGCGTGTGGGGCTACGCCCGCGCGGACGAGATCGAGTCGCGCACCGTGGACGTGCACGTCCGGCGCCTGCGGGCAAAGCTCGGCGTCGCCGGGAGCCGGATCGTGACGGTCAAGTCGGTAGGCTATCGGTTCGAGGCGGACTCGGGATGATCCGCGGGTTCATTCACTTCCTCCGGCGCAGCATCGCGCGCAAGCTCACCCTGACGCTCGTCGGCTTCGTCGCCCTCACGACGGTCGCCGCCGGCCTGTATCTCAACCGCGCCCTCGAGGCGTTCGCGGTGGACACCCTGGAGGCGCGCCTGGTCAGCATCGACCGGCTCCTGCACGACGAGGCCCGGGTCCTGGTGACACGAGGCGCGTCGCCGGCCGAGGTCCGCGCCTTCGCGTTGCGGGGGGCGCGGCCGACGGCCTCGCGCGTGACCGTGATCGCCGCCGACGGCCGGGTGCTCGGCGACTCGGAGGTCGCCGTCGACGATCTGCCCCGCGTCGAGAACCACGCGACACGGCCGGAGGTCCATGCCGCTCTCGCCGGCGGGGTCGGGCGCGACCGGAGGACGAGCGCGACGGTCGGCACGACGCTCCTCTACGTGGCGCTCCCGATCGTCGACGGTGGACGGACCATCGGTGTCATCCGAGTCGCCCTGCCGCTTGCGGCGGTGACGTCGTCGTACGCGGCGATCCACCGGGTCATGCTCGCCGGGGGCGTCGTCGTGCTCGCCCTCGCGCTCGGGATCGGCCTCTTCGTGGCCCGGCGCGTGACCAAGCCGGTCGTGCAGATGCAAGCGATCGCCCGCCAGATGAGCGAGGGTGACTTCACGGTGCGGGCTCCGATCCGCTCGCCGGACGAGATCGGCTCGCTCGGCCGCGCGCTCAACGGCCTGGCGGCGCGGCTCCGGGAGAAGATCCACGACCTCGGGCACGAGCAGGCGAAGGCGACCGCGATTCTCGACGGGATGATCGAAGGCGTCATCGCCGTCGACGGCCGCGACGTCATCCTTCTGCTGAACGAGCGGGCGCGCTCCATGTTCGGCCTCGACGCGACGCGCGGGGAGCGCAAGCCCTTCCTGGAGGTCATTCGCAACACGGAGCTGCACGAGGTGTTTCGCGAGAGCCGGACGGCGGGTGAGGGCAGCGTGTCGCATCGCGAGCTCCGCCTCGCGAGCCCGGTCGAGCGGCGCGTGCAGGTCAACGCGGTGCCGCTCCGGCTCGCGGCCGACGAGGTGGGCGTCGTCATGGTCCTGCACGACGTCACCGAGCTCCGCCGGCTCGAGCAGGTGCGCACGGAGTTCGTGGCCAACGTCTCGCACGAGCTGCGCACACCGCTGACCGCGATCCAGGGTTACCTCGAGACGCTGCTGACGGGCGCGCTCGAAGAGCGGGAGAACGCCCGACGTTTCCTGGAGATCGTCTTCCGGCACACGGAGCGGCTGGGCCGTCTCCTCAACGACCTGACCGATCTCTCGAATATCGAGCTGGGCCGCGTGGCGCTCAAGCTCGCGCCGACGCGCCTCGAGGAGGTCGTCGAGGCCGTGCTGGCCATCATGGGCTCGAAGGCGGCGAGCGGGCACGTCGTGCTGCAGAGCCACCTGTCCCGAGATCTGCCGCCCGTGCTCGCGGACCGCGATCGGCTCGTGCAGATCGTGATCAACCTCGTCGACAACGCCGTCAAGTACACCCCGGAGGGCGGGCGCGTGACGGTCCAGGCGCAGAAGCTGGCCGGCGGCCAGGTCGAAGTCGACGTGATCGACACCGGCATCGGGATCCCCCCCGCCGATCTTCCGAGGATCACCGAGCGGTTCTACCGTGTCGACAAGGCCCGGTCGCGCGAGCTCGGCGGCACCGGCCTCGGGCTCGCGATCGTCAAGCACCTCGTCTTCGCCCACGGCGGCCAGCTCCGGATCGAGAGCGAGCCGGGGCGCGGGACGACCGTGCGCGTCACGCTTCCGATTAGCGGCTCGCCGACCTAGCGAACTCGCCGCACAATCTTCACGTCGCCGTCGTGATGCTGCAACGGAAGGCCGCTACACTCGCGACCATGAGATCCGCTAATCATCGCGTGAGCCGGGGGGACGACAATGGCCGAGTTTCTCGATCCGATCGAATTCGCTGATGCAGAGCCCGTCAAGAGGCTTGCGCTGATCGCCCACGACAACAAGAAAGTAGACTTGGTCGCGTGGGCGACCTTCAACCGGGAAACGCTCGCCCGCTTCTCTCTGACCGCCACTCGGCACACTGCGCGCCTGCTCGAGCGGAAGATCGGGCTTTCGGTGGAGGAGCTCCTCTCGGGCCCCGAGGGAGGCGACACCCAGATCGCGGCACGGGCGGCAATGCGGGAGGTCGACGCCGTGTTCTTCTTCGTGGATCCCCTGAGCGCGCAGCCGCACGAGCCCGACATCCGCGCGCTGCTCAGGGTGTGCAACGTCCACAACATACCAGTGGCGACGAACCTGGCGACCGCCGATTTGATCATCACGGGCTTCGCGCGCCTCGACGAGTTCCACGCTCCCGCGATCGTCGCCCGGCCCTGACCCCGTTACCCAGGATTTACTCGCCCGTCATCGTCCTGTAACCCGCCGCGTCCACACTTCCCTGCGATGAGCACCGCACGGGAGGTCGACATGATGACCGCGGACCGACGCCGCGTCCTGCCGGGGGCCGGCCAGCCGGGCCGCCAGCGTCTCGGACGGGTGCTGCTCGTCGAGGACGAGCAGGACGTCGCCGAGCTGATCCGGTACAACCTCACGAAAGAAGGCTACGACGTCGTCCTGTCGGGGAACGGGAACGAGGCGCTCCGGCTCGCCCGCGAGCACCGCCCGGACGTGATCCTGCTGGACATCATGGTGCCGCAGCTCAACGGCTGGGAGGTCTGCCGGCGCCTCAAGAAGGACCCCGACCTGGCCATGATCCCCGTGATCATGGTGAGCGGCCGCGTCGAGGAGGGGGACAAGGTCCTCGGCTTCGAGGTCGGCGCCGACGACTACGTGACCAAGCCGTTCTCGCCCCGCGAGCTGATCGCCCGGGTCCGCGCGGTTCTCCGGCGCGGCCGGCCGGCCGACGCCAGGGAAAAGAAGGCCAACCTCAAGGCCGGCGACCTGGAGATCGACCGCTATCGCTTCGAGGTGAGGATGAAGGGCCGGCAGGTCGAGCTCACGCCGAAGGAGTTCGAGCTCCTGGCCACGCTGGTCGGCGCCCCGGGGCGCGTGTTCGGGCGTGAGGAGCTGCTCGACATGGTCTGGGGCCGCGATGGATTCGTCGAGCCCCGGACCGTTGACGTCCACGTAGCCCGGCTTCGAGGAAAGTTCTCGGCCGCGAAGCTCGAGGAGCCCGGGATCGAGACCGTCCGGGGTGTCGGGTACCGCTTCAGAGACAAACCGTAACACGTTTGTAACGCGCCCTTTATGTCTTCGCAACACGGGCGCGCGACCATAGCCTGGAGACAACAAAGGAGAACGACCGATGAAGAAAGCATGCGCGGCGATGCTTACGGCTCTCATCGTGACCGGATGGAGCCTGGCGTTGGCTTCCGGGCCGCCCAAGCTCGATCCGGCGCTCGAGCCGTACCGGCCGACGAGCGGGGTGAGCGGGAACATCAACAGCATCGGCTCTGACACCCTCAACAACCTGATGACCCTCTGGGCCGAGACGTTCAACAGGTTCTACCCGAACGCGAAGATCCAGATCGAGGGCAAGGGGTCCTCGACGGCCCCGCCCGCCCTCATCGCGGGCACCGCCCAGCTCGGTCCCATGTCCCGCGCGATGAAAGGCACCGAGATCGACCAGTTCGAGAAGAAGTACGGCTACAAGCCAACGCAGATCCGCACCTCCGTCGATGCGTTGGCCGTGTTCGTCAACAAGGACAACCCGATCAAGTGCCTGACGATGGCGCAGGTGGACGCGATCTTCTCGAAGTCGCGCCGGGCCGGGTACAAGGAGGACGTCAAGACCTGGGGCCAGCTCGGGCTGACGGGTGAGTGGGCCGCGAAGCCGATCAGTCTCTATGGCCGCAACTCAGCCTCGGGGACGTACGGCTTCTTCAAGGAGCACAGCCTCAAGAACGGCGACTATAAGGACGAGGTGAAGGAGCAGCCGGGCTCCGCTTCCGTCGTCCAGGGCGTCACGGTCGATCGCTACGCCGCGGGGTACAGCGGCATCGGGTACGCGACCGCGGGCGTCCGCGCCGTGCCCCTCGCCGAGAAGGACGGCGCCAAGTGCTACGAGGCGGATCCGGACAATGCCTATTCCGGGAGCTACCCGATGGCACGCTTCCTCTACGTCTACGTCAACAGGGCGCCGGGCAAGCCGCTCGAGCCGCTGACCCGTGAATTCGTCAAGCTGATGCTCGCCAAGGAGGGGCAGGAGGTCGTGATCAAGGATGGGTACTTCCCGATTCCCGCGTCGGTCGTGAAGGAAGAGCTGGGTAAGATCCAGTAGGTGGCCACGAACCTCGGAACCCTCAAGGACGGCGAGTCGGTCCCGGCTCGACCGCTCGCCGTCAACCGAGCCCGCACGAGCCGGCGGATCCTGGTCGACCGCATCTGCGCCAGGCTCGTGGTGCTCGGCGGCGTTGTCATCATCGCCTCGATCCTTGCGATCCTGTTCGTCATCGCCGCCGAGGTCTACCCGCTCTTCAAGAAGCCGACGGCGACGCTCGTCCGCGCATACGCGCCTGCCCTCGCGGATGCGGTGCCCGCCCCCGGCGACTCGGTCGGCGTCGACGAGTACCGCCAGGTTGCGTTCGTCGTCACCCGAGGCGGCGCCATGGCGCTCTACCCGCTCGAGGGGCAGCGGGCCATGGCGGCCATGCTGACCCCAGCGCTGACCGGGGGCGCGGTCACGACCGTCGCCGCGCTGGGCAACGGCGTCTATCTGCTCGGAACCTCGGACGGTCGGACGATTCCGCTCAACGTGAAGTTCGAGGTGACGTTCGGCGAAGGCGGACGGACGGTGACGCCGCGGCCCGAGTTCGGCGCCCCGACGCCTCTCGACCCGGCGCGGAAGCGCGCGATCCTGCGCCTGACGGGCGCCCCGACGGGTGCGGGCCCGCTCACGATCGCCCAGATCGGCCCCACGGAGCTGCTCGTCCGGACCGTCGTCGAGAAGAAGGCGCTGATCGGCCCGAGCACCAAGGAAGAGTCGGTGACATCGGTGCCGGTCCAGCTCGACGGCGAGATCACTGCCCTTCGCCTCGACGGGCGGGGCGAGGACCTGTTCATCGGGACCTCGCAGGGCCAGCTCATCTGGTACGACATGCGCGAATCGCAGCGCCCGAGACGGGTCGAGGCGGTGAAGGTGAGCGACGCGCCGGTCACGGCGCTGGGATTTCTCATCGGCGACCGGACGCTCGTGGCCGGCGACGGCGCGGGCGGCGTCTCGACCTGGCAGGTCGTGCCCCCACCGACCGGTGGCGAGCGGCGCCTCACGCGTGTCCACCGGTTCCAGGGTCACGGCGGACCAGTGGTCGCCATCGACGCCTCGAAGCGAGACAAGGGTTTCGCGACGGCGGACGCGCAGGGCCAGGTCTACGTTCACTACGGCACGGCAGGCCAGACGCTGCTCTCGATCAAGACCGCTGAAGGCCCGGCCCTTCGGGCGATCGCCTTCGCGCCGAAGTCCGATGCGCTCCTGGCCGCGAACGCGGCCGGCGGGGTGACCCAGTGGCAGGTGGACAACCCACACCCGGAAGTCACGCTCGGCACCCTCTTCGGCAGGGTCTGGTACGAGGGCTATTCGGAGCCTGCGTGGGTCTGGCAATCGACCGGCGGGACGGATGACTTCGAAGCGAAGTTCAGCCTGACGCCGTTGATCTACGGCACGCTCAAGGGGACGTTCTACGCGCTCCTCCTCGCGGTGCCGCTTTCTCTTCTCGCCGCCGTCTACGTGAGCGAGTTCATGCATCCGAGCATCAAGGCCTACGTGAAACCGGTCGTCGAGATCATGGCGGCGCTGCCGAGCGTCGTTCTTGGGTTCTTTGCCGGACTCTGGCTCGCTCCGGTGGTGGAGCGGATCGTGCCAGGTCTCTTTCTCGTGCCGGCCGTGGTCGCCATCGGGATCCTGGTCGCGCTCGTCGGGTGGCGGGCGGTGCCCGCCAGCCTCCGCGGCCGCTTCAGGACGGGGACGGAGATCCTGGTGGTCGTGCCCGTCGTCCTGGGCGGCGTGTGGGTGGCCCTGGCGCTTGGCGGGCTCGTCGAGCGGACACTTCTAGCTGGTAACTACCGCGGCTGGCTCCTGGCGGTTCTCGGCCTCACCTACGACCAGCGCAACTCGCTCGTCGTGGGCATCGCCATGGGCTTCGCCGTCATCCCGATCATCTTCACCATCGCCGAAGATTCGCTCGCGAACGTGCCCCAGCATCTACGCGCCGGTTCGCTCGCGCTCGGCGCCAACCGCTGGCAAACGGCGATCCGGATCGTCCTGCCAACGGCCAGCCCCGGCATCTTCTCGGCGATCATGATCGGCTTCGGACGCGCCGTCGGCGAGACGATGATCGTGCTGATGGCGACCGGGAACACGCCGGTGATGGACTGGTCCATCTTCAACGGCTTCCGGGCGCTCTCCGCGAACATCGCCGTGGAGCTGCCCGAGGCGCCGGAAGGCGGCACGCTCTTCGGCGTGCTCTTCCTGGCGGCGTTCCTCCTCTTCTGCCTCACGTTCGCCGTGAACACCGTCGCCGAGCTGGTCCGGCTCAAGCTTCGGCAGAAGTACCGCTACCTGTGAGCGGCCGGGCGCGGCAGTTCTGGCGCAGCGGCGAGCCCTTCATCTGGTTGACCGGCGGCGCGCTGGTGTTCACCCTCCTGCTCGTGCTCGGGCTCATCGGGCTCATCGTCTCCAGCGGGCTCGGGTTCTTCTGGCCGCAGGACGTCGTCCGTCTCACGCTCACCGACGGCAAGGTGGTGTCGGGCCAGCTGGTCGAGCGCGAGGCGATACCGGCCAGAGCCGGGCAATACCGGGTCAAGCTCAAGGTCGCCAACCGCGATCTCTACGGCGCCGATTTCCAGTGGGTGGACGAGTCGGCGATCGCTCGGCGGGACTACCCGCCGGACGTCGTGGTGATAGAGCGCACAGAGTGGGGGCTCCTGCTCGGGACGATCAAGGAGGTCCGGGAGGCCGGCCGAGTGGTGGCGGTCGGGCCCCAGCAGGGCCTCGCCGAGCTCGAGCGCCGCCTGCCCGGCGCCGCGCGGGCTCGCCGGGAGATCAGGAAGATCGAGAAGGGCGCGGTCGGCGCGATCAACCACGCGCAGGAGAAGATCAGGCTCGGCCTGCGCCGTCTGGCACTCGAGGGCGTGACGAGCGGCCCGGCGGTGGAGTCGCTCAAGCGGGAGTTGGCCGTTCTCGACACGCGCTACCAGGCCCAGGAGGCGAGGCTGGCGGATCTCCGGGGGCGCCTGACCACGAGCGTCGTCGTCATCGCCGACGGCGGCAAGGCGAAGGACCTGCCGCTGATCCAGGTCGTGCACGTCGAGGCGCCGAACGCGATGAGCCTCGTGGGTAAAGGCGTCCAGTATCTTGTCCGCATAGGGGAATTCGTGTCGGACGACCCCCGGGAGTCGAATACCGAGGGCGGCGTGTTCCCGGCGATCTTCGGCACCGTCATGATGGTCTTGATCATGTCCGTGATGGTGACCCCCCTCGGCGTGCTCGCGGCGTTCTATCTACGCGAGTACGCCCGGCAGGGCCCGTTCGTCAGCGCGGTGCGGATCGCCGTCAACAACCTGGCGGGCGTGCCGTCGATCGTGTTCGGCGTGTTCGGCGTCGCCTTCTTCATCTACTTCGTCGGGGGCACGATCGACCGGCTCTTCTTCGGCGAGGCGCTGCCGAGCCCGACCTTCGGGACCGGTGGGATCTTGTGGGCCTCGCTCACCCTGGCGCTGTTGACGGTGCCGGTCGTGATCGTCGCGACGGAGGAGGGGCTGGCGGCGATTCCACGCGGCATGCGCGAGGCGTCCCTGGCGCTGGGCGCGACCAAGCTCGAGACGACGCTGCGGGTGGTGCTGCCGGCCGTGATGCCGTCGATCCTGACCGGGCTCATCCTCGCCATGGCCCGCGCGGCGGGCGAGGTGGCGCCACTCATGATCACCGGGGTGGTGAAGCTCGCTCCCGCGCTGCCGATCGACGGCTTCTGGCCGTTCATCCACCTCGACCGGAAGTTCATGCATCTCGGCTTCCACATCTACGACGTCGGCTTCCAGTCGCCGAACGTGGACGCGGCGCGTCCAATGGTGTTCGTCACGACGTTGCTGCTGCTCGCGATCGTCGTGCTGATGAATCTCTTTGCGATCCGGCTGCGTAACCGCCTGCGCCGAACGTACGCGATGTCAGCGGTCTAGCCCGCATTATTCATGAACGACACCAGGACGAACGGGCGGGTGGCGCCGGGTGCGGCCCCGGCCGGCGGGGCGGAATGGGACCCCTTCGTACCTTCGCACTTCGAAGAAGTGCGTGGAGGTCGAACGGGTGATGGAGCCCCGCCGGCCGGGGCCGCACCCGGCGCCACCCGCCCGCCGATCG
>DASPZZ010000096.1:0-2315 GCA_035635995.1 Binatia bacterium | reverse complement strand
CTCGCCGGATCTCACTGCCGCTCGTCCGATGCCGCGCAGTGGCTGAGGGCGTTCGTCGAGGCGCTGCCGGCGCCGCTCGTGACGACCGCGCGGGCGAAGGGTGCCCTGCCGGATCCCCATCCGCTGATGCTGGGTGTGCTCGGCCTCAGCGGCGTGGAAGCGCGTCTGCTGGGCCGCGCCGACCTCGTCGTCGCGATCGGTCTCGACGCGCTTGAGCCGGTGCCGGAGTCCTGCTGGTCGAGCACGCCCGTGATCATCTTCGGTCCGGCCGCGGTGCCCGACGGTCGGGCGCCCGCGGTCCAGGTGCTCGGCGAGGTGGGCGCCATCGTCGAGGAGCTGGCGCTGCGGCTTCGCGACAAGGCCCGTGCCGACTGGGACGTCGCCGAGGTCGATCGGCTCCGCCGAGAGGGTGCCGCGCGGAGCGTCGGCGACGGACTGGACGCGCGCGTCGTGCGCCTCGCGCGCGAGGCGACACCGGCCGGCACGATCGCGACGGCCGACGCGGGTGCACACTACGCAGGCGTGGCCACGTCCTGGCACGCGACCGCCCCGCGGGAATTCCTGGCCCCGAGCCGTCTCGCGACCGCGGGCTTCGCGCTGCCCGCCGCACTCGCGGCCCACCTCATCCATCCAGATCGCCGGGTCGTCTGCTTCACCGGGGCGAACGAGCTGGCCGACCCGAACGAGCTCGAGACCGCCGCGCGGATCGGCGCACGGATGGTGATCGTCGTCTTCGCGCTCGGCGAGCCGGACGCCTCGCCGGTGATGCGGCAGGCCGAGAGCTTCGGAATGTCCGCGTCCGCCGTCGACAGCGAGGCGAGGTTCGCCCAGGCGTTCAGTCGAGCGCTCGCCGCCGAGCGGCCGTCGCTGATCGTCGTGCGATCGTGAGGACGTCGCCCCCGACTTGACGATGCTGTCCTCGGATGGTAGAAGCGTGCAACCGTCCGAGCCGCGAGAGGAGGTGAGGTCTCTCCGGGTCCTCTGAGTCACTTTCCCCAGCCGTCACCGTGCGAGCTCCAAGGAGTCCGTATGCAAGGGACCTCGCGTCGACACTTTGTCCGTGTCGCTTCCGGCGCAACCGCCGGCATGGCAACCTGGCTGGCCCTCGGCAAGGCGCCCGCGCTCGCCCAGAAGCGCGAGCTGACATTCCTCAGCTGGAATCACTTCGTCCCTGCCTCCGACGACGAGCTGCGAAAACAGGCCGAGGCTTTCGGCAAACAGGCGGGCGTCACGGTGAGGGTGGACACGATCGCCCACCTGCAGCTGCCCGCGAAGCGCGCCGCCGAGGCGCAGTCACAGTCGGGCCACGACATGATCCTGACCGGCGGAGCCGACCCGTTCCTGTTCGAGAGGCAGCACGCCGACGTCGGCGACCTCATCGACGAGCTCGGCAAGAAGTACGGCGGCTGGTATCCGTTCGCGCGCGAGGGCTCTCACACGGCCTCGGGCTGGAAGGCGGTGCCGTGGTTCTGGATCTCGTTCCCGGCGACGTACAACATGACGCACTTCAAGCAGGCCGGGCTCGAGCCTCCGAAGACGTGGGACGAGCTCCTGAAGCAGGGCAAAATTCTCAAGAAGCAGGGTAACCCGGTCGGTATCGCGATCAGCCACTGCGCCGACGCGAACACGACGTTCTGGTCGGTGCTCTGGTGCTACGGCGGCAAGGTGCTCGAGGCCGACGGCCGCACGGTGGCGATCAAGTCGGATCAGACCGAGCGCGTGATCGAGTGGTACAAGGAGCTCTACCGCGACGCGATGGAGCCCGAGGTGCTCTCCTGGGACGACGCGTCCAACAACCGCTGCATCCTGGCCGGCAAGTGCTCCTGGATCCACAACCCGATCAGCCCCTACGCCGCCGCGCTCGCGAAGTCGATGCCGATCGCCGACGAGATCAACCATCACTCGAGCCCGGCGGGTCCGGCGGGGACGCACTCGGCGCCCCCGATCAACGGCATCGGCATCTGGAACTTCTCGAAGAACATTTCGCTCGCCAAGGATTTCATCCGGTTCCTGTTTCAGAAGGAGAACTACGAAGCGTGGATCGCGGCGTCCAACGCGTTCAACCACCCGCCGCTAAAGCACCTGGCCGATCATCCGATCTGGTCGAAGAACCCGAAGCTCGCGATGCTGCCGAAGGAAGCCGAGTACGCGCACGAGCGCGGCTGGCCCGCGAAGCCGAGCGCCGCGGTGCAGCTCGTGCAGGTCAACTACGTGCTGCCCGACATGGTGGCCAAGGCCGTGAACGGCATGCCGACCAAGCGCGCGATGGACTGGGGCCAGGAGCAGGTGAGACTCGCGGTGCAGGGCAAGCTCAA